>JBATES010000174.1:0-9689 GCA_049664145.1 Smithella sp.
ATTTCTAACGGGTTTTTACACTTCTTTGGATTTTATTGGATTCTGTCTTGGTGGAGGTGGCGGGAGTCGAACCCGCGTCCGAAAACCTTCCGCTGGAGCTTCTACGTGCGTAGCCTTCGTTTTAGAACCTTCACGCTGGTTTGCTCCCTAAGGCCGGATCTCCCCGCGCTATCCTGTAAGTATTCGCCGCCCTCCCCCAGGCAAGAAGTTTGGCTATCCTGTCTAAATGACGTTTCCCTCAACCAACAGGAAAACTGAGTTCAACGTTAGCAGACTAAGCTGCTAAAGCGTAATCGTAGTTTTCTGCGATTATATGTTTCCTACCTATTTAACGAGGCCTGTAGGAACCTCGGCACGCTTCTACAACTTCAAATGTCCCCGTCGAAACCGTGACACCCCCTTTATTTGATTTGTTTGTAATATAGACACTTACATACATTTTGTCAACTGCAACATTAACACTGTTTTTTTATCCGATAGATTGTTCTTTTTTCTTTTCTGCCATTCGGTTTTGCTTTCTTTGCTCCGCCTCGGCATGACGACGTATTTCTTCATCTGTCTCCAGGATAAGAGGGCATAATTCTGTCGGCTTGTGATTCTCATCCAGAGCGACAAAGGTAAGATAAGCGGAGGCTGTGTGGCGTATCTTCCCTGTAATGAGATTTTCAGCCTCGACCCGCACGCCCACTTCCATCGATTTTTTACCGACATAGTTTACGGATGCTTTGAGATTCAGGAAATCGCCAACATAAACCGGCGATAAAAAATCAAGCCGATCTATCGATGCGGTTACGGTGTGTTTGCTCGCATGCCGTGTAGCCGCAACCCATCCGACGGTATCAATCAGCTTCATAATATTGCCGCCGTGAACATTGCCTGCGGGATTGGCGCATTCGGGATTCATCACCTGTGCCATCAGCACTCTGCTTTCACTGACTTTTTTCCCTTCCATTGATTTACATCCCCTCCCCCGATCCCTCTACCCTACAGGGCACTATGGCCGCAAGGGGCGGGGCGAGTTTTTTCTCCTCATGTTAGATTGCGGTTATTTTAAACCTTGATTTGCTTCGATTTGAAATCGCGGGATAACGTGCGGCGCTCTTCACGCAGTTTGATATCCTGTCGGCGGTCATATAGTTTTTTACCCTTGCCGATGCCGATTTCCACCTTGACCTTGCCGTTTTTAAAATAGAGCTTGAGCGGCACCAGCGCTAGGCCCTTTTCGCGGGATTTGCCATAGAGCTTTTTGATTTCCCTTTTATGTAAAAGAAGTTTGCGGGATCGTAACGGCTCATGGTTAAAACGGTTGCCGTGATCATAATGGCTGATGTGCATTTCCTTGATGTAGACTTCTCCATCTTTGACGAAAGCATAACTGTCTTTGAGATTGGCTTTTCCGGCGCGCAGAGCTTTGACCTCCGTTCCGGATAAAACCAGACCGGCTTCATAAGTATCGCCGATTTCGTAATTCATACGCGCCGTTTTGTTGGACGCAATCATTTTTTGTGGTACGTTTTCTTTTGCCATGATTTATTTTTACATGAAATTTTCCTGAATGCTAGAATTATTTAACGAATGTCCAATAATGATATTAGTAGCTGAATACGTTCCCTCTTCAGTCGTCTTCCCAGCGAAGACCGGGAACCAGTATTAATGATTCATTGATGCCGGCTTTCGTAACCTGAAGGTCACTATAGGGTCATCTACGACCGGAATGACGATTTTTTATTGTTTTTCCTTTGTAAGCAAATAATCCGGCTTTACGTGGCTCATGGCTTTGTAGATGTTGTCGCGGATTTCTTTATTGTCTTTCTCCAGTTCGTTCAAAAGATTTTTTATATAAACTCGCTTAGATGTCTGGCTCGTCGGGCAATAGTTTTTAATCCCAGGAAACTGCCGCTCCCTGCTGTATTTTTTGACCAATTCTTCCCGAAGATAAGCCAATGGCCTGATGATGTGCAGTTTACCGCCGAAGATGCTCTGATTGGGCATCATCGTGCTGATTTCACGCCCGTAAAAGATATTAATCAGCAGCGTTTCAATGATGTCATCGCGGTGATGGGCAAAAGCTATTTTGTTGCAGCCCTCGCCATCGGCTATCTCAAAAATTCTTTTGCGCCTCAGCCTCGAACATAAAAAACAGGGATTCTTTTTGTTGAAATCGGAATGAGAGAGGGTGCCGATATCCGTTTTTTCCATGACGTAACGGTAGTCGTGTTCCTGAAAATATTTTTCCAGCGCTTGGTAGGATTGGTATTGTGGATCAAAACCCATATCGATATTAACGGCGATGAAAGAAAACTTAGGAATAAAAAGCATCGGCGAATCGAACAAGTCCAGCAGAGTCAGGCTATCGGCGCCGCCGGAAACGCCGATCAGAAGGCGATCGCCTTCCTGAATCATACCGTAATCCAGCACTGCTTTTTCCAGCCACTTTTTCAAATGTAGAAAAAGTTTGGTGTTTCTGTCTTTTTTAATGTCATTCATTTTTTTAAGTGAAATTCAACTCAGAGATTTACAGCAGTCTGAAGAGACGACGGCGCAATACTTCCATTTCCGCCCTGCTTTCAGTCAGGGCGTAAAGATCTTCTTTCTTTTCTTTCTTATCGGTCTTTTCAAATTTGATGATGGTAATCAGTTCCCAATCTTCAAGACAGAGCATCACATTGGTATAATTCGCCTGAGAAAGCGCTTCGCGCCTGAGGACTTCGCCTTTTTTGTACATTCTTTCGCCAAGCGCTGTGATTTTCTTGAGCCAGTCTTTCTTGCTCAGCGGTGCTTTCTTCAGATACAGACAGCCTCTGATGACAATCCAGAACGACTCCAGATAGTTGTGAATCAAATCGGAATAAGGTTTAAGCATTCTACTGCCCTTCCCTTTTATTTCGATAAATACCTCTCCATCCCGCTCAACGGAAGCAATCATTTTTTTATCGAATAAATAGGCCATGACTTCATTCATTTCTTCAACGTCATCCTTGTTTTTATCGAAAATAAACTCATTCCATAAAAGACGTTTGATAAATTTATATTTGGCAATGACACTGTTCAGAGCAATCATGTCTTCATCAGTCTTGACAATGGCAGTAGCCACGAAACTCAGAGACATAAAGAAATGGAGAAAATTGTTTTTGTAATATTCCAGATTGAGCCTTTTTTCTTCCTTCAATGAATAAACAATTTCCTGGATATCTTCAACGTCCTTTTCTTCCTCTTCCGCTTCAATCTTCTCAATGAAGCCCGACTGCACAAATATGTTCAGCGCATCCATGATCGCTTTTTCAGGATGGGCAAATGTTTCCGCAAATTTAACTTTTTTGATACTCAGGTATTCGTAGAATTCATTGACAACATCCAGTAATTCATCTTGCGAAATGCCTCTGCGATCGTGACTTAAAATCGCCGCGGCAACGAGCGAAAATGGCGTAACAACGGCAACCTTATTAATTTCCAGAACGATTTCATAACCGATCTTACGGTAAAGACTCTGCCTTTCTTCCAGATCCATCTGCTCCATCGGCTTTTTCTGAACCGCCAGATAATCCTGCATAATCATCGGATCGCCTATGTTCACGTAAACGCGGCCGAATCGCTTGGTCAGTATTTTACTGGTTTTGATGATATCCCCGGTACTTTCAGGAGTTTTGGATCCACCGGAAAGCTCTTTCAGATATGACTTTTCCTCGATTACGCGATCGTACCCGATATAAACAGGAACAATCGCAATGTTTTCGCAATATTTTTCCTGAAAGGCCTGAAGAATCATGGAAAGCAGACCATACTTCGGCATAACCATTTTTCCCGTCCGGCTGCGCCCGCCTTCAATAAAAAATTCCAGAGGCAGTCCTTCTTTCAGGAGTGTCGCCAGATACTTGGTAAAGACTTCGGGATAAACTTTATTGCCCTTGAAGCTTCTCCGCAGCGAAAAAGCGCCGGATTTACGGAAAATATAACCCATCGGACCAAAGAACATGTTTTTCCCGGCGGCAATAAAAGGCATCTGAATATTGTTGGTGTAAAAAACGTAATGGATCAGGAGATAATCAATGTGGCTGCGATGACAGGGCACAATCACAAAAGGCATTTTTTTAGAGATATTTCGTATCTTGGCCAGGCCTTCTTTATCAATCGACAAACCGTCATAAATATCATGCCAAAGCCAGCTCAGCACCCTTTTCCATATGTGAATCATCGTCTCGCTGTAATCAGCGGCAATTTCATAAAGATAACGGCGGGCTTCTTTTTTCACCTTGACGATATCTTTCTTTTCCTGCTCTGAATATTCAGTCATGAATTTTTTCAACGATTCGTCGCTCATGACCATTCCGATAAGTTCTTCCTTTGATTTCAAGGCCGGTCCGACGATCGCCGTTTTTTCCTTATCAATACGATCGATCAAGTCCCCACGCAGCTCACGAACCATCATTTCCGGAGAGACGGTTTTGGTCGTTTTGAGATACGCGGACAGATTGACCGGTTCAGCAGGAATGACAAAACCATTGCCGGAGTAACGCGCGAAAGTAATCAGGCGGCGCAAGGATCCGGTGTGTTCGGTTTGTCCGAAAAGAATATTAATCAGCCCTTCATCTTCTTTTTCACGCCGGCGTCCGTAAGACACCATTACCGGAACGATAAGAATCGGGAAATCAACTTTTTTCTGAACATCAAGCAGCGTCGTTATCGCGCTTTCCGCGGAGCGATTTTCGATGAACTCGGATTCGCCAAGATGGATGACAATGCTCTTTTTTTCTTTGATCGTTTTTTCGATAAAAGCCAATTTGCCCTGCCAAACCTTTTGTTCCTTCCCGAGACGACGCAAAAAAGCAGACCAGAGGAACTTCCGCAGCTTCGGCAGGGGATACAACAAAGACATGTTCATGCCATGACAATAAACAGGAACAGGAACCCCTTTGCGTTTAAAAAGATCATAAATAATCAGGCTGTTAAATTCACTTCGCTGACTTAAAGCGTAAACAATGACGCCTTCCCGGGAAGCTTTTTGAATCGCTTCCACGTACTCGTCAGCCATGGAAACCCGCGAAAGAAAAATATTGGCCAGTCTGTCCTGCAGAAAATTCTGTTCATCGTAAAGACGGCCGGAATAAAATTCTTCGCCGTGACCGGAATTTGCTGCATTATTATTTTCGTTCATCGATGATCTTCTCCGGGAAAAATAACGAAATGTTCAAAAATTAATCTTCTTCAGGTTTAAATTCTTCAGGGAAACGTTTGAACATATAATCCTGAACGTACGATCGCACTTCTGACGCGGTGTTGAAAGACATGGCTTTCTTCAGCATAGTTTTGGATTCTTCCAGCGTGGACTCTCTGATAATTTTCTTGATGCGCGGAATCGCCAGATGATTCATGCTCAACTCATCGAGTTCCATGCCGAGCAGAATCAGGATGCAAAGCGGGTCACCGGCCATTTCACCGCACATGGCCACGTCAATCTTTGCCTCATGAGCGGCATCCACTACGCTTTGAATTAATCTTAAAACAGCCGGATGTAAAGGTTCATACATGTAGGTTAAACGTTCGTTGGCCCGGTCAATCGCCAGCGAATACTGAATCAAATCATTGGTTCCGATGCTGAAAAAATCAACTTCACGGGCCAGTTTGTCCGCAATAACAACGGCGGAAGGCACTTCAATCATGGCGCCGATTTCTATTTTGTGAGGAATCTGCAATCCCTCATCAATCAGTTCCTGACGGGCTTCTGCCAGCAATTTTTTTGCTTCCCTGATTTCTTCCACGCTGGAAATCATCGGGAAAAGAATTTTGGTCTTTCCCAGAGCGCTGGCGCGCCAGATGGCTCTTAATTGCGTTTTGAATATATCAACTTCCTTCAGGCAGAAACGAATCGCTCTCATGCCCATCTGCGGGTTCAATTCCTTGCTCTGTTTCTGGTAATTGGCAAATTTGTCACCGCCCAGATCAAACGTTCTGATGGTGGCACTGGACAGATTCTGGTTGGTAACGACCTGGCGGTAATTGTTGAAATGATCATCTTCCGTCGGCAGATCTTCCCGGTAAATATAAAGAAATTCCGTCCGGTACAAACCAATACTTTCCGCGCCATGCATAATAGCAGAAGGAATTTCCTCGATAAATTCAATATTACAGCCTATCTGCACTTGATAATTATCAAGGGTGACCACCGGCAGTTTGCCGAATTTCAGATATTCATCGTTGGCCGCATCGTAATGGCGCTTCTTTTCCTCATACCGCTTGAGCATGTCCGGATACGGATTAATCACCACCATGCCCGCGGTGCCGTCAACGATCACTTCATCATCGGTGCGGACGAAATGCGTGATGTCATCCAGACCTACGACCGCCGGCAGTTCCAGAGAGCGGGCAACAATGGCCGTATGAGAGGTACGCCCGCCGCTGTCCGTGGCAAAACCGAGAATTTTGTCCAGTTTCATCTGAGCCGTATCGGCCGGAGATATGTCATGGGACACGACAATCACACCATTGTTGCCCACATCCCAGACCATTTCATGTTTTTCACCGGAAAGATTGCGCAAAATTCTCTGCACCACGTACTGTACATCACTGACCCGGCTGCTGATGTAATCGTCCTGCACGCCTTCGAAGATTTGCTTGTAATGGTCCAACGTCATGCGCAGCGCCCACTCGGCGTTAATCCCCTGGTCACGGATGTATTTTACCGTGCGATTGGAAAATGCCTTATCTTTCAGGATGAGAATATGAACATCGATGACATAAATAGGTTCGGTAATCTTTGCTTTCCGGAGATTTTTTTGGATGTCCAGTAATTGTTCTTCCGAGTCTTTCAACGCTTTCTTAAAACGTTGAACTTCCTTCGGAACCAACGATTCCTCTTTGAGTTTATAAAAAGATATCTGACTGTCCAATGGGTCGAAGCGGTAACAACGACCGATGGCAATGCCCGGCGAAACCCCGATGCCCTTGAGAACAAAGGTTTTTGTTGTCTGATCAGCGCTCATATTATATTTTATTCTTCTCCAAATTTATTTTCAATAAGCTTTTCCAGTTCATGGATGGCCACAGCCGCATCCGTTCCTTCGGCCACAATCGTCAGTTTTCCGCCGTAGGGACAGGCGAGCGTCAGAATGTCCAGAATACTGTCGCCGTTGACGGTCTGCCCGTCACGTTCGATATATATTTTTGCTTTAAACCGCTGGGCTACTTTTACAAAAGATGCCGCCGCCCGTGCATGCATCCCCAACTTATTTTTTAATTCTAATGTTCTTGTTTCCGTCAATGAATCAATCCCGTCCATGCCATAAGAATAAATGCCGCCACCGCGCCGTAAAGCAATTGAATCTGCGAAATGCCTTTTTTCAGCAAAAACATGCAAAGCAAAACAGCCGCCAGGGCCGTAAATTTAACAACCATCCCGAATGTCTGCGCAAAAGGCCAGTACCCGTCATATCGAGAAAGCCAGATGAGCAAAGCAATCAACACACCCAGGGAAATCCAGCGAATTTTTAAAGCCAGTCCCGGCAAATTCAGGGAGCGAATAAATTCAAATCCTCTTTTCCCCCGGCTGTACCCTTCAAGGAATCCTTTCAATCTTACCAAAAAATGAACCGGCGTATAGATCAATAAATAAAAAACCGGCGCCAATGTCAGCCCCAGGTACATCAACAAAACACTGACAAAGGCCACAAAAGGCCGGAAAGCTGCCCAGAAAAAAGTATCGCCGATCGCGGCGTAAGATGCCATAAAACTCTGTTTAATCGCATTGGCATCAAAAAGTTCATCTTTTTGAGAAGCATTTTCTTCTTCCAGACGAACGATAGAACCGATGATCGGGGCCGCAAAGTAAGGATGTGTATTAAACATCTGCAGGTGTTTCGTTAAAAACTCTGCCGATTCCTTTTTGGTCAGCTTCAGTTCCCTGATTAAGGGAATTACCGCCATGGCAAAACCCAGATTCTGCATTCGCCTGAAATTCAAGGTCGCGTGAATCAACAAAGACCTGAAAAAAATATTCAACAAAGTCGTCTTTTTCACGCTGCCCAGACCCTCAAAGATAAATAATTTCAAAATATTATTAACTTTCATTGTCGTGCGTTTGATTAACATAAAAGAATAATGAAGTCAATTCATCACCCTGCCGCAAATCTCTCTTGCCTTTTCAGACGCTGTGCGTTCCATTTAACTTTTAATGATTCAATTGGTTATCCTTTTGTAAATATCGAACGGTTGTGATAAATAGCCGCGGATGAGTAAAAAGATTCTTTTAGTTAATCCCTGGATTCACGATTTTGCCGCGTATGATTTCTGGATAAAACCTCTTGGCCTTTTGTATTTGGGCGGACTTTTGCGCAAAAACAATCATCAGGTTGCGTTTATCGATTGCCTTGACCCGCATCATCCCTCAATGGCCCAGCAGGGTCTCCCGAAGCCAAAGCGTTATGCCTCCGGCAGTGGCAAATTTTACCGGCAGATCATCCCCACACCTGCTGCCTTAAAAATGTTTTCCAGAAATTATTGCCGCTACGGCATTTTGCCCGAAGTATTCAGCGCCGAACTCAAAAAGCATCAGGATGCTGACATTGTTTTGATGACGTCCATGATGACTTACTGGTATCCCGGGGTTTTCGAAGCAATCAAAATGATAAAAGAGGTACTGCCGCAAATTCCGGTTGTTCTGGGCGGCAAGTACGCGACGCTCTGCGGCGAGCATGCCGTAAATTTCTCCGGCGCCGATTATGTCATTGCCGGGGCGGGGGAAAAACAAATCTTTGCTCTGCTGAAAAAAATATTCGGTGAAGAGGCCTCTTTTCTGCCGGAAGAAAGCCATCTTGATTCCTATCCCTACCCTGCTTTCGATCTGATCAATAAAATAGAGCAATTGCCTTTAATCACGTCGCGGGGGTGTCCATACCGTTGCAGTTACTGCGCTTCGCCTGTTTTTAACAACAGATTCCAGCGTCGTGATCCAATGAAGGTGGTTGATGAAATCGAATACTGGCAGAACAAATACGGCGTGATGAATTTCTGTTTTTACGATGACGCCCTGCTTGTCAATCCGGAAGAAATGATTATGCCCTTTCTGCAGGAAATCCGGAAAAGAAATCTAACCTGCCGTTTTCACTGTCCCAACGGACTGCATTTACGTGAAATAACCCAAGCGCTTGCCGAAATGCTTTATCGTTCCGAATTTAAGACCATCCGGTTCGGTTTTGAAACTTCCGATTTCAACCGCCAGATTCAAACCGGAGGAAAGGTTAAAAATGAAGAGTTGCGCAAAGCCGTAAATCATTTAAGAAATGCCGGTTACAAAACCGGAGAAATCGGGGTCTATCTGCTTTGCGGCATGCCCGGTCAAAAAACTCAGGAGGTCATCGACAGCATTGAATTCGTTCAGGAATGCGGGGCACAACCTCTGCTTGCCGAATACTCTCCTATCCCCGGCACAAAAATGTGGGATGACGCCGTCGCGTGTTCATCCTTTGACATTCTGAATGAACCTCTGTATCATAACAATTCGTTGCTGCCCTGCCGCAACAGTGATTTCAGCTACGATGTTTACGCAGGTTTAAAAAAGAAGCTTAAAAGTGTCTGAAAACGGGTGATTGCGTGTGAACGTTTTGATATGGATTAAGAATATATTGATTTTGGTGTTGTCTCTGTTTTTTTTGCTTATCGGAATCAATACAATGATTGGTTCTTATAGGATCAACAAT
>JBATES010000175.1:0-24658 GCA_049664145.1 Smithella sp.
GGCTTCCTGCGGATTAGGATGGCGACTTAAGCGGAATAGGCACTATGACGTGCAGGATTCAGGTAATATGTTATAGAATACAGCCCAACGTTGGGCAATTAGAATAGGAATAAATTCTTATTTTAACAACAAAGTTTCATTATTTGTTATTAGTTGAATTAGTGTTTCTGATTTGCTCTCTCTTTGTTGCACTAAAATAATATTGCCCAGCGCTGGGCGTTTACTGAAGTAATCTTCTTTAGTAATGATTTTTCTCTAAATTCTTGCTCTTTTTTCATCTTCGTACTCAACGGATAGCCTCTTCAGTTTTTCGTTTTAAAGATATTTTTTCACAACATTCATCTATTAAAACATCATAATCACAATTCCAAATGCTACGTTTTCTTATTTTCCCTTCTTTTTCGTTTTTACCTTCGGTAAACAACTCATCTTTAAGTAGTACCCAACGATATATATCTTGGTCATAATAATAAACAGAATCATAAATTTTTATTGATTGATTAGACTTATTTTCAAAGAAAACACTTTTTTCTGCCAAGATACCTTCAGCATACTCCATATCATGAAATTTAATTTCAGTATCTACATATGTCCAATCATCAAAATCCTTACCTCTAATGCCAGCGTGGATTTTTTCCATATCCAACCGACTCATATATTCATTATTTTCTATTCTGACGTCACCTTTCCGTTTAATAAAATTATCATAATCTTTTTTCATTCGTTCATAGTAATCTTTTTTCTGTATAACGCTACGCTTATCTAGCGGAGACAAGAGCGTATATTCATTAATAAACTCTGTAGTTGCGCGTTCACGAAACACCTTTACTGAATCCTCTTTTCCACATCCAATAACAAAAGATAACAATATCATTAGAATGAAAGTATTATAGATTTTGTTGTTTGTTTTTTTCATATCTTCCCTTCCATATTTAAATTAGTCCTGAAGTTAAGGATGTTGCATGTTTGAACTATGATTGTCAGTAGCCAAACCTTAGGCTTTTCTATCCATAGCTCGGCAACTCTTTTGACAAATTCCTGATTACCGAATCCACAGGATTCATAAAGTAAAAATGTGCCGCTCCCACCTTTCGTTGGAAATACGGCTCATTAGCTTTTGCGTGAAGTTCCATAGTTTCTCTGATTTTTTTTTCAATATTCAATTTGATTGTTACTTCTTTTCCATACAAAGTATCAAGCCAATCTCGGACTAAACTAATTCTTTCATCTGAAGAGAATGTGTCCTTATCCAAACCATACAGTCTCCACAGGGACCAGAGCGTATTGTCTTTTGGAATATTTGAAGTGAATATATTTTTGTTCAATTTCCCACCCCAAAAAGACAAGGTTTTCTGGAATTTTTTTTCTCTCTGATAATCATATTGCAAAGCAGAGTAGTTTTTATTAATCCGCGCATTGTTAAGCTCACGGATTTCTTTTTTTAATTCTTGTTTTTTCTTAAGAACATCCCAACGGTGCGATATGTATATTAATGGGGTTAGAATCATCATAAACAGAATTGCCGGAATCAAAAGTGGCAGTATCAGAATCTGCTTTATCTTACCGTTTGTTTTCTCTTCCCACGCGATTCCTCCACGGATACCCTCTATAAGACCTGACAGCGGATTTTCCCCTTCAAAGGGAATACCGTCTTCATGTAATTTAGCCAACCGAGCTTTTGTTGAAGCAATCTTCACTGCCAGTGACTTTTCTATACATTCTTGCTCTTTGGTCATGTTTTTACTTTATCATTCATTGTCTTGAGAACCAAACGTGGGGCATATTATATAATTTTTTTTCGGCCTATTGATTTGATTATTTTTTACATAATCTCTCTATTAATTTTCCATTCGTTATTTATTTTTCTTAATTCTAATTTCTTTTTACCTGACGACATAGATATAGAAGAATTGTAAGATTGGGTAAACATAGCGGTAGCATTATTGCCATCAACCGATATTTGCAAATCATCGATGCTGATGCTTATATTTTTACTTTTTTCTCGAACATTTACTTTGTTTGAAACCCAAGCATCCAAGTTCATACCTTTTGACTTGAATTCCGGTGCATAACAACTGCGATATGTTTTCATATCGCCTGATTGCCAACTGGTTAACCAAATATTTACCAAATTTCGGACATCTTCTTCTGGAATTGATTTTGTCTCGTTTTGCTTATTTATGACTGGAACTGATTTTTCTTGAGTAGTTGGGGTAGCAATAACGGCAACAACTTCCTTATGAACTACCGGTTCTTCAATTTTGGAAGGAACCGAAACATTTTTAGAATCAACACTGTTCTCAGTTGTGTTATTAATAACAGCATTAGGTTGCTCGGCTTTAGGAGCAATTGCAACTTCTTTCGGGACAGTATGTTGTTCAACTTTGGGAGCTATTGTAACTTCTTTAGGAGCAATAGGTTTTTTATCTACGGCAATTTTACTTTGCTGTTCAGTTGATTTTAAGAAGTTAATAATTTCCTTTTTTGCTTCAGCTTCCGCGAGAGGAGTTACATTAACGGTGTTTACTTTAATAAGCGCATAATGTAACATTCTTTTGCCCATATTTTGCGTGACTTTAAAATAATATATTTGCCCCTCTTTTGTATCAACTGACACTGTCGGTTTTGATGGAATACCATGAGAATAAACATATATATCATTCATACCTGAATCAACATCGATAAAAGCCAATCCAGTGGTCATATATAGATTTAATCTTTTTGTCTGGTTTCCAACTTTCACTCTGATGCCATCAAACAGCTCGCTCCCAACAAAGAATAATCTAGCTTTCCCTTTTTCTGGCTTCCAAAGATTAAACCCTATCTCATCAATTATGTCGCCTTGCATATAAGAAAGAATTAAATCTTGAGCGGTTTCGCCTTGATTACATTTTATGTTCACATCAGCGCCCTTCTTTATAAGAAGCTTGACAATATCAAAATTTTCATAATTTAAGGCCCAGTGAAGCGGTGTATAACCTTTTTGTTTATCTTGAGCGTTTATATTAGCGCCTTTATTCAGCAACATTGTTATTGTTTCAATATTCCCAGATAAAACTGCATATATCAAAGGAGTATAACCTCTACTGTCTGGTTCATTGACATTAGCACCTGCATCTATGAGCTTTTGAACAGCCAGAGAATTACCGCTTGCAGAAGCATCTATTAGTGGCGTTGAGGCACAACTTGAAAGCATCAACATTATTGAGATTATAAAAAAGTAAAAAGAGTATCTATATTTCATTAGCGCTCTCCTTTGTGAAGTGAAGTTTTATTTTTATATAAAATTACAAATAAAGAAATAAATGTCAATCCCTCTTAAGCGGGGGATAAAATACTTAATAGGTGGTCAACAGTCTATAAAACTAGACACCCTTTTTCTTAATCTTGAAAATTACCTGAACATTTCGGAGCAAGGTCAGTCAATTTGTGAATCTGTACTGATACCCCTCTAACGACTGTAGGGGGTGAGAGGTTATATCTGTGTGACCAAATTGTGACCATATTTGCAAAAAAACCTACAAAATAAAATAAACGTATATATAAAATATTTATAAATATCATTATGTTATTTTACATTGTTTTATTCAAAATATCCTTTTTTCAGATTCACACGGTAGAAGTCACTGGTTCAATCCCAGTACCGCCTACCATGTAATTTCAAGGGGTTATGGTAAGCGCCATAACTCCTTTATTATTAACTGCTGCCAAAAACTTATGATATTAAATTGTTATAACAAATAAGTCTGTAAGTATTTTTTCTATCAACAAAATATGTTACTCTTTATTAATATAATAGTCCGCAATTCGTAATCAACATAATTAATTCTATGATACAAAAATAATCAAAGAATTGTGTGCCTTTATTTAATTTCTGATGAATGTTTTTTGCCATGAATAAAAAATATACTTATCTCATCATAATATTTTTAATTGCAGCTTCCTTGGCCGCTTTTGGCCGAATAGCTGGCCATGACTTTATCAATTATGATGATAACAAATATATTACTGAAAATTATCAGATACGATCTGGCGTAAATCTGCAAAGTATCAAATGGGCATTTGGCACTGTAGAAGAAAGTAATTGGCACCCGCTTACCTGGATTTCTCATATGATTGATTGGAATCTTTTTGGTGCAAACGCATCGGGGCATCATATTGTGAGCCTGGTGTTTCATATAGGCGCTGTTGTTTTATTGTTTCTCTTTTTGTCTAGAATAACAAACAATATCTGGCCGGCTGCTTTTGCGGCGGCGTTTTTTGCCCTGCATCCATTGAGGGTGGAATCGGTCGCCTGGGCAGCCGAGCGCAAAGATGTCTTAAGTATGCTCTTTGGAATGGCGTCTTTATACGCCTACTCTTTTTATACTGAGACAAAAAAGTTATCTCATTATCTTATTTGTTTAATGCTGTTTTCCTGTGCCCTTATGTCCAAACCGATGTTTGTCACACTTCCGTGTTTATTGATGCTGCTGGATTACTGGCCACTTAAAAGATGGCAGAACATTACGAAGGTAAGAGCTGAGAATAGATTTAAACAAGCGGGAAGATTGATTGGGGAGAAGATACCTTTTATATGTATAATGATTACTTCCATTGTTATTACTTACTGGGTACAAAAAAAAGGGAATGCCGTTACGTCCATTGAAATTTTACCCCTTCCCGAACGTTTTACCAACGGTGTTCTTTCTTATGCTTTATATTTAGGAAAGGTATTTTGTCCATTAGATCTTGCCATTTTCTATCCATACAAGTTGTCCTTGCCAGTATGGCAGATCTTAGTCTCTGCCATTATTATTGCGGTCATTACATTCGCTGTTATTTACTTGATCAGAACAATGCCATTTTTATTTACAGGTTGGTTTTGGTATTTAGGAACTCTTGTTCCGGTAATCGGTTTGGTGCAGGTTGGCGGACAGGCCATGGCAGATCGCTATACCTATCTGCCATCGATCGGCATCTCCATAATGATTGCCTGGGGAATCCCACCTATGCTCAAAAGGGCAGGCGTTAGAAAAAATGTTCTGTTCTCAATTTCTATCGCCGTCCTTTGCCTTCTTGTTTTTTTAACATGGATGCAGAGCGGTTACTGGAAAAACAGCATCACTCTTTTTAATCATGCTGTGCGGGTGACCAAAGGAAATTACATAGCACATAACAATCTTGGCGTGGCGATGTCTGCTGAAGGCATGATTAAGGAAGCTATTGATCATTATAATAAAGCAATCATAATAAAACCAAACAATGCCAATGCCTATAACAATAGGGGAAATGCATACAGTAAACGTGGTATGTATGATGATGCTATTCAAGATTATAAAATGGCTATACGCATAAAACCGGATTATGCTGAGGCATACAATAATTATGCAGGTGTCTTCCTATTACAAGGCAATACAGATATTGGATGCAATTATGCACGAAAATCATGTGCCATGGGAGTCTGCAAGGCTTTAAAGAAAGCCGAAAATAATGGATCTTGTTATTGATTTTACAAAGAGAAATGCAGCTACCTTCACACGGTAGAAGTCGCTGGTTCAATCCCAGCACCGCCTACCAATGAAAATCAAGGGGTTATGGTTTAGGCCGTAACCCCTTAACATTGCTTCAATGCCGTTGAACCGGTTTTGTAAGACATCGTAACGTGTTTCCCGCGCTCTGATCCGCACAAATAAAGGAAATTTCTGAAAAAAAAGTTATTTTCATGGGAGAAGTTCATTGACAAAACTTCTCCCATAATGGTATGAAATTACAGTTTAAGGATCAAGAGGTCTTACCGTAGTTGATGATCGTTTATCCCTATCTGAATAACTATTGGTGGTCGTTTATCCCTATCTAAATAATTAAAGGACACAGATATAAAGCAAGGAGGATGTTTTATGGATTTAAGAGATGCGTATTTTGTAGATGGAGTGCGTACATGGTTTGGAAAGGCCAGACAGGACGGCCATTACTGGACCACGCGCGCGGATGATTTGGTGACGAAAGTCATGAAAGAACTCGTTAGAAGAAACCCGAACGTTCCCTGGGACGAGGTTGACGACAACATTTGGGGTGCAACGACACAGGTCGGGGATCAGGGTACCACAATGGGCAGAGTGACCGTTTTGACTGCGGGTCTGTCGGAAAAGGTTGCCGGATTTTCGGTAGACAGGATGTGCGCGGGCGGTATGACCTGCCAGGCCATCGGTTCATCGTTCATCAAGACAGGTTGTTCCGATATCATTATTGCCGGCGGTGTGGAGCACATGGCTCATCACCCCATGGGCGCGGGCGCAGACCCGAACCCGCGGGTTGTTACCGAGAAGATGGTAGAGGTTAAGTATTTCAACATGGGCAACACGGCGGAAAAACTCCATGACTGGATGCCGGAAAACGGCGAACAGCCGGTGACGAAAGAAGAAGCGGATGAGTATGCTTACTATTGCCTGGAAAAATATTTCAAGGCTTTGGATGAGGGCTACTATGCCAAACACTGCGTTGACATGACGGTATTTTCCCCCAACGGGTGGAAAGTTGCCAACTACGATGAGCAGGCCAAACGCGGAACAACAATGGAGAGCATTAAAAATCTCCGTAAGTTCCCCTTTAGGGCGGAAGGCCGTGTTACCCCGGCCAATGCTTCGGGATTGAATGACGGCGCATGTGTGTCGCTGCTGATGTCGGGCAAGAGATGCAAAGAACTGGGAATCAAACCCAAGATGAAGTTTGTCGGCGCCGGATTCGTCGGTGTTGACCCATCCATTATGGGTTGGGGTCCCGTTCCCGCAACGGAAAAGGTGCTGAAGAATTTCGGCATGAAATTTGATGATCTCGACTTCATCGAGTTGAATGAGGCCTTCGCTGTGCAGGCTGTCGGTTTCATGAAGCACTTTGGTATGAAGACTCCTGTCGATCCCAGGCTTAATCCCTATGGCGGAACTATTGCAATGGGCCACCCGCTGGCCAGCTCCGGTGTTCGCCTGAGCATGCAGCTTGCGCAGGACTTCGAGATGAATCCGAAGGCGAAGTACGGACTTACCACCATGTGCATCGGTCTCGGCATGGGTGGTTCTATCATTTGGGAAAACGTCGTAGGGAAAAAATTATAGGAGGTTAAGGCTATGGCTAAATATATAACAGAATGTAAACTCAATTTCTTGCAGTCAAAAAAGGCTGGAAAAATAGCGATTGTCACGATGGACAACGGGCAGTTCTACAATATCCCCAACACTTGGGGTTTTGAGGCCTTTGAATTTCTAAACAAAGTTATCGATACCGTGGAAAAAGACAAGGATGTAAAAGGCTGGATCATGACCGGAAAGCCTTACATCTTTAACGTGGGCGCTGACATTATGAGCGTGGATCCGAATGCAAAAAGGGAGGATCTTCTCCAGATCGGTGCCATGGGACATAATACTTTCAAGAGAATTATGAACCTCAAGATTCCGACACTGGCCGCCATCAACGGCGCAGCCATGGGTGGCGGCGTCGAGGTGGGGTTGTACCACAACTACCGCACGATATCCAAGAGCCCGGGCGGGTGCGATCATTATGCGCTGCCCGAGTGCTTCCTCGGTTTGATTCCTGGTTGGGGAGGAACCCAGTTGGTCACCAAACTTTGCGGTCCGGAAGCCGCCATTGAGCTCATTATCTCGAATCCGCTCAATATGAATAAAATGATTAATTCCAAAAAGGCCTTCGAGATGGGACTTGCGGATAAACTCATCGCCCCGGCAGAGTTCATGGATGAATCCATCGCTTTACTGGAACGCATTATCACCGGAGAAGAAAAGATAGAGCGCAAGAAGATTGATCCGAAGATGAGCGATGCGCTCTACAATAAAACCAAAGAATTCATCGTCGGCAAAGTTCATTCAGGAGCAATATCTCCCTACCAGGCGCTTGAACTCATTAAGGGTGCAGGCTCATGGTCCCTGGATGAAGGATTCCAGAAGGAAACGGATATCCTGGCTGATATGATCCTGTCCGATCAGTTCAAATGCGGCGTTTACTCTTTCGATCTGACCCAGCGTCGCGCCAAGAAACTTCCCGGCAGACCGCCGAAAGAAGTCAAAGGCAACAAGATTGCCAAGATCGGTGTCATCGGCGCCGGCCTGATGGCCTCTCAGATGGCTCTGTTATTCGCACAGCGCTATCAGTGCCCGGTTGTCATGAAAGATATCAAACAGGAATTTATTGATAAAGGTCTGGCTTACTGCAGAGAACAGCTTGCCAAGACCGCCAAGAAAGGCAAACTGTCCGCGGCCGATGCCAAGTGGATCGGTGAGGATCTCATTACCGGCTCCTTAACCTATGAGCCGTTCAAGGACTGCGACTTCGTCATCGAGGCCGTTTTCGAAGAAATGGGCATCAAACAGAAAATTTTTGGCGAGCTGGAAGCCGCCTGCAAGCCGGAGTGCCTGTTCCTGACGAACACATCATCTTTGGATGTTGCCGAGATGGGCAAAAATCTGAAGGATCCTTCCCGCGTGGTGGGCTTCCATTTCTTTAATCCCATTGCCGTCCTGCCTCTTGTCGAGATCATCAAAACCGAAAAGACCAGCGATGTCGTTCTGGCAACAGCATTTGACATTGCCAAGAAGATCAAGAAGACACCGGTTCTGGTGAAGAATGCGCCCGCATTCCTCGTTAACAGGATTCTGCTGGCCTGGATGGACGGTATCTTCCAGTGCATCGACGATGGCGCTGATTTCATGCAGGTCGATAACGCTGTTTTCGATCTCGGTTTCCCCATGTCGCCGTTTACGCTGGCCGCACTGGTGGGACCTGCTATTGCTCTGCATGTTCAGGAAACCCTCAACAAGTATTTCCCCGACCGGTTCCCGGTCAATCCGGGTCTCAAGAACCTGGTGGCCAAGGGCAAGAAACAGCTTGTTGCTTTTACCGACAAGGGTATCGATGTTGATCCCGAAATCAAAGCCGGTTGGCCGCAGGGTAACAAGAAATTCACCGACGATGAGATCAGGGCTCGAGTACTGGAGCGTGTTGCTAAAGAAGTCGACTTGATTCTCAAAGAAGGTGTTGTGGCAGAACCCAAAGATGTGGATACCGGCGTCATCATGGGCGCGGGTTGGCCGTTCTTCATGGGCGGTATTACTCCCTATCTGGATCAGAAAGGAATTTCGAAAAAGGTTGCGGGAAAAGATTTCCATCCCAAAGGTTTCTTAACTGTAGAAAAGTAGTATAACCGTATTTAACAAATGAGATGCCGGGCAACCTGATGGTTGCCCGGCTTTTTTTGTCTCCGTATTTCATTGACAGACGAGATACTTCTTTCTATACTTCCAGCATAAGAAAGAATTTCTATAAAAAGAAACACAGTTTTTTTGAAAGAACAGCAACATGATTCAAGAGGTATTCATCAGACCTTTAGGCTGGGCGGTCATGAGAGCCGGATAATAGAGTCTTACAGCCTTTCTTGATTTGTGTAAACTTATTTCAGGGCACAGGAAACATGGAAGAGAAACAGCTTCGCGTACTCATGATCGAAGATTCGGCAGACGATGCCTTTTTGATCATCCGTGCTCTTAAAAAAGGCGGATACTATCCTGTTTATGAACGGGTGGAAACTGCCTTGGGAATACAAAAAGCGCTCAAGGAAAAGCAATGGGACATTGTTCTTTGCGATTAGATGCAGAAAACAGAGCAAAACAAAGGCAGGCGGAAGAAAAACTGCAAAGTAGGGAAGCGCAATTCGAATCCATTGTTACAACGAGTCAGGAATGGATTTGGTCTGTTGATCCTCACGGCGTGCATACATTCAGCAATGCCGCAATTGAAAAGATACTGGGATTCACTGCTGAAGAAATCGTGAAACTGGGCGCGGCCAGAGATATGGTTTTCGAAGAAGACAGTCCTTTGCTTACCGGGACACTGGCTCGAGCTATTGAACAGAAGAAAGACTGGTCGAACCTCGTTATTCGCTGGAAACACAGGGATGGAACCTTACGGTATCTGGAAAGTAGTGCTGTGCCAATTTTTGATCATGCAGGTAATGTGCAGGGCTTTCATGGATCAAACCGCGACATCACCGAACGCATGAAAGCGGAAGAAATGTTACGGGAGAGCGAGGCCAATTACCGTCAGCTTTTCGAAAATTCTCCCGCCGGCATATATCGAATTGATTTTAAAAGCGGTAATTTTATCACAGCGAATGATGTTTTTTGCGCCTATGCCGGCTGTACTCAGGAAGAAATAACCTCTTTGAGTCCTTTTGACGTTTTGACGGAGGAAAGCCAGAAACTGTTTTTAGCGCGTCTGGAAAAAATTTCTCAGGGCGTGAAAGTTCCGGAAACCGTTGAATTTGAAATTTTAAATAAAAAAGGCAAGCGATCCCTTGTTCAGCTGAACATTAAGAATATTTATGATGCGGGAGGTCACATCGTTGGCGCCGATGTTGTGGACGCCATGGCGTCTCACCGGCCTTATCGTGCTTCATTAGGTATAGAAGAAGCTCTCCAGGAAATAGAGAAAAACAAGGGAATTCTTTATGATGAAACTGTCGTCAATACCTGTTTGAAATTATTCAGAGAGAAGGACTACAAACTTGTGTAAACCAGGAAAAGCCAGCATTCAGACATTAGCAATATCTACTTCTATAGCATTGACATCAAAACTGAATTTCTATAGAGTTTTTCACAAGTAATACCTTGTCCAGTAAACCTTTCCTTTGATGGAGGCAGCATGTCCGAGCAACAGGATTATAAAAAATTAAGCACCGTACCCATTTTCAGGGATCTTGATAAGAATGAGCTGGAGATTGTTTTCAAGCATGTGTTTGAGCAAAGCGTTAAAAAAGACAATGTATTGTTTGTGGAAGGCATGCAGGGGGAATCTCTTTATATCATCATGTCTGGATGCGTCGAGATAACTAAAGAGACAAAAAATAATCAGAAAATAGTGCTGGCCATGATGGGACCCAACGATATGGTCGGAGAGATGTCCCTGATAGATTCAGAACCACGCAGTGCCACAGCGGTTACCACTGAGGATTCAGTGTTGCTGGTGATCACCAAACGAAGTTTCAATGAGATATTGCGTTCGGACTCGCAGATAGCGGCAAAAATACTGATGGGCCTGCTAAAAGTCATTAGCCGGCGCTTAAGGATCATAGACAATAAAATTGAAGAGATCAGAAAAATCGTCAAGAAGCAATAAGGCTGTTGGCGCTTGCCGTTGCGCCTGCACTGTTTCGATCTGTTGACATTCGATTGTTCAGCAGAAAACAACAGGATTGACGCTGTAATGTTTTGAAATGATTTACCGAGACGCCAAATCATCTAATTTTGTTCAATGAATTTTTTTTATAAAAAGAAAAAAAGCAGGGAATCCCATAAAGCTGAATTGCTGGACACCTATAAAAAGCTGAAAAAAGTGGAGGAAACTCTCTTTATCGTTCAGAAAGCTGCTGAAAGCTCACCCGACGCGATAGTCTTAACCGATTCTCAGGGAAATCATTTTTATCATAATAAAGCTTTCACGCAACTGGTTGGCTATACGACAGAAGATCTTCGCGCTCTGGGAGGCGGACTGAGCATTTATGTAAACCGAGAAATTGCCCGGGCTGTATTCGATGCCGTCATAGGAACAGGTTCCTGGACAGGAGAAATAGAACTGACGTCCAAGAGCGGCAAACGATCCATTGCTCTGCTGCGTGCGGACGCCGTAAAAGACGATAACGGGAAAATTCTGGGCTGCATTGGATTATATACAGACATAACTGAACGCAAACGCAAAGAGGGGAGGCTAAGGTTAAGAATCCTGGAGTGGCTGTCGGAAAAAATTCCCGAATTTGGTTCCCTGCCGGAATGCGATAAAGAGGCCATACAGAATTTCTTGATATTATGGAGTTTCTTTGAAGGTACGAAACTGAATCATGACGGCAATGTCAACGCCATCAAAAAATATGTTGAATCCATCAAGTGTGACGGCTCTCTTTATCAATTTAATATTGCCAGCTACATCCGCTATCTGCGCATGAAATACTATGCCGACTGCAAATTGACCGAGTTCTACAGTGGCCTGAAAATGGAACAAAGTAAGTCAGGCATGGAATATGTGGAAAATATGCTGAAGGGAAACAGTGTGAATCAGGAAGACGAGTTAATCGGATGTCTGGTAATTATTTATCGTCTTCGGGAAAATCTGTTTCATGGCGATCACTGGCAGAATCAGCTTCAAGGTCAATACGATAATTTTACAAGAGCTAACAAGCTGCTGATGGAATTAATCGGGTAAATGAAATTCTTTTCCGTCAATCAAAGTATTGCCGCTCTATATGTGAGGGTGAAGCTGCCGCCATGTTTTTGTCCACAATAAAAATATACGGTATTTCATAATCTTACATAAATATTTCATTGACATAAAAGCTTGAATTTTTTATAATTTAAATAATAAAAGTTAATGGTTATTTGAAACTGCGACAGATTGTAACTTATTGGCTGAAGATACACATTAAGGTTCCACCAAGGAGATTGTTTTAATGCCTGCAGCGGATGTGCGGCGCGAAAGAATTGTTGTCGAAACTGATCGCTATCGGGTGGAAGGCGATATTACTTTACCCCTGGAAGGTTATCGCAGCCGGCTTTCCGACTATCTTAATCGTCGTGATCAGGAATTTCTTATTCTTTTGAACGTGGAGTTAAATGCTCTGGACGGATCAGGAAGAGACTGGAGCACACAGGTACTGATGCTGGCCAGACAGCACATCCGCCTCGTTGTACCCCTCGGTCAATCCAGTGAAGCGATAGAACAGGAAAATCAATAGAGGATCAGTTCCTTGATTCGAAAATTCTTGTTATCATAAGTAAATCCTTTGATATTATTGGGGATAAATCACTAAAAGGTTATTTTTATATCTTTCAATGAAAAAAATATTTTAATGAATTCAGGCAATATTAATATTCCAAGTCTGAATTTTATGTAAATTTAAAACGGATGGTTTTGTAGAAATTTAAACATCAATAAAAAAGAAATTCATGAAGGAGTTTGCAATGCATCTGAAAGATTTGTTTGATTTGAAAGGGAAGGTTTCTGTCGTAACCGGAGGAGGCAGGGGAATTGGAAAATTTATGGCCACAGGTCTGGCGGAAGCCGGTTCAAATGTTGTCCTGGCCTCGCGCAAACTTGATAATCTGGAAAAAGAAGCTCAGGAGCTGGAGAAACTGGGTGTCAAGGCTCTGGCCGTCAAATGCGATCTGGCCCAAAAAGAAGATATTGATAATCTGGTCAAGACCACCATGGATAAATTCGGCACCATTGATATCCTGGTTAATAACGCGGGATTGACGTGGGGAGCGCCGACTCTGGATTATCCTTTGGATAAATGGGAAAAGATTTTTGATGTTAATGTCAAGGGGGTTTGGATTCTGTCTCAGCAGGTCGCCCGCATTATGAAGGAAAAGGGTGGCGGCAAGATGATCAATGTTTCTTCAATCTACGGATCGCGCGGCTCTAACGAGGAAGAACATCCGGCCGTTGCTTATAATCCTTCGAAATTCGCCGTAGAAGGACTAACCAAAACACTGGCGCTCAAATTAGCGCGGTATAAAATTTATGTAAACTGTATCGCTCCTGGATTTTTTAAAACCGACATGATGGGTCATTTATTTAAACCGGAAATGAAACAAATTCTTGATTTGACTGTGGCCGCGATTCCGCTCAGGATGTATGGCGAAGAGGATGATGTGAAAGGCTTGGCAGTATTTCTTGCGTCAAAAGCTTCCAACTATATAACAGGCGGTATATTCCCCGTGGATGGCGGATTTTCGGCACAGTAAAAAATATTGTCAGTCAGGATAACTTTACAGGTTTCCGGCCTTGTGTTATTACTGAAAAGTTAAATCTTATAGAAGGAGAAATGTATGTCCGGGCATTCCAAATGGAGTACAATCAAAAGAAAAAAAGGCGCCATCGATGCCAAGCGTGGTAAGATATTTACCAAAATTATCAAGGAAATAACGCTGGCAGCCAGGCTGGGTGGCGGTGATATTGAGGGCAATGCCCGGCTGAGGCAGGCGGTTCTGCTGGCCAAAGAAGAAAATATGCCCAAAGACAACATTGAAAGGGCGATTAAAAAAGGTATCGGCGGCGGTGAAGGCGCGGCTAATTATGAAGAAATAACGTATGAAGGTTACGGACCGGGCGGTGCGGCTGTTCTTGTGGAAATCATGACGGACAATAAAAACAGAACGGTGGCGGAAATCAGACATATCTTTTCCAAGCATGGCGGCAACCTGGGTGAAAACGGTTGTGTGTCATGGATGTTCGCGAAGAAGGGAAGCATTGTCATTGATAATAAAGTAATCGGTGAGGATGCCCTGATGGAGTTTGCGCTGGAATCGGGTGCGGAAGATGTGAAAAGCGAAGAAAGCGAATACGAAGTGATTACCGATCCGGCTTCCTTTGAAACGGTAAAAAAGGCACTGGATGAAAAAGGCATCAAACATCTGGAAGCACGCATCAGCATGATTCCTTCCAATACCGTCAAATTGGGCGAAAATAAAGCCGAACAAATGCTGAAGATGATGGAAAAACTGGAAGACAATGATGATGTGCAAAATGTGTATTCCAATTTTGACATCGATGAAGATGTCATGAAAAAACTGAGTTAATGGAACCAGCAAACCTGGAAATGTTTTCTTTCCGGTCATTGAAAAAATTATGTTAGCGGAATAAAAAATTGAGAATCCTAGGCATCGATCCTGGCAGTCATATTACCGGCTATGGCGTCATAGACAAAAAAGGTAATCATTTGCGGCACGTTATTCACGGTGAAATAAAATCGAAAAAGGATTCATCGCTTTCCGCCATGTTGATTTCCATTTATCAGCAACTTTCCGATCTGATCCTGCAGACATCTCCCGATGCGGTGGCTCTGGAAAATATTTTTTACGGAAAAAATGTGCGCAGTTTGATTAAACAGGCTCAGGTCAGAGGCGTAACCATTTTTGCCGGAGCCGATAAAAATATCAGCGTTTTTGAATATTCTCCTCTGGAAGTTAAGAAGGCGGTGGTAGGTTACGGACGAGCGGAAAAAAGGCAGGTACAGGTGATGGTCAAAGCCATATTGAATCTTTCCGATCTTCCTCCCGCGGATGCGGCAGACGCTCTGGCGACGGCTATCTGTCACGCCAATTTTCTAAAAGGAAAAACCATCTGATGATTGCCTTAATCAGCGGCAAAATTATATACAAAGCCATTGCACATGTGATCGTGGATGTTCAGGGAGTCGGTTACCGCGTTTTTATTCCGTTGACCACTTTTTATGAATTACCGGAACCAGGGCAGAATATCACCCTGCATATACACACCAACGTCAAGCAGGATGGCATCAATTTATTCGGTTTTTACACCGATCAGGAAAGAGACCTTTTCCAATTGATGATTTCCGTCAGCGGTATCGGACCGAAGATCGCGATGAATATCCTGTCCGGCATTTCCGCGCATGATCTGATGAACGCCATATCCGGAGGTCATGTCGAAAAACTGGTCAACATACCGGGTGTGGGCAAGAAAATGGCTGAGCGGCTGATTCTGGAATTAAAAGAAAAAATCATCAAGAAAATGACGCTGGAAAGAACAACGGAAGAAGATATTCAAAGTTACGCAGATGACCTGATCAGAGAAGACGTTCTTTCCGCGCTGATCAATCTTGGTTATAAGAATAACGTGGCGAAGGATGCTGTGGACAGGGCAATGCGTTCCGCTGATGAATCTGTCAGCATGGATACGCTTCTGAAAAAGACTTTAAAAATTCTAGCCGGATAAATTGGTTGGATCAGGTATTGTAACATGGATAAACCTCACAAAAATTCTCTCATCAGTCTTTCCTGTGACGAAGAAGAAAACGACTTTGAAGTTACGTTGCGACCGTCAAAGCTGAAAGATTATATCGGTCAGGAAAAGGTCAAAAGCAATCTCGCTATTTTTATTGAGGCCGCGAGGAAACGTCGTGAGGCGCTCGACCATGTGCTTTTGTACGGTCCGCCCGGTCTGGGCAAGACCACCCTGGCGTACATAATTGCCCGGGAAATGGGCGTCGATATCAAGGTGACTTCCGGTCCCGTTATCGAGCGTCCGGGCGACCTGGCCGCTATCTTAACAAACATGCAGGAACATGAAGTTCTTTTTATTGATGAAATTCACCGGCTCTCCCATGTCGTTGAAGAAATTTTATATCCGGCGATGGAGGACTTTCACATTGATATTTTGATCGGGCAGGGACCGTCAGCCCGATCCATGAAACTGGATATTCCCAAGTTTACTTTGGTGGGCGCCACCACTCGTGCGGGGTCGTTGACGTCTCCTTTGCGAGACCGTTTCGGTATGCATTTCCGGCTGGAGTTCTACACAACACAGGAACTTGCTATCATTATCAAGCGATCCGCTTCTATTCTAAATGTCAAACTGGCCGATGCCGGAGCAGAAGAACTCGCGGGACGCGCACGGGGCACGCCGAGGATTGCCAACCGACTGCTGAAGCGCGTCCGTGATTATGCCGAAGTAAAAGCCGACGGGACCATCGATGCAAAGATTGCACGGAAAGCGCTGGATGCCTTTGAAGTTGATCAGAAAGGTTTTGATCAAATGGACAGAAAACTCCTTCTGGCGTTGATTGAAAAATTCAACGGGGGGCCGGTCGGAGTAGAAAGTCTTGCCGCGGCCATCGGCGAAGAAAGAGTGACCATCGAAGATGTTTATGAACCGTATCTGATTCAGGAAGGATATCTGCAAAGGACAGCCCGCGGGAGAATGGCCTGCGCCAAGGCCTACGAACACTTCGGCCTCAAATCCACAAAATCGCCTCAGGGAGAAATATTTTAATATCCTTTATCTGATTTCTGTAAAAGGATGATTGATATGGCAAAAGTAGTTTTTTCGCTGGCTCCGCTGCCTGCCGAGATTATAGATTTGCTCATACGACAGTCGCCCGATGTGCCTGATTTTGAAGTGATTGACGGCCACGAAATGTCAGCGGAAGAGATCCAGAAAAATATTTCCAGAGCTGACGTTGTGCTGGGTGATTACACGTTCCGGCACAAGATTACCGCTGACACCTTATCGGCAGCACACAACCTGAAACTCATTCAACAACCCAGTGTGGGTTACCAGCACATCGATGTGGCAGCGTGCACAGCCAGGGCAATCAAAGTGGCCAATACCGCAGGCGCCAATGCCGTGAGCGTTGCCGAACATACCATCGCCTGGGGGCTCTGTCTTCTCAAAAACATGTTTCACGCCCATATCAGCACCAGGTCGGGCGGCTGGGAACAAATGAACATAAAACCGGCGGAGTTGAAAGGAAAGGTTTGGGGAATCGTCGGGTTGGGATACATCGGCCGGGCCGTTGCCGAAAGACTGCAACCGTTTGAGTTGAGCCGAATGATCTACTACGACATTGTCCGTCAAGAGTCATCCGTCGAACAGAAACTGGGGGTTGAATATATTGAGATGGCCGATCTTCTGAAGCAGGCCGATATACTCAGCCTGCATGTGCCTCTCACAGAGGCAACACGTTTTTTAATTAATAAAAGCGCTCTCAGCTCCATGAAATCGGACGCTTACTTAATCAATGTTGCCCGTGCTGAACTTGTGGATGAAATGGCTCTCGCCGAGGCAATCAAGAAGGGGAAAATTGCCGGCGCCGGCCTAGATGTCTTTTCGGAAGAACCAGTCACGGTGAATAATCCGTTGCTGGGAGTGAAAAATGATAAACTGCTTTTTTCGCCGCATGTAGCAGGGGTGACCGATGAAGGCGCAGGAAGAATTATCAATATGGCCGTGGCAAATATCGCCCGTCTGCTCAAAGGAGAAAAACTGGAATCGCTGGTCAACTGAAACAGCTGACTTTGATGAAAGAAATTCGGTATTGAAAAATGTCAGAAGAAATGTGTATTAAAGAAACAGAAAATGATGAAAAGGGGATCAATCATGGGAAAAATAAGTTTTGAAGGTAAAGTGGTTATTGTGACCGGTGCGGGTTCCGGTCTGGGACGGGAATATGCCTTGGAATTCGCCAGAAGAGGGGCTTCCGTAGTGGTCAATGATTTGGGTGTTGCCCTGGATGGATCCGGTTCGACGCACAGCGCAGCGGATACGGTAGTCGAAGAAATCAAAAAACTGGGTAGCCAAGCCGTTGCCAATTACGACAGCGTGGCAACGCCTGAAGGCGGCAGCAACATTGTGAAGACTGCCGTGGATGCGTTTGGTACGGTCGACGTGCTGGTGAACAACGCCGGATTCTTAAGAGACAAAACTTTTGCCAAGATGACGATCGAAGAATGGGATGCCGTCATGAGTGTTCATTTGAGGGGGGCGTTTTGTGTGACGCATCCCGCTCTGGCGGTTATGCGCGAGCATAACTATGGCCGGATTATTGTAACGTCTTCCACGTCAGGTCTCTTCGGGAATTTCGGCCAGAGCAACTACGGTGCGGCCAAAATGGGCCTGGTGGGTTTTATGAACGTCATTAAATTGGAAGCGTCAAAATACAACGTACACATCAATGCCGTTGCGCCGAACGCGTATTCACGCATGACGGAAAATCTGATTCCCAAAGAACTTGCCCCGAAGCTCCAGGCCAAGTTCAACGTTCCGATGGTCGTTTATCTTTGCTCGGAAGAATGTAAAGAGAACGGATCGGTCTTTACCATGGGCGCCGGATGGTATGCCAAAACGGCCATTGTCTGTGCACCGGGTGTGTGTCTGGGCGACGGATCACGGGATATTTCCGCCGAAGAAGTAAGCGAAAATTTTGTGGGGATCTCTGATATGACGGGTGCAAAACCGCTACACAATAATCTGGAAGTTTTCCAGTTTATGGGGCCCTTGCTGAAGTAGTGATCGGCGATACCAATGAATGATTAACTTTGTAAGAAAATCCTTTGTATGAAAATGTTAATGCACATCTGCTGCGGGCCATGCACGATTTATCCCCTGAAGGAATTACGAACTCAGGGACATGAGATCACCGGAGTTTTTTACAATCCCAACATTCATCCCTATCAGGAATACCAGCGACGCTGCCAGACGCTCATTGATTACGCCGACAAGACATTTTTAAATATTATCTGGTCGGAAAGTTATCCGCTGGAAGAATTTTTATGCGCAGTTGCTCATCTCAACGAAAAAGAGAGATGCACCTTTTGTCTTCGGGATCGCCTGATGTACACGGCAGAGTTGGCTGCTCGGGAGCAATATGATTGTTTCACGACGACCTTATTGTATAGCAAATTTCAGAAGCACGAATTGATCAGAGAAATCGGAAATGATTTAAGCGCGAAATTGGGGATACTCTTTTATTATCAGGACTTTCGCGCAGGATGGTCGGAAGGCATAAAGATATCCAGGGAAACGGGAATGTACCGTCAGCAGTACTGTGGGTGTATTTACTCCGAAAAACAGCGATATTATAAGTAGATGCAGCTTTTTGCATAACTAATACATTAACTGTATATTTTTTGCCACAACACAATTGAAAACCACCGTCTCAGTCACGCCCAGCTTTTTAATAATATTAATTATTACGACAACTTATGTTTTATTGCGAATATGTCTGAAAATGGTATGCTAATTGCTGTATGTTAAGTAAGTCATTGAGGATTGATATCATGCATTTACAGAGGACATTAAAAAAAGAAACAAGTTGCTTCAGTATCGGTTTGCATACCGGTCGGAAGATCAATATGAAGATAAAGCCGGCACCGGCTGATACAGGCATTGTATTTGTCCGCAAGGATTTACCTGATGCCGGACTGATTCACGCGCGTTACGATAATGTTTCTGATACAACCCTGGCGACAACAATCGGTTCCAATGGCGTAACCGTTTCCACGGTAGAGCATCTCCTGTCGGCATTCAGCGGTATGGGGGTGGACAACGCCATGGTTGAGCTGGACTCTTTTGAAGTACCGGTTATGGACGGAAGTGCGCTTCCCTTTGTGAACATGCTCAAAGAAGTGGGAACGCATGTCCAGAAAAAAAATAAGAAGATGTTAATCATCAAAAAACAGGTATCGGTTAACAGTGGTGATTGCAGTGCGATGTTTATGCCTGCGGATGCCTTTAAAATAAGCTATGAAATAGAATTCCAGCATCCGGTAATTGGCCGGCAGTCTTATCATATGACTTTTTCAGATGAGATCTATGAAAAAGAAATATGCGCTGCGCAGACCTTTGGCTTTTTAAAAGATCTGGAATTCCTGCAGGCTCGAGGTCTGGCTCTGGGAGGGTCCTTGAAAAATGCCATTGTGCTCGATGATAAAAAAATCATAAACAAGGAAGGACAGCGCATACCCGATGTATTTGTGAAGCATAAAATACTGGATGCCATCGGGGATTTATTTCTGCTGGGCATGCCGATCATCGGACATTTTGTGGCCTGCAAATCAGGTCATCGTTTAAACAATCTGTTGCTCAGAGAGTTGATGAGTCAGCCGGATTGCTGGGAAATCGTCAACGGTATTGACAAAAAAGAGCATCACAAGCTTCATCATTTCAAAATCCCTTCATTTAGAACATTGGATGCGGTTCAAGTTTAATCCAAATTAATCTTGATTTTTATCCGTATGTTGCCTAGTATCCTCTGATAAATTTCATATCGTCTGAATTTGCGCCTTTACTGTAATTTTTTCATTAAACCTGAAGCGCACGATGTGGGTTTAACTTGTTAATTTAGTTATAATTAATTCTGATGATGCATTGCGAGCATTTCATCAGATTGTTGAATAAATCTATGAAAAAATTAAGAAATAAATTCTGGGGTTTGATTTTCAGTGTCTTGCTGATCCTTACTTTCTGCTTTCCCGCCGTTAACCACGCTTTAGAACCCAGAATTATGGATGTTCTGATTACCAATGATTTTGAGAATGTTCTTTTATATGCACGCTTAATCAACGGTTTTAAGCCGGAAATGGAAAGGGCCGTTTCAGCCGGAATTTCGACTGTTTTTACCATGTGGATTGAGGTTTATGAGCAAAGGCAATTGCTGTGGGATAGAAAAATAACCGCACAGGAGATTATCCGTACGATTAAATATGATAATCTGAAGAAAACATATACCGTTGTAATGACTAAAAATGAGCCGGTTGTTTTTAATAATTTTGAAAGCGCTCAAAAAGCGATGTCTGATTTTAACGGCATTGTCCTTGCGCCGATGTCCGCATTGACCAAAGGAAGAAACTATTACGTAATGGTTAAAATCAAAATGGACAAGGTTCGTTTGCCGTTGCATATGGAATCTGTTTTTTTCTTTGTTTCTTTCTGGGATTTTGAAACCTCCTGGTACCGGCAGAAATTTTCTTATTAACCGATAATTTGTTTACACCTAAAAATAATTGAAAATCATTGTAGGCTAATGCAAAAAAAATCTTCCTCAAGAATCATGGACGAAAATGAATTAAAGAAACGTCGCCGTGAACTGATCATCATTGTGGTCGTCGGTATTCTGACCATCGTATTTACTTTAATCGCGAGTACTTTTTTCAATAAATACAATCTGCCGCTGTCAACAAATATCTTTGTCTTTGGACTGACCAGTATCAATTTTATTTTAATCGTTCTGCTGCTGTTCCTGATTATCAGGAATGTCGTCAAGCTGTTTTACGAACATCGCCGGGGAGTGATCGGTTCCAGGCTGAGGACAAAACTTGTCGCCACATTTGTCGGTCTGTCTCTGATTCCGACCATTTTGCTTTTCTTATTTGCCATCAACTTTCTTTCTTACAGTATTGATTTCTGGTTCAATATCAGGATCGGTGAGACGTTGAATCGGTCTTTGGAGGTCGCTCAGGTTTATTACCAGCAAATGCAGGAACATGCCAAATTCAATGCCCGGCAGATCAGCGCGGATATCACGAAAAACCGTCTTTATGAAAAGGAACGAGCGGAATATTTGAAAGTCTTTGTTGAGCAACGGCAAAAAAATTACAAGCAGGGAATGATTGAAACATATTTTGATTTTCAACAGGAAAAGATGGTATTTTCTGATGTTGAACATCCTGATCTCATGCCCGTCGATCTGTCACCCAAAATGACAGAGGACATTTATTCGGGTAAAGAAGAATCAACCATTCAACCTTCAGATAAGGGAGATATCATTGTCGGCATTGCTCCCGTGTTTGCTTCCGCCATTCCTGAAGAAGTGATTGGCCGGGTTTCGGTCAGTTACTTGATTCCCAAAGGTTTTGTGGATAAACTAAAAAGCATCGCCGATGCATCAGGGCAGTATCAGAAAATTGAACTGTTAAAAAAACCGATAAAGCTTAATTACACGGTTACGTTGTCCATCGTGACGCTGGTAATCATTTTTCTGGCTACGTGGTTCGGATTGACGTTGGCCAAGGGGATTACCGGACCGATTCAGGATCTGGTGACCGCGACCAATAGAATAACCAGGGGTGATCTGGACAGTCAAATTGATATTGAAGCCGATGACGAAATTGGAATTCTGGTGAAATCGTTCAATCAAATGACGAAAGATTTAAAGAAAAGTCAGGATAAGTTGAAAGAGGCTAATGTCAATTTAGAGCAGCGCCGTCAATATATGGAAACCGTTTTACGCAACGTTTCCGCCGGTGTGATTTCCGTAGATAAGAACGGGATCATCACAACACTGAACAGCGCCGCGGAAAAGATGTTTGACATCAACGCCGAAAAGGTTCTTTTACAAAATTATCGTGATCTGATGATTCCGGAACATATCTCTCTTGTTGATGAATTTTTGCAGGAAATGAAGGAAAACAACGATGGACTACTGGAAAAGCAGTTGGAAATTATGTTCAAAGACAAGGCCCTGACGGTTCTCGTTACCATGACAACCATCCAGGATGAAGAAGGTCGTGATTCAGGTATCGTTGTTGTTTTTGAGGATTTGACTCAGCTCCAGAAAGCGGAGCGTGCAGCCGCCTGGCGCGAGGTAGCCCGTCGCATGGCCCATGAAATCAAAAATCCGCTGACGCCGGTGCAGCTTTCCGCGCAGAGACTGCAGCGCAAATATGAAGATAAACTGGGTGAGGACGGTTCGGTTTTTAAAGAATGCACACAGACTATTATTGATCAGGTCGAGGTCTTGAAAAATCTGGTGAATGAATTTTCCCGTTATGCGAGAATGCCCGTCACAACTCCGGCACCCAACGATTTGAACGCTATTGTCGCTGAAACGGTCTCTCTTTTTCAGGACGCCCATAAAGATATAACATTTGATTTAAAGACGGCTGACGGTCTGCCGAAATTTGATTTGGATGCGGAACAAATCAACAGAGTAATGATCAATCTTCTGGATAACGCCGTGTCAGCCATCAACAAGAAAAGTGGCAATATTGATGTGACTGTGAATTATGATGAACAACATCACCGGGTCAGCGTTTCCGTTGCGGATGACGGAGCCGGGGTTCCCGCAAGTTACAAAAGAAAAATATTTGAACCGTATTTTTCAACAAAGAAATCCGGTACGGGACTGGGATTGGCCATTGTCAGCTCCATTATTTCCGATCATCGCGGTCAGGTCAGCATTGCCGATAATATTCCCACGGGAACGGTGGTTTCTTTTCAGTTGCCGGTTACGCCGGTGTAAATGATGATAATACTTAATCCATGAAATCTTGAGACTGAAAATGTAATTATGCATGAGACAATTTTAATCGTTGATGACGAACAGAGTATTTGCCAGTCACTTAAAGCGATCTTGATCGACGAGGGGTATCAGGTTTTAGTGGCCGGCAGTGGCGAAGAGGCCTTAAAAATCCTGGAAGAGGAAATGCCGCAACTGATGCTGCTGGATGTTTGGTTGCCGGGTATGGATGGTCTGGACACCCTAAAGGCCATAAAAAAAATTAATCCCCAAATTCTGGTCATCATTATGTCCGGCCACGGCACAATAGAAACGGCGGTTAAAGCCACCAAACTGGGGGCCTTTGATTTCATTGAAAAGCCGCTCTCGCTGGATAAAATAATCATACTGGTTAATAATGCTCTGAGTTTCGTGCGCCTGCAGGAGGAGAATGTTTTATTAAAGCAGAAAGTAACTCATCATCAGTATGAACTCACCGGCAGCAGTCCGGCTATCACGGAGCTGAAAGAAATGATCAGCATTGTCGCGCCGACCAATGCCTGGATTCTGATTATGGGGGAAAACGGAACGGGTAAAGAGCTGGTGGCTCGTTCCATTCATCACTTAAGTTTGAGGGCGCATAAAGATATTGTCGAGGTTAACTGTGCGGCAATACCGGAGGAACTCATCGAAAGCGAATTGTTTGGTCACGAAAAAGGGGCTTTTACGGGAGCGACTGAGAAAAAACGCGGCAAATTTGATCTTGCCCATGAAGGCACTATTTTTCTTGATGAAGTGGCGGACATGAGTTTGAAGGCGCAGGCAAAAATTCTGCGCATTTTACAGGAGAAGAAATTTGAGCGGGTCGGCGGCAATAAATTGATTGATATGGATGTGCGCGTCTTGGCGGCAACCAATAAGGATCTGGAAGAAGAAATGCAGGCCGGACGTTTCCGGCAGGATCTTTATTATCGCTTACACGTTATTCCTCTGGTTGTTCCGCCTTTGCGTGAAAGAAAAGAAGATATGAGACCTCTGGTGGAACGTTTTATTCTGGATTTTACGACCAAAGAGGGCATCGAACCCAAGACCTTAACAGATGATGCC
>JBATES010000176.1:0-4689 GCA_049664145.1 Smithella sp.
GACATAAAGGGTCATTGCGAGCGAAGCGAAGCAATCTCGGGTTGTTAGATTGCCACGCAGACCGAGGGTCTGCTCGCAATGACGGGCTGCCCTACAAGAAGCACCCTCAAAATCATAAAAAACGGAACCGGTATGTGCTGGTAACACCTTTTCCGGAATCCGCATTTTATAGTCTGTTGATTTTCAAAAGAATTATTTAGCAGTCAAAACGATTCCAAGAAACTTTTCCATCCCTGGTGGAAAGTGTGCCATCGAGGGCCCTCATAGCACCTCCCCACATATGGTTTATGGTATGTTTATCGCTGTATTTATTGATTGCATTAAATCAGAAAAAAGATGTAAAAGAGATTCGTAGTGAAGATAAGAGATTCTCAAACTGATCTTGATGTAGGAATTGATGATGGAAGGTCATATACATTAATGGGGGTTCAAGTATGATTAATTTTTTTCATAATTTAAAATTAGGCAAAAAGATACTTTTAGCGCCGATGGTCGTCCTGGCATTTTTGATCCTCCTGGCCATAGGAACTTATATGGCTATTTCGACCCAGACAAATTCCATTGATGACATTTACAACAACCGGTTCAAAGGTTACCAGAGCAGTTCCCAAATTCTGGTGGATATGTCGACGGTTCAGGCGGACTTATACAAGCTCATGAGCTGGATTGGCGCCAATTATGAGAAACAACGCATCGACGAGCTGGCCAAGAAGACCAATATTAAAATTTCCGCTACTATCGAATTCATTAAAAAGATTCTTGATTCTCCAAACCTGACGCCGGAAGAGAAGAAACTCTACAAAATTGCCTATGACAACATGGTGGAATTTCACGACCGGGCAAAAAACACCCTGGAAATAGCCGCCACGGATGCCAGCACGGCCAACATTACATTTGTCATGGCGGAACAAAAGTTTGAAGACGTGGATAAGAGTCTGCGGGCTCTCACCGCACTGGAAGACAAGCTCAGCCGGGAAAAATATGAAGCATCCGTCACTTTGGCTTCAAGGACACTGAAAATATTCCTTTTCGTCCTGATCGTTGCCATTGTTATATCTTATCTGACCAGTGTGTCTGTGACACGTCTCATTCTGCGCCCCATCCGGGAAACGATCACGGTGCTAAGCCGTCTTGCCGAGGGCGATCTGACTCAGGACATCCGGTTGCAGTCCAAGGACGAAATCGGCGATTTGATCGAATCGGTCAATATCATGCGCAGTAAAATGAATGACGCCGTGGGGCAAGCCCTCCAAGTTTCCAGTGAATTAAAAGATTCCGCCGCCGGTCAGGCGGCTTCCATTGAGGAAACGTCTGCCTCGCTGGACGAAATTTCCTCCATGACCCGGCAAAATGCCGAAAATACAACCCAGGCCAATCAACTCATGCTGTCAGCAGAAGGCGCCGTCAAAAGGGCCAATGGGTCCATGGCGGGGCTGACGAATTCCATGAGAGAGATTGCCAAAGCCATTGAGCAGACCCAGAAGATTGTAAAAAGTATCGATGAAATTTCGTTCCAGACCAATCTTCTCGCCTTGAACGCCTCGGTGGAAGCGGCCCGTGCCGGTGAAGCCGGCGCAGGCTTTTCCGTCGTTGCCGATGAGGTCCGGAATCTGGCGATCCGCGCTAAAGATTCTGCACACGATTCTTCAACGCTGATCGACGACATTGTTAAAAAAGTCAAAGAAGGCGAAAATCTTGTCAATATTACCGACGCAGCTTTCAGCGAAGTAACGTCCAGCTCTGAAAAGGTTACTACCTTAATGGCGGAAATTGCCGTCGCATCCAAAGAGCAGTCCCAGGGCATCGGCCAGATCAACAGCGCTATAGCGGAGATGAGCAATACAACACAACAAAATGCCGGTAATGCGGAATCACTGACGGATATTATGTCGATGTTCAAGACAGAAAACAAGACAGGAATGGAAGAATCAGGCCGCATGTCTCGCCATGCCCGTCCCGGAGCGGTTAAAAGCAACTCCGGTGAGATTTCCGCCCCGGATAAGCTTCTTCCCCATTCTTTTTAAAAGAATAAGAAAGACAGAGGGCTAAACAGACAGAGTCATGTCCCATGAAACATCAAGAAGCATGTAAAGGCGTGTAAAGGCATGCAGAGGACTTTACAGGAATTATATCTTGAAGAGACCTTGCATGAAATATTTGTAGCAGATCGTGCTACGTAACTTAATTAAGGGAGGGTATTTATGAAGAGAATTAAAGCAATTGTCGTTGTCGTTTTGTCATTGTGTCTCATCGCATCTTTTTCTTTTGCCGAGGAAAGAGGGAGTGCCAAGGAAGCCAAAGCGCTGCTCGATAAAGCGGTGGCTTTGATCAAAGCGGAGGGAGATAAAGCCTATCCCAAGCTTCAAGATAAAAACGGCGCATATGTTTTGAAAGATTTATATGTATATGTCTTTGCGATAGACAATGCCATTGTGAAAGTTCATCCCTACGCACCCGGAATGATTGGTAAATCATGGCTGACATTGAAAGACGCCAATGGGTTTGCTTTTGTCGCGCAAATGTTAGAAGGCGCAAAAAAGAACGGCAAGGGAAGCGTTGATTATTCATGGTCCGATCCTAAGACCAAAAAAGTGGAAAAAAAGTCGGCTTACTACGAGAAGGTCGGGGATGTTGTCGCCGTTTCCGGATTTTACAAATAATGGTCAGTTAAGCCGTTTGTGTTTTTAAAACACCCGGCTGACGGCAATATGAAGATCACGCCTGATTTCCGCACGCAAACATGAGATAAGCGGGGATCAGGCGTTTTTTAATCGAAGAGAGGCGGTATCAGAAGGCGGATCGACGAAATTTGAAAGGTTTTTCTCTTCTGTTCCCATTCGATTAAAATGAGATTGCAAACAGATAGGGACTGGGTTATGAAACTCGCCATGAAAAGATCATCCTATGCCTGCATTATTTTGTTGCTTGTCGTGTTCCTGGCTGCTTGCGATAAATCGCCGCAGGCAAACAACGTCCGGTCCAAAGCAAACAAACCGCCCGCCTATGGCGATATTCTGGTGCAGGGCGCAATCGGGGACGCCAGCAACCTGATTCCGCTTCTGGCCTCCGATTCGGCATCGCACGCCGTCGGCGGCCTGGTCTTTAACGGACTCGTCAAATACGACAAAAACATGAATATTGTCGGCGATCTTGCCGAATCCTGGGACATTACAAATCAAGGTCTGGTGATTACATTCCATTTGCGCCAGGGCGTCCAATGGCATGACGGCAAGCCCTTCACCGCCGCCGACGCACTCTACACCTACCAGGTGACGGTTGACCCCAAAACACCGACTGCTTACGCGGGAGATTTTCAGAAAGTAAAAAAAGCTGAAGCGCTGGATGATTACACGTTTCGCGTCACTTACGACAAGCCTTTCGCTCCCGCTTTAATCAGCTGGTCTTCCGCTATTCTGCCCAGACATCTGCTGGCAGGATCTGACATTACCAAGAGTCCGCTGTCGCGCCATCCCATCGGCACCGGGCCTTACAAGTTCAAGGAATGGGTGGCAGGGCAAAAGATTGTTCTGGTTTCCAATGAAAATTATTTTGAAGGGCGTCCCTACCTTGATGGCCGGATTACAAGCATTATTCCCGATACCGCCACGATGTTTCTGGAGCTGCGCGCCCGGAATATCGGCATGATGGGGCTTACCCCGCTGCAATATACAAGGCAGACGGACAATCATTTGTTCAAGGAAAATTTCAACAAGTATCGCTACCTGGCCTTTGCCTACACGTATCTGGGCTATAATCTGAAAAACCCGCTTTTTACGGATAAGCGGGTCAGGCAGGCCATATCTTATGCCATTAACAAAGATGAAATCGTCAGCGGCGTGCTCCTGGGACTGGGCAAACCCGCGACAGGGCCATACAAACCGGGAACCTGGGCCCACAATGACAAAGTAAAAATTTACCATTACGATCCGTCCAGAGCACGCGAGCTGCTCAAACAGGCGGGCTTTGCGGATCAAAACGGCGACGGCGTTCTGGAGAAAGACGGCCAGCCGTTTGTTTTTGAAATCCTGACCAATCAGGGCAATGAAACCCGGCAGAAATGCGCGGAGATCATTCAGCGCCAACTGAAAGAAGTCGGCATCACCGTAAAAATCCGCATTGTAGAATGGTCGGCGTTTGTAACCCATTTTATCAACAAACGGACTTTTGACGCGGTCATTCTGGGCTGGACAATTCCACTGGATCCGGATGCCTATGACGTCTGGCATTCCAGTAAAACCGCACGGGAAGAACTTAATTTTGTTTCCTACAAGAATACTGAAGCTGACTTAATGCTGGAGAAAGGCCGCAGCACCTTCAATCAGGACGAACGTAAAAAATACTATGATCGCTTTCAGGAAATCCTGGCGGAAGATCAGCCTTATACATTTTTATATGTTCCCGACGAGCTCATCATAATCAGTAATCGCATCCGTGGCGTAGAACCCGCACCCATCGGCATCGGCCACAATGTCATCAAATGGTATGTGCCGAAAGATGAACAGAAGTATTCCATGACGCGGTAAAAAAACCCCTTGACAATAGAACGTGCGTTCTATATACAGGGAGCCATGAAAAAAACCCGTGACATAAAATCCGTTGAACAAAGTCTGGTTTCTTTTTACCGCAACCAGAAACGCATGCCCACCTACGCCGAGATGATGGACTTGTTCGAGGTGCGCTCTAAAAGCG
>JBATES010000177.1:0-27364 GCA_049664145.1 Smithella sp.
CCATAGAGACCTCCGTTGACGTGTATGACCGAACCGTTGATGTAGCTCCCCTTTTCCGCCAAAAAGGCGACAACTTCTGCGACTTCTTCAGGCCTGCCGACTCGCCCCAGAAGAATTTCTTCCGTGGCTTTATTTTTTATTTCATCCGGCAGGTCTTTTGTCATTTCCGTGTCAATAAAACCGGGAGCCACGGAATTGACCAGAATGTTTCTTCCTTGCAATTCCCGCGCAAGTGACTTGGTGAAAGCGTCAAGCGCCGCTTTTTCCATCGTGTAGGGAATCTGGCCGGCGTTGCCGGTATGGCCGACAACACTGGAAATATTGATGATGCGGCCCGATGAACTTCTAAACATGAATTGACGCAATATTCTTTTGGTGAGATACCAGACGCCGCGTGTCAAAGCCCTTTGGTCGTCAAACTGCTCGATCTTCATGGAAATGATATCTGCATTAATGGAATGTCCGGCATTGTTGACCAGAACATCGACACGCCCCACGGTATCTTTAATGGTGCTGATCATTGCATCTACTTGTTCGATATTAGACAAGTCAGCCTGAACCAAGAATCCTTCTTTAATTTCATCAAGTAATTTCTGAGCGCTTTCGGCACTTTTATTGTAATGAATTCCTACGTGAAAACCTTCGGCAGCCAGAACGCGGCAGCAAGCCGCTCCTATACCCTTGGCTCCGCCGGTAATCAGTGCAACGGGTTTTTCAATCATTTTTCATCCTCCACTTTCAGCATCGCGTAAGCCCAGGCCAGGCCGGCCCCGACAATGACCATGGCGATATCATCTCCCGGCTGGATTTTATCCCAGTTCATGCTTAAAACCGCGGGAGCCCCGCAGCAGCCGACATTGCCAAACTGATCAACATTGTACCAGTGATTTGCAGGGCTGATGCCTCTGCGTTCGCATACGGTTTTGAGCATCATGTAATTGGCCTGATGCGCGATGAAAATAAACCGCTTGGCATCCGCTTCGTATTGATCCTGAAGCGTTTTCAAACATTCCGTTGTTGTTCTTATCGCAAAACCCTGAACGGCATTGCCGTCCTGACTGAACACCCAGTTTCCGGTAACACCGACTTTTGTCCAGCCTGACGGACGGGCGTTATAACCCCCACTGACAAAAGCGGCTCGCGCTGGAATTTGTGACGAAACAATCGCCGCGTGAGCGCCGTCACCAAAAAGCACCGCTGAATTGCGATCGGTGTAATTAATAACTTTTGTCGTGGATTCCGCTCCGACCAGCAGAACGTAAGGCGGCATTTCCTCCGGTCGCATCCGCATCAGAAAGTTAACCTGCATGCCGAAAGTCGAACAGGCGGAATTCAAATCGAAGCAGGGCACTTCAATTCCCAGCTCCGCGGCAACTGCCGAAGCCTCGGCCGGCGTGATATTATCCGGCGAAGAAGATCCGGAAATAAGCAGTCCGATATCTTCCGGTTTCAATCCCGCGCGCTCCAGCGCCATCCGCGCCGCCCTGCCAGACATCTGTGAATTCGTGTACTGGCGGATAGAAAAAGATTTCAGCGGATTGACATTTTTTGTTTCTCTAATGTAGTCGAGCGGCAGAACCGTGCGGCGATTCTGAATGCCGACGCGTTCCATGATCCATTGCTCGGTTGTGCCGATATCCAGCTCTTCCAGAAATTTATTGGAAAGAACATTTTCGGGGTGAAAGTGACCCATGGCATGAAGATAAAACATTATACAATCTCCCGTCCGATAATCATATTTTGAACTTCCCGGACTCCTTCATAAATGTCGATAATGTGAGCGTCGCGCGCCAGTTTGGAAATCTCATATTCGGTCGTAAAACCGTAACCGCCGTGCAGGTGCAAACCTTCCGTGGAACAGAAGATGGCTGCCTCGGCAGCGGTGTTCTTGGCCAGAGATGCATAGATTCCGGCATCATTCGCCTTCTCCTGAATTTTATAGATGGCCTTGAACAGAGCCATCTCGGCCAGTTCGACTTTTTTCCACATAGTGGTCAGCATTTCCCTGGCCACGGGAAGATCGCAGATCCGGCCGCCGAACTGTTTGCGTTCTCTGGTATATTCGCGGGTTAAATCAAACGCCCTTTTGGCCAGGCCCAGTCCTATTGCCGCCACCATCGGCCGGGCGTAATCCAGAACATCAACAATGTATTTAAAACCCAGACGCCTATCTCCGATAATCTGATCCGGAGAAACAACAACGTCTTCAAATGTCACGCTGGCGGTATTGGAAAGTCTCTGTCCCAGTTTGTCCTCCGGCTTGCCGACGATTATTTTGCCTCCCGCGGGAACGTTTATTTCCCTCGTCGATGTTCCGATGTCGGCAATGTCGGATGAGGTTACGTGCTCCCCTGGAATGATAACGCAGGCCATAAAATTACTGGTTGGTTTTCCCGTTTTGCACAAAACCGTGAATTGAGACGCATAGGAGGCGTTCGTAATAAAACACTTGGAACCATTTAAAATATAATTCCCGTCGTCTCTTTTACTGATGTAACTGGTCATCATCGAATTATCCGAACCGGCGTTGGGTTCTGTCAGACAAAACGAGGCGAGCACCGGTTTTTCCACAAAAGGCAAAAGAAATTTTTTTTTCTGTTCTTCCGTACCGTGCAAACCGATGACCACATTGGCCAGGTCGTTGCACATGGCCGAAGTGGCAATGCCTGTATCGCCGTAGGAAAGTTCTTCAACGATCAATGCGGATGAGAAGGCATCCATTTCATAACCCCGGACAGATTCCGGAATGCTCAAATTGATCAGGCCGGTTTTCCAGGCCTTGTTGATGATATCCCACGGGAAGAAATGTTCTTTTTCCATTTCCAGAATCCGCGGCGCTATTTCATTTTTCACAAACCTGCGGACTGTATCCAAATACGACACCTGACTTTCGCTTAAACTTAAATCCATAATAAATTCCATCGCTTATTTTATTTGTATTGCAAGACAAACTTACCCTGCCACTCTTTTGATGAACTTTGGCATTCACAAAAGGAATTTTATTTCTTTCTTAACAACTCCTTGATGGTGTTTTTATGCTTCCGCTTCTTTCGTCGGTTCTACTCCATACTTTTTCTGCAGGAACTTCGTCATCGTCACCGGATATAAGATGTAAGCCAGCACATCTTCATCACTGCGAGCCAGGTCCCCCATGGCTTTCTTCGCTGCCTCAATTTCAGGTTCCAGATGATCAGCAGGCCTTCCGGTAACCGGCTCTTGTCCGCGCTTGTAGTTCTTCAATATCTTTTTCGTCAGCTCCGCATCAATCGGCATCGGGGTTTTGCCATAAAGACCGAGAACCAGATCTTTCAACTGATTGGAGACCCGGACATAACGGCCAAACAAAACATTAAGAACAGCCTGCGCGCCGATAATCTGTGATACAGGCGTAACCAGCGGCGGAGACCCCATGTCCCTGCGTGTTTCAACCACTTCCTTGTAAATCTCTCCAAGTCTGTCCAGGGCGTTCATTTCTTTGAGCTGGCCGGTCAGGTTGGAAATCATGCCGCCCGGTATCTGATGCGCCAACACGCCGTTATCAATGATCGAAAGTTTATGCGTGGCCAGATGCGCATTGTACTTCGGCGCGATGCTTTCCAGATGATCGCCCAGCACGAGTATCTTGTTTAAATCAATTCCGGTTTCGCGCTCCGTTCCCCGCAGGGCCGCAACAATCGGTTCAATGGCGGGCATGGACGTTCTGAGCGCGAAAGGCGCCAGACAAGTATCCACCACATCCACACCGGCTTCTATGGCTTTTAAATACGTCATCGAAGCCATGCCGCTGGTGTAATGGGAATGCAGATGCAGCGGCAGCTTAATTTCTTTCTTGATGGCGGTAACCAAATCATAAGCATCAAAAGGAGCCATGATACCGCCCATGTCTTTGATGCAAATCGCATCCGCGCCCATCTGTACCAGTTCTTTGGCCTTCCGGACAAAATATTCCACGTTGTAAACTTCTCCACCCAGACGGACATCGGTCAGCGAATAGCAGAGGGCTCCCTGAAACTGCTTGCCGTTGGCCTTGATTCTCTCCGCACAGGATTCCATATTACGGAAATCATTCAGGGCGTCGAAACAGCGAAAAACATCAATACCGATTTCGCAGGCCTTATCCACAAAAGCGCGCACCACGTCATCAGCATAATGACGATAGCCGACAAGATTCTGACCGCGGAGCAGCATGGCAAAAGGCGTTTTCTTAATGTATTTTTTCAAAATCTTCGGCCGCATCCAGGGATCTTCATCTAAAAATCGGTGCATGGTATCAAAAGTAGCCCCACCCCAGACTTCCATCGCGTGAAACCCGCAACTGTCCATTTCCTCGGCAATGGGAATCATATCTTCTGTTCGCATTCTTGTGGCATAGATCGACTGATGCCCGTCGCGAAAAGTGTTATCCTGAATTTTCAGGGGATTATTTTTATTTTCCATCTTACTCAAAATATTTTTTCTCCTTTGCGAATTAATCGCTTTGAATTTTAATGGGTCAGATTGAAGTTTTAAAAATCTTTTCCGCCGCGCTCAATCCGGTAACAGACTGACAGGCCACTCCAATCGTCTTGAAAAAATCGCGCAGCGGACGGCCCGGTCCCACTTCATAAACGTCCTGTGCCTGCGCTGCAATGGACTTCATGTTCTCACGCCAGTTGACGGTGTTGCTGATTTGGTTGACAAGATTTCGTTTCACTTCGTCAACATCAGCCCGGTGAAAACCGCCGGCAAAATTCGAAGTAACCCTGGCTGCATTTTGCGCGTTTAATTGACTGCCGTATTGCTCCAAGGTCTCGGCAAAACGCCCCTCGATGGTTTTCATCAAACGGCTATGGAATGGTGCGCTGACGTTCAAGCGTATAAATCGAAAACTTTTCTCTGCCGGATAATTTTCCGTCAAACGTTTCTCCGCTTCATCAATAGCCTTCAACTCACCACTGATGACCACTTGATTGGGGGAATTGATATTGGCAACACCGGCATTCAGCCCCTCAAGGTTTTTTTTCAACATATCGACATCGATGTTTTCAGCAATCACCGCCGCCATGCCGCCGACGCCCACCGGCACGGCTTCCTGCATTAATTTGCCGCGCGCCTGGACTATCTTCAAAGTCTCCGCCAGCGGCAATGCCCCGGCGGCAACCAATGCGGTAAATTCACCCAGCGAATGACCGCCGAAATAATCAGGCACAAAACCGTAGCGTTCATTCAGTCCGCGCAGCATGCATATTTCCGTCGTGACAATGCAGGGCTGTGTGAACTCGGTAAGATTCAGTCTTTCATCTTCACCGAAACACATCGCCGCAACATCCCAGCCCAATGCCACGGCTGCTTCTTCAAAAGTCTGCAGGCACACAGGCATCTGTTCGTAAAAATCCTTTCCCATGCCGGGCCTCTGAGAACCCTGTCCGGGAAAAACAACAGCAATTTTCTTATTATTTTTCATTCATCCAAGCACCTCCTTAAAGAGGTGCAAATTTATCTTAAAATATTTATTATGACAATCACAAAATTATCGATCTTTTAGCACGATCCATGCCAGAGAAACAAATATCTCAGTTCCTCAAAATAACTTGTATTTATTGAGTTTTTCAAAAAGAGGTTTTGTGATTAATGAAAAATTTTTATTATGATAAGCGAAAAACACTTCGCACTGCGCATAACAATTTACCCATATCAGACGATTTGACCAAAAATATTGAATTTTCGTTTTCTCCGGGATGAAATAAAAAATTAAAATTCAATGCAATATAATTCCTTTTTTGCTTGACAGTTAAGCGTTCTATTTCTTATACTCCGCGCACCGTAAAAAGTATAGCTGCACAAAGTCTTATCAAAAATAAAATGAGAAGGAGAGTTACTATGAAATTGGAAGATGTGAAGAAAATTGCGGTAATCGGTTCAGGAGCCATGGGAAACGGCATCGCCCAGGTATGCGCGATGACCGGCCTGAAGGCTGTCATGGTGGATATCAAGCAGGAGTTTGTTGACAAAGGCATGGCCACCGTCACCAAGAGCCTGGATTTCCTGGTCAGCAAGGGCAAGCTCACCGCCGAAAAAAAGGCCGAGGTGATGGGCAACTTGTCCACATCTTTAAGCAACGCCGAGGCGGTCAAGGACGCCCAGGTGATTATCGAGGCAGTTCCGGAAATCATGGATCTGAAGAAAAAGGTATGTGCCGAACTATCGGCCGCGGCACCGGCTGACGCGCTCATAGCGTCCAACACCTCCACCATGAGCATCAGCGAAATCGCCACGGCCGGGAAGAACCCGGAACGGATTCTCGGTATGCATTTCTTCAATCCTGCGCCGGTCATGAAAGGGGTGGAAGTGATTTACGCCAAGAAAACCACTGACGCCAACGTGGATCTGCTGTGTGAATTGACCAAGAAGATTGGTAAAGTTCCCATCAAGGTGCTCAAGGATTCTCCGGGCTTTATTGTAAACCGCATCGGCGCACCCAACCAGGCGCTGATCAGCGCCATTCTGGATGATGGCAAAATCAAGACGGACAGCATCGACACCATCATGAAGGCGCTGGCCGGCATGCCCATGGGACCTTTTGAACTCGCGGATTACGTCGGCATTGACGTCTTTTATCATACCCTCAAATATTATTCCGAGACGCTTTCTCCGGAATTTAAGCCTGGCAAAGTACTTCAGAATATGCTGGACAGCGGAAAACTAGGCATGAAGACCGGTCAGGGAATTTACACCTGGGAAGGCGGCAAGGCCAAGATCGACGCTTCCGAGCAGTCTAAGGATATCGGCCCCATGGAATTTCTGTCCATTCAGATCAACGAAGCAGTACGGGTTTACAAAGAGAAAATCGCAGCTTCCACGGCAGATATCGACTTGGGAATGGTTCACTGCATGAGAGCATTTGCCGGGCCGTTCGCCCTGGGTGCGGGCATGGAACCTGCGCAGTTGGCAGATACGCTCAATAAACTGCACGCCCGTTTCGGCCTGAAGATTTTCAAACCCGAACCCGAAATCGTGGACGGCTCCTTTAAAACGATGAAATAGTTTTGCTTGTTTTTCAAAGTTTGATCATTAATTAAGAATGTTGAGTTTAAGAAAGGCCCTGTTTACAGGGCTTTTCTTTTAATGAGACTCGCTGAGAGCGATTGAAGTGAAGCTCGAAGGGCTAGTCGAACTATCCCCGAAGCGTAGCGGAGAGGGAGTGCAGTCATCTTTCCTTTGACAAACTCAATTTCAATCTGCTATGACCAAAAAAAAATTTCATAGAGAAGGACGTATTATGACCAACAAATTAAAGTATGATGAAGTGTTTTCTCAATCTATTAATCAGCCCGATGTCTTCTGGGACAAAGCGGCAGAAGATGTGGTCTGGAACAAAAAATGGGACAAGGTTCTTGACGACAGCAAAAAACCTTTTTACCGCTGGTTTACCGGAGGAGAATTAAATACCTGCCACAACGCTCTTGATTATCAGATCGAATCGGGACGCGGCGAACAAATCGCGATTATCTATGACAGCCCCGTGACAAATACTGTCCAAAAAATTTCCTACAAGGAATTACTCGACAGAGTATCAAAATTTGCCGGTGCTTTAAGCTCGCTGGGCGTCAAAAAAGGCGATACGGTAATCATCTATATGCCCATGATCCCGGAAGCCGTTGTGGCCATGCTTTCATGCGCCCGCATCGGCGCGGTTCATTCGGTTGTTTTCGGCGGATTCGCTCCCAATGAACTGGCTATCCGTATTGACGACGCCAAGCCCAAAGTCATGATCTCCGCTTCTTGCGGCATTGAAGGGAAAAAGACTATTCCCTACAAACCGCTTTTGGATGAAGCTATTAAAATCGCGGCTCATAAACCGCAGAAATGCGTCATTTACCAACGTCCTCAGGTGCAGGCGGAATTGACAGCGCCGCGCGATCTGGACTGGAACAATCTGATGAAAGACGCCAAAGCCGTTCCCTGTGTATCCGTTGCCGCGACTGACCCGCTTTATATTCTTTACACCTCCGGAACAACCGGCAAGCCCAAAGGCGTCATGCGGGATAACGGCGGCCATGCCGTGGCTCTGAAATGGTCAATGAAGTACATCTATGATATCAAGCCGGGCGAAGTTTTCTGGGCCGCCTCCGATGTCGGCTGGGTTGTCGGTCATTCCTATATTGTTTATGCTCCGCTTCTTTACGGCTGTACTACAATTCTGTACGAAGGAAAACCGGTCGGCACGCCTGATCCGGGCGCTTTCTGGAGAGTTATTTCTCAACATGGCGTCTCCGTTTTATTCACGGCCCCCACGGCTTTCCGCGCCATCAAGAAGGAAGATCCCAAAGGCGATTATCTGAAAAAGTACGATATCAAGTGCCTCAGATATTTGTTCCTCGCCGGTGAGCGCCTCGATCCCGATACCTATCACTGGGCCAGCGACATGCTGAAGATTCCCGTGGTGGATCACTGGTGGCAGACAGAAACCGGCTGGCCTATCGCCGCCAACTGCATGGGCACTGAAAAATTCCCCATCAAGGCGGGCTCACCGACAAAGCCGGTTCCCGGCTACAATGTACAGATACTTGATGCCGACGGCAACCAGCTTCCTAATGGCGAAGAAGGTTCCGTGGTTATCAAACTTCCCCTGCCTCCGGGATGTCTCCCCACACTGTGGCAGGATGACAAACGCTATCTGGATTACGTTACGGAAAGACCGGGCTATTATGTCACCGGCGATGGTGGTCGTTTCGATGAGGATGGCTACATCTTCATCATGGGGCGCATTGACGACGTCATCAACGTCGCAGGACACCGTTTGTCCACCGGAGCGATGGAAGAAATAGTTTCCAAGCACAAAGATGTTGCGGAATGCGCTGTTTTCGGCGCTGAGGATCAACTCAAAGGTCAGGTGCCAGTTGGATTTGTCGTGCTGAAAGCCGGCGTGGACCGCAAACCCGAAGACATCATCAAGGAACTCGTCCAGATGGTTCGCAACGAACTTGGCGCTTTGGCCTGTTTCAAGGAAGCCGCTGTGGTCAAAGCCCTGCCGAAAACACGGTCAGGAAAAACCCTGCGCAGCACCATGCGCAAAATAGTTGACGGCAAGGATTATGTGGTGCCTTCCACCATTGATGATCCTTCCGTGCTGGATGTTATCGCTCAGGCCGCTAAAACTATCGGCTACGGAAAGAAATAATATCACTTCCTAACATTCGAAGGGTTGTCGCGTTTAAGCATTAAACGCGACAACCCTTTATTTTTTTGTCATTTCCGCGGCTGGATCCGGTTCAGATGATGATTTTACAATAACTCCCATCTTTTTCTTGACAGAAGCATTCCCAAAATATTAGTAACTAGCAGGGGTGGCCGATAAGGTCTGAGATTATACCCTTTGAACCTGATCCGGATAATGCCGGCGTAGGGAGAGAAAAGGTGTATCTATCCGTTTCCCCATGAGGAAACGGATTTTTTTATGGTATCTGTACCATTGTTGAGCCCCCTAATAATATCTAAGGGAGGTACTCATGTTAAACGAAGTAACTATCAGTCGCGCAATTCTGAATTCCTACTTTAAAAAACTTGATAGCTGTCTGGAACTCGATGTCGCTATTGTCGGCGGCGGGCCATCCGGTTTAGTGGCCGGTTACTATTTGGCCAAAGCGGGACGGAAGGTGGCGCTCTTCGAACGCAAGCTCTCCATTGGCGGCGGTCTTTGGGGTGGCGGTATGATGTTCAATTCCATCGTCGTACAGGAGGCAGGCCGGCAATTGCTCGATGAATTTGACCTCAAAAGCTCGGAATACGCGCCGGGGTACTATGTTCTTGATGCCGTGGATGTCACGGCGACACTCATTCACAGGGCCGTACGGGCCGGCCTGCGGGTCTTCAACCTTATTGCTATGGAGGATGTGGTCATCAAGAATGAACGTGTGGCCGGTCTGGTCATCAATTGGGGCGCGGTTGAGACACTGAAGTGGCATGTAGATCCGATTACGATGCATGCCAAATATGTTATCGACAGCACGGGCCATTCGGCCAGTGTCACCGAGGTGCTTGCGCGGAAAATGGGTGTCAGATTAAATACCGACACCGGCGGCATTGCAGGCGAAAAATCTATGGATGCCGAACAGGGCGAGCAGCAGACCGTGGAGAATACACGCGAAGTCTATCCGGGGCTTTATGTCAGCGGAATGGCTGCTAACGCGGTCTACGGCGGCTATCGTATGGGTCCAGTCTTCGGCGGCATGTTGCTCTCGGGCTGTAAGGCAGCTGAAAAGATTCTGGCGCGCCTATGATTACGGCGAAAGAGCAGCCTCTCAGAGCATACCTGCGGCGCGGGCTATACCTTGTATTGACTGAACCGCGAGACGGATATGAAACGCTCTGCCGGTGGGCTGTGGAGGCAGGCCTTCCGGCAGTGCAGTTGCGCTACAAAGGCAACGACGATCGTGAACATCTTGCTCTGGCTCATGCTCTGCGACGGATCACCATAGGCACCGGCACACTCTTCATTGTGAACGATCGGCCCGACATTGCGCTCATCTCGCAGGCCGACGGCGTTCATCTGGGACAGGATGATCTCCCGGCAACAGAGGTCCGGCGGCTCATCGGCTCTGCCATGCTACTGGGTCTTTCCACACATAACATGGAGCAGGTTGCAGCTGCGAATACCGCACCTGTAGATTATATCGGTTTTGGACCTCTGTTTACCACCAATTCCAAAATTCGACCTGATCCCGTAACGGGTCCGGATGCATTGAAAGCTTCGTTGGCTGTCAGCCGGCATCCCCTTGTGGCCATCGGCGGGTTGGACCTGGAGCGAATTAAGCAATTGCAAATATGCCCGCATAACGTGGCTGTTATCCGAGCTGTAAGCGATGCATCCAATCCGCTTGCCGTCATCAGCGCAATCCATGCCGCTTGCCTAAGCATGGAATTGTGATGCCTTACATTATTGCTGTTGAAAAAAACTTACCTGCTTTGTTACGCTGCAAGCCGCACTGCTCAATGTATTTTCATATACGCCTCGCGGTGCGGCTTTTTGCGTGCCTAGCATCTAAGCATTTTTGAACCGCCCCCAAATTGATTAGCTATACCGCTCCTAATATTTTCTGTATGAATTCCTGAGGATGACTTTCTGTAAGTCTCATTTTTCCATTTTGCTATTTTATGCTATATTACAAAGAGTAATTGTTAAAAGTCATTCTTAGTTTTGATTATTAACAAGGATATACATAATCGCTGTTAGGCCAGATAAATATGAACATCCATGTTTTTTTCAACGATGGTCAAAAAATATTATTTAATCAATATTTTGCTCCTTCTCTTAAAGATAATTGGCGTGTCATAGTGCACCCGATCAGGAATTTCGATAGGGACCAAAACTTTGGTACTCAGGGTTTCAAAAAAATTATTCACCAAAAGATAGATACTCTCATCAATGAAATTTTTCCGCTGGAAGAACACAATTACAGTTTTATCCTGAGTGATATTGATATTCAATTTTTCAAACCCTGTGATACGATTGTCCGCAACTATCTGGAACGGTATGACATTGTTTTTCAAAGGGAGAATTCCCATACGGCAGAGGTAAATACCGGATTTGTGGCAATGCGCATGACACCTGACGTGATCAATTTTTGGAGGCGAATTGAATTAGAGCTTAAAGATGCCTTAGATAGTTCGCAGTTCGTCAATGAACAATCAATAGCGAACTCTCTATTGGTAAAGACGCCGCAATTAAATTGGGGCATTTTCCCCGATGAGATTTGGGCATGGAGCAACCACCGTTTGTTTCCTGCACATCTGCCTAGTATTTGCTTGCACCACGCCAATTGCACGGAACCCAGAGGAAACAAGACCTCCCTGGATCTCAAAATTGAGCAGCTCGATTTTGTAAACAAATTAGTTCGAAGTCGAATAAGACACTTGATGTTTGTGATAAAAAAATTCATATGGAGTGTCTTGGTGTGATTGTTCTTTTGCTTCCGACGAGTTTGCGTGGATAAATTAGTGGTCTCTGGAGTCAAATTCTAGCTTTATTCATAAGCAATGTCCCTTACCACAATTCAAATGGTAATCCTCATTTCTGACAACTATCCAATACTGAACCTTTGTAGGTATAATCCTCAGTTTAAATAACAGTCCGCCGAAGTGACTTTGTAGACAGATTCAATGATCGAGACAAGACTTAATCGGGCATATCCTATCAGCTTAAACATTATTAATTTCTTTATCCATTTTCTGCAAATATTCAATCCGCTCTATCAGTGGCGGATGGGAATAATAAAACCATACATACAACGGATGGGGATGCAGATTGGAAAGGTTGTCTTTCGCTAATCGTTTGAGAGCGTTAATCATGGGCTCGGATGTTCCGACCAGTTCATTGGCCATCTTGTCGGCTTCGCGTTCATACCGGCGTGAGATGAACGCGCCCAGGGGGCTGAAGAAAAACCCGACGCAACTGGCGTAAACCGATACCAGCAAAAGACCGGCGTAAACGGGCGTAACCTTCAAGCCGAACGTGCTGTATAGCAGCGGCCAGTTAACAATCAGATAAATAATATAGAAACTTATTAAAGAGGCGGCAATCATGAATATGAGCTGCTTCAGGATATGTTTCTTTTTCCAGTGGCCGATTTCATGCGCGAGCACCGCCAGTATTTCGTCCTGCGAGTGCGAAGCCAGCAACGTGTCAAACAGAACGATGCGCTTGGTTTTGCCGATGCCGGTAAAATAGGCGTTGGTGTGTTTGGAGCGTTTGCCCTCATCCACCTGATAAATTCCCTTGGCCTTCAATCCGACTTTCGCGAGCAGCGCTTCAATCTTTTCTTTCAGCGCTTCATCCTTGATCGGTTCGTATTTATTAAAGAGCGGCGCGATGACCACCGGATAAAGCCACATCAGCAGAATCTCAAACGAGGTAAAAAATACCCACGCCCAAAACCACCAGCTTTTCGGCAGATAAAGAATAAAAGCCATAAAGGCGGAAAGCAGAAATCCCATTAAGACGGCGGAAATAAGCACGGACTTGATCAGATCGGTAAGCCAGAGCCGCCAGGTAATCGTGGAAAAACCGTATTTCTTTTCCAGGACGAACGTGTGGTAAATATCGAAGGGAAGGCTTACAACACTGCCGATCACCGACAGCACCCCGAAAAAAATCAGCGCCTGCCAGATTAAGTGCAGTGGCAATCCGGCGATTTTCCCGACAAGCACCGGCAGTAAAAGAAACAATATGGCCAGATCCAGAATATCCTCTGTTAAATCTTCTTTGGTCTCCAGACGCGAATTGTCATAAGTATAATCAACCATTTTTGAAAGAGTCGCTTCATCAATCATACCATGAAAAACAGCAGGAATAATTTTCCCGTGATTCCGCAAATGCCTGATGTTAATTTGCTGCAAAATGAATCGCCAGATTATCCGGCCGAGAAATAAGATTAAAAATATAATTAAAAGCGCCTTCTCCATGAAGAATCCTTATAAAAAATAATCGTTGTAGATTACATAATCATCTCCTACGGTCAACAATAAATTAAACTGTCTCGAGATATTAAATTGGCAGCAATGCTGGAAACGACCTTCCAACGATTCAGATTGCAAATCAATTTTGACAAGGTTAAATGATAAAATTAACATGAATGATTGTATTTGACTATAACATCTCCAGGCTGAGGCATTGGAAGAGGTATGTTCTTGTATTTTAGATGGCAATAAATATGATAAACAGTAATTACTAAACGATAAATTGCATCAACAACCATTGCCCCAACTGATAGAAGGAATATATTGATGCTTTTTTTACTTGCTTTATGTATAAATTGTTTTTCAGTTAGCTGAAATTACATCTATTATTAAATAAAATCAATCCTTTAAACTTGAATTTATATTTTTTTATTTCCGATTTATGCAGACTGTATGAATCGTTTAAAGATCGTTAAATGGTCTTCACATAGATATTAATAGCCGCCGTCGAGTGGGACGGAAAATTCCAGCCATTCTATTTTGGGGCAGCCGTCTTTGCCCGGCGCGAGCTTAAATTTTTTGATATCCAGTTCTCCCCTGCCAAACTTCCGCACCGCATCGATGTTTTCATCAATACGCGCTTTGCGTGAATCAGGCCCCGCAATTGTTTTTCCAACCTCCGGTGAGAAAATAAATTGGCGGGGATTCGGCATAAAGTGAAAAGGCGGTGTGAGTCTTGCCAGATTTTCATCACGTCCAAATTCCTTAACAAATATTTGCCAGCCTTCAGGCATCGGGTCAAGGATGAATTCAAAGCGCGAACCGAAATTGAGGTGAAACTGTTTCCCGCTTTCAACCCTTCCCGAAAATCTTTCGCTGAACTTCGTATACAGAAATTTGTTTTTGAATTCCCTCAAGGGCATTCTTTTCACCTGCTTCATATCTCCATCAATGCCGCCGACGACATAATCGTCTTCCACTTTTAACCAGTATTCTCCGCAATGCGATATAGCCAAACCATTCCCCGGTTTGGCTCCCTGTCCGTTGATGGCCAGAACCCATTTAGTGTCGGGAGGAAAAACATTCAGCTCCGGCCTGCTGCACTTTTTCAGGATGAGTGATATGAGCCTGCCATTCAGCTCCAGCACACCGTCAACCACATGTATCCCGCCACTGGTAAACAAAGCCAGCGGAACAAACAGAAGTCCCAGAAGCGTGTTGGGCAGCGCCCAGATATAGCGCAATATTCTCATAACTTAATAATCGGAATAAATATCGGTATCCATTTGAGTGTGACATTTTTTGCATCGATATACAATGCGCGGATAGCCGGACGAAATTCTCCCGTATTTCCACTTCATAATCGTCCCAAACGTGCTTTTCCCCCGATATTCTTCTCTGAACTTTTGCTATCTTTTCCCTGGCTTTATCAACCGCTTCGTTAATGGAAAAATTAGAACCGCCGTAACATTTTATTTCTTTGTCTTCCTGACCAATACGCAAAATGCCTTTTTCCATCGCCCAGTATTTATATATTTTCATGATATTCTTCCTTCTGAAATCAGAGGGTTTGAATTGCTGATCAATGGCTTCACTGACCTCGGGAAGCGTTCACATCAATACTGCTTTTAATGCGATCTGGCATTGTCAATACGGTCAATTAGTTCCACAATCTCCTTATTCTTCCTAAAGGGAATAAGGCTTGCCGGTGGAGAAAAACTCAGCTCGTCACCAAATTCTGTTTTATGGCGAAGGTTGATTGTGACGCGTGGAGGATTGAGAACAACCGTATAACTGACATTCTTAATATCACTCAAATTAACGCGCACCGTTTTTCCATGATTTTTGAAAAGCAGCGACAAGCCTTCGTCATAAACCTCGTCCATCAGGTCAAACACTAAATATTTCATCATGAAATAACCAATCGCTGCCATGAAAATCGCAGAAATTGATATCATGATCATATCTGACATTTTATTATTTTGTCCGGCGAATAATGTCGTCAATACAAAAAATATTATAAATCCAAACCAGATGGCCGGGAAAACCCGCTTCAGGAAAAATGTGCTCTTGGAGGAAAGCTTTTTCATGGCGTCATTATTTTATTTCTAGTGTGAGTCCATGATAAAAAAGGAAATATAATCCGATCAGCAACATGATAACTGCCGCCCCAATGACAAATACGCGAGGGGAAAAAAACGATTTCGGAGTAATGGGCTTCGACATAGTATAAGCATTGAATCAATGCTCTCGTATTCCTGCCCGTTAAAAACTATCTTACCGGCAGAAAGGGATGAAATATTTTCGTGAGTAAAACCGTCCTTCCCGCTTACCGCTCTTTCATATGCCTGGCGTATGTCAGCAGGCGTTTCTTCAATAGAAGCGTACTCCTTGCCATTCACGATATATTTACGTTTGACATTGAATTTCACTTCCATGCTTCACTCCCTGCAATGGCTTGGCTGATATCTACCTATACTTTACGGTTAGACACCAGTTCGGCAAAATATTCATATGATCTGTTGTAGGTTCTTTCCGCTTCTTTCGGGAAACAGCAGGCCGGCAGTTGCCTCTTTTTTAAGTGATAGGTCAAACAATCGCAGCAGATTCCCTTTCTGCCGCAGGGCTCATAAGTGCAATTGCATTGTTCCAGATTTTTCTCTTTTTTACATTCCATAATTTTGTTCTTTAAAACTTCTTACTGTTGAAATAGGCGAATCACCCATTATTGCCTTTTTGTCCATGGTATTGAAAGTAACGCTACAGATGCGTGTCGAAAAAAAAAGAATCGGGAGAAGAATCACGGGTATGAATCCCTGGGCAAGCCCTGGACCCTAATACCACCCCAAGGGGCGTGGTATTATACCCTCCGCTGTGCGGGATTGTTCGACTTACAAATATCAATACACGTCGTTTTTGAAATTTGAGTCTCACAATAAATTTGAAAAGGTCGGAATTAAAGAAAGCCGCGTCCATGTCAATCGCTCGAGGCCCATTTTTTTCCAGCTTCAATGTCCGTAAACGTTGCGGATTCGTAGCCGCACCACGCCTTTTCATAAGCATGAAAGATGCTGTCCAGGCCGCTGGATGATTGTTTCCGGACAATTATGGCTATTTTCTTATGGGGGTTTTTACGAGCCTCACCCGCATCGAGAATGGCACAATTCCGGAGTTCATCAAACGATACTTTGATATCTTTTATTTTAGAAAAGTCCCATATCTGATAGCGCAACTTCGATAATTGTTTATCTGAACTAAGCTTATCATCCAGCGCTTGAACCTCACCTTTCTTAACAATTCCTGAAAAAGTAATGACCAAACCACGTCCATTCAATTCACTCTTAAGCTTATGAGGCATGGCATCGCTCTCCTTTATTGATATGAAAACTTTTATTGAACAATCTTTAAGGAACACAAATTATTTTTAATTAAATTATTTGGTTAATTTATATCCTAAAATTCAATTTTTACCAATCAGAATGGATGGATTACTTCCCTTTAAAAACTGCCGTCCGGCGTTCAATAAAAGATTGCAGGCCTTCCTTCATGTCGTCGCTCTTCATGACCTCTGCTACATCCCGAAAGATTACTTTTTTCGCTGCCGCTTCACCGTCTTTTTCGGCCAAACGGCCGCTTTTCAAAATATTACGGACACCCAGCGGTGCGGCGCTGGCGACTTTTCGGGCCAACTCCATCGCCTTTTCCAGTTGCTTACCCGGCTCGGTTATGTGCTGCACCAAGCCCATGCGATAGGCGTCTTCGGCTGTCCACTGGTCACCGGTCAAAAGATAACGCATCGCGTTGGACCAGCCGATATCTCTAGCTAATCTGATTGTCGCTCCTCCACAGGGGAAAAATCCTCGCTTAACTTCCAACATGGCAAAACGCGTATCGGATGCTGCCACACGAATGTCCGCGTTGAGGAGCGCTTCCGGCCCCCATGTAAAGCAATAACCCTGCACGGCATAAATAAGAGGCTTCCGGCAGCGTTCTTCGTTCATCATGTAAAAGGGATCAATTTCATTTTCGCCGCCCGTCGGAAAACCCACCCCGTTGCCGAACGCGTCCGACCAGTCGGTGAGTTCCAGGCCGGAGGTAAAATGCGGCCCGTTAGCGTAAACAACTCCAACCCATAAATCGTCGTCGCGGTCCAGTTGGTAATAAGCGCGGGCCATCTGCGTGTACATTTCGCGCGTCATGGCATTATATTTTGCGGGCCGGTCAATTTCAATAAGCATAATATGGTCTTCTTTTTTAATATTGATGGTCATGGTGAGTCTCCTTTGTGTTGATTTTCTGGAAAGCAGTATAAGTACAGGAAGGGCTTTGTGTCAACTTAAGAAATTGAGAAGACTTGAAGACGAAATCTTAAAAACTAAAATATTTGGTTGGAAAAAAGTTTTGGCATTGCCCCGTATCAAGTTGCGCATTAAAGTTTTCTGCTGTCATAGGCCCAGTTCAACAAAGCCTGTCTTTGTTTCGGGCGACAATGAACATCACCCTTTTTGCAGTGTTTCCTGATTTGAGAAATATGTCTTGTCATCGCTTTCCATCTTTTAATTTGCCGTTCATCATCCGGACATCTTCTGCCCATATAATACCGGCAATACCACTGAAACCAGCCGCGGGGATCTTCGTGATAGATCCAGCCTTTTTTACGCCAAACCGACACAGGCCCAAGCCCGTACCAGTTCGGGCAACCATCAGAAAGTATCACCGGAGAGAATGCAATATGCCCCACAACCTGCCCGTTCAATTCCGCCACTAGCGACACCGTAAAAGCACCTGCGGCGCGAAGCGCAACAATAATGAACTGTTCCGTCTGATGGCTGATTGCCAATGTCTTAAACGCAGCGGCAGTCACTTCAGCAATGGCCTCGACATCAGCGCTTGTTTCATTTCTGATAATAATTTTGTCCTAAAACTAACAGGCAAGACAACCTCTGAAGTATTCTTTTTGAATTTTTCATGTGAATCACTCCTTTTTATTTATCAATTTGTTTGTTGGGAATGTAAATGACTATGAATTATTTATACTTAAAAACTTGATATTAAACAATAAGCATTTTATTGACTTTACGATTTTGTCTTTATCTGCAATGCGGAAAAGAAATTAACGACAGCGATGATCGCGCCCAGCATAAAGACGTACTGATAGCCCCACTTAACCCAGATAAACCCGCCCAACAGGGCAATGCCTATGGAGAAGATGTGATCAATGCTCACGCCCATGGTCAGTGTCTGTGATACATCTTCGGGCGCGACGGCAATTCTCTGCAAATAAGTGGCCCTCGCCATGGACACGGCAACCAGCATTTGATCGATAATGTAACAGGCGAAGACAACATAGATTGCTGTTGTCTCCGGGAAAATACTTTTGGCAAAGCCATAACCGATGCAGACAAAAACAAGAATTGCCGCTTCAGATGTGAGGATCAATCTCTCTCCGAGCTTGTCGATTGCTTTTCCGAGCATGGGTTTGAAAAAAATGCCGATGACTCCGCCAATGGTCAGCAGAGTCGCCAGAACCTGCGTCTTTTGCTGAAAAACTGTCACCAGTACCCAAGGAGCGAAGGTCAGAAATAATTGTTTGCGTGTTCCATATAAAACAGTCAGCCAGTAATAAAGCTTGTATTCCCGACGGAGCTGAAATTTCATTTTTACTGGTACTGGCTCGTCCTTTTTCATCATGAATATCAATGCCGCTACGGTAAGGAATCCCAGAAATGCAACCGCGTAGGACATCTTGAAATTAAGATTGAGAAATTTGAATCCGATAAAGACGGCAAAACTGCCGATGATCATGGCCACATTCGCTACGGCGCTGAACTGCCCAAGTCTTTTGCCGGTTTCACCCTCAACAGCCAGCTCCATGCCGATGCTCTGGTTCAAAGGTATAAACAAATGTTGTCCGATGCTGAAGATAAACAGCCAGATCAGCATGACGGAAAAGCCCGGCGAGAATAAGCCGATCAAAAGTATTCCGATGGCACAAAGGACATTGGCCAGGGCCGCCTGTCTCCGGGAACAAAGAAAAAATAAAAGAGCGGAAACAACTATCGTCAGAAGGCCGGGCAATTCACGCGGCAACTCCAGTAACCCTCGCTGGAGATTATCGATCAAGAATGTTTCATTCAGAAAATTATTGAACGTGGAATCAACGATGCTCTGCGAAAACCCGAAAACAAACGTCGCCGCGAGAAACAACCGGAAGTCCCGCGACAAATTTAAAAGTTTATGTTTCGTTCGCGTTATAATGGAATTAACCTTTAATAATTTGTAATCCTTGACACATTTTCTATATTTCCATATATGTTTTTCAACTGAAAAAATAAAGGATATTCTCTCTATGGCCAAACCTCGGATTCTTTTTATGGGCACACCCGCTTTTGCACTGCCCGCTTTGCGTCTTCTGCATCAGCACGAATATCCCATCATCGGCGTCGTTACCCAGCCTGATCGCCCCAAGGGAAGAGGTTTGAAAGAAGTCGCGCCACCTTTGAAAATTCTGGCGCAGGAGTTTGGCCTGCCTGTTTTTCAACCGGTAAAAGTCAGAGATGAATCCTTTCTGGAAATTTTCAGGAAACTGAATCCGGACATGGTGGCGCTGGTAGCTTTCGGCCAGATTCTTCCCAAGGCCATTATTGATTATCCACCGCTGAAATGCCTGAATATTCACCCATCGCTCCTGCCGAAATACCGCGGCGCGGCACCGCTCAACTGGCAGATTATTCACGGGGAAACAAAAACCGGCGTCAGTATTATGATTATGGACGAAGGCATGGATTCCGGCGATGTTCTTGTGCAGGAAATAACCCCGCTGGACGACACCGAAACTTTCGGTGAATTGCATGACCGTCTGGCACAACTGGGTGCGACAATGCTGATGAAAGCCATTGGGCAGATGACCGATGGAACGGCACAAAGACTAAAGCAGGATGCTTCAGGCGCAACTTTCGCGCCGCGCCTGACAAAAGAAACAGGAAAAATCGATTGGAACAATAAAGCCGCTGACATTGTCAATCTCATCCGCGGCTTGAGCCCCTCACCCACAGCTTATACATCACTGGACGGGCTATCTCTTAAAATATTTGCAGCCCTTGCCCGCATGGAAAAAGTTGATCAGCCGCCCGGAACAATCAGCTCTGTCAACGCTGACGGCCTTTTCGTGGCAACAGCCGACGGTCACGTTATTTTAAAAGACATTCAGTTGGCCGGGAAGAAAAGAATGCTGGTTGCCGATTTCTTGCGAGGCCATCAGCTAAAGCCGGGAACAATTTTGCATTAACTAATATCTAAATCTCTCAGAGCAGGAACTTTATGCATCACACAATGTTCAACACACCTGTCGTAAAATCATGTTTGCGGTGCATTGCTTTGTGTCTTTTAAAAATATTCGGTTGGAAAACATCCGGCAGCCTTCCCCAGAATGAAAAATATATTATCATTGTCGCGCCGCATACATCCAACTGGGATTTGTTTTTCGCCATCCTTCTGGCATTTGCGCTCAAAGTTGATGGCCGTTATATCGCCAAAAGAGAGTTGTTCCGCGGACCTTTTTCTTTTTTAATGACATGGTCGGGAGCTATTCCGGTTGACAGATCGTCGTCCCATCATATCGTCGGACAAATGGTGTCTGCCTTCCAGGAAAGAGAAAAATTTGTTATTGCCCTGCTCCTGAAGGGACACGTCGCCGAAAGGAGTACTGGAAATCAGGATTTTATTATATTGCGCTGGATGCTCATGTTCCCATTTTGCTGGCTTTTATTGATTACGCGAGTAAAACCGGTGGAGCGGGTCCTCTGATATATCCGACCGGAGATATTGAACATGACATGAACATCATCCGGAATTTTTATATGACCGTAAAAGGGAAATATCCCGAGAACACGAGCCCCGTAGTAATACGTACAAAGTCATGAAAATATCAATTCGCCATCAGGCCGTCGAAATTTTGAATCAGGTCAATGCCACTCAGGTATTCGCCAGTCCTTTACTCCATGCGTATCTGGACAAAAACGATTTGTCGGGAACTCCAGATGGCCGTCTGTTGACGCATTTAGTTTACGGTGTGTTGCGTTTTCGTGGTCATCTCGACTGGATATTGACCGGATTCTGCCGCGGTAATTTCGAAAAATTGGATGAAGGGATAAAAAATATCCTGCGCACGGGCATTTATCAGTTGAAATTCAGCGATCGCTTACCGGATTTTGCTGTCGTCAATGAAGCGGTCAATATTACTAAAATACTGAATCCTGATAAAAGCGCGCTGGTCAATGCCGTTCTGAGAAATTATCTGCGCCGCGGCCAAAACATTGCCTTCCCCTCTCAGGGAAAAAACGAGGCTGAATATATCGCGGTATTTCACTCGCATCCGCTCTGGCTGGTAAAAAAATGGGTAAAAATATTCGGCCCTCAACAAACGATGTCTTTATGTAAAGCCAATAACGAACTGCCGCCACTTACGTTAAGGATCAATACTCTGAAAATGTCCCGTGATGAAATGAAAGAAAAACTCATAGCCGCCGGTTTTGACCCTGAAGAAACCAAGTTTTCTCCTGATGGCATTGTTCTGAATACATCCGCCAATCCCATTCAGAAAACTGTTTTTTTTGATGAAGGATTCCTGCGTATTCAGGATGAAGGAGCACAGCTTATTTCTTACCTGCTGAATTGCGAACGTTCTTCATCCATACTGGATGCCTGCGCGGGCTCCGGCGGCAAGGCCACGCACCTTGCGGCAATCTTAAAAAACAATGGCCTTATTATTGCCATTGACCGCAACCAGGAAAGACTTGCCGAACTCCAAGAGGAAGTGAATCGCCTCGGAGTAAATATTATTGAGGCACAAACGGTTGATTTAAGTGTTGAGCTACCCGATTCTTTCAGAGAAAAATTTGATGGTGTTCTGGTGGATGCGCCCTGTTCCGGGCTGGGAACTTTACGCCGCAATCCTGAAATCAAATGGCGCACCAATGAAAAAGATGTACTCGCTTTTGCCGCCGCTCAAAAAATAATTCTGCAAAATGCATCAGCGGCTGTCAAAAATGGCGGGAGCTTGATTTATTGCACCTGTTCGCTTCTGCCTGAAGAAAATGAAAATATCGTTGATAATTTTCTTAAACGGAATAAAAATTTTTCTTTGTGTCCTCCTCCGGAATCAACAAACAAGAAACTGATTGACCACCGTGGTCTTTTTCATACTTACCCGCATCAGCACAACATGGACGGCTTCTTCGGGGCAATCGTCAAACGCTCATAATATCAAACACTTAAATCATGAATTAAATTTGACGTTTTCAGTAAAAAAATGTTATGAGGTGATCACTTTTTTCGGGAGCTAGAACATGTTTGTCAAACAAATGCAGGTAAGTTCAATGGCGGTGTTCGCTTATATCGTGGGTGATCCCATCACGGGAGACGCTTTGGTTATCGATCCGGCGGATAACATCAAAGGCATTGTCGCCGAAGCGCAAAAAAATAAATTACGGATAAATTATATTGTCAATACGCACGGGCATGTTGATCATATCAGCGGCAACACGGAGATGCAGAAAACAACCGGCGCGAAAATCGTTGTTCATCAGGATGACGCCATCATGCTGACGGATACGCCCGCCATGATTTTAAAAATGTTCGGAGCAAAGGCTTCACCACCTGCCGACATTCTGGTGAAAGAAGGTGATGTCATTTCCGTCGGTAATGTTGAACTCCAGGTTATTCATACGCCGGGACATTCTCCCGGTGGAATTTGTCTCTATTCACCGGGCTACGTCTTTACCGGAGATACTCTTTTCGTCGAAGCGGTGGGCAGGACGGATTTACCGGGCGGATCCTGGGAAACATTGCATAAAGCCGTCACAGAGAAGCTTTTTAAATTACCGGACGATACAAAAGTAATGCCCGGACACAATTACGGCAGCATGCCCAGTTCTACGATCGGCCACGAAAAAAAACACAATCCATTTTTCCATTAACAGGAGCTCCTCTTTATGAAAAAAAGCATTCAGAAAACAGATTTCCAAGGTCTCGAGCTGATCGGCCGGGGAAAAGTCCGCGATATCTATTCTGTGAAAGATTACCTGCTCATCGTGACCACCGACCGCATTTCCGCTTTTGACGTCATTATGTCCGATCCGGTACCAGGCAAGGGTGTGATCCTGAATAAAATGTCCGCTTTCTGGTTTAATAAAATGAAGGACCTTATCGCCAATCATATCGTTTCCACCAATCCGGCCGACTTCCCCGAGGAATGCGCACCTTATCAACAGGATCTGGAAGGTCGAAGTATGCTGGTGAAGAAAGCCACGCCTCTGCCGGTGGAGTGTATTGTCCGCGGATATCTCAGCGGTTCCGGCTGGAAGGACTATCAGAAAAATAAAACGGTTTCCGGTATCAGCTTGCCGGATGGACTGCACGATTCATCCAAACTGCCCGAAGCTATTTTTACGCCGACAACCAAAGCTCCTGAAGGAGAACACGATTCTCCAATTAACCGGAAAGAAATGGAAGATCTTATCGGGGCGGAACTGACGGATAAAGTTATAAAGATTTCTCTGGCTGTTTACGAAAGGGCGGCGGCCATGGCCTTGAAAGCCGGGATGATTATTGCTGACACCAAGATGGAATTCGGTCTAATGGGCAAGGAATTAATTCTGATTGACGAATTGCTGACCCCGGATTCATCGCGCTTCTGGCCTGCGGATGATTATCAGGAAGGCCGGGCACAAAAAAGTTTCGACAAGCAGTTTTTACGCGACTATCTTCTCTCCATCAAATGGAATCAGAAGCCGCCGGCACCGGCATTGCCTCCGGAAATTATAGAAAACACAAGAAAAAAATATCAGGAAGCCCTGAATCGTCTTGTAGGATAACTTTGATCACCCCATATTGACGAAGAGCAAATTATTATTAAATTAAAACAGTTTAAGAGAACTTGCCCAAGACCTTCGCTGAAATGTGCAAAAAGAGGTTAACGTAAGAAGCATATGACAAAAAAAGACTATTACGAAATTCTGAATGTATCCAGAACGGCTGCGGAAGAAGAAATAAAAAAAAGCTATCGTGCAATTGCTATGCAGTGTCATCCCGACAGAAATCCAGGCGATAAAAAAGCTGAAGACCGATTCAAAGAAGCCTCAGAAGCTTACGAGGTATTAAGCGACAAAGAAAAAAGGGAAATTTACGATCACTACGGTCATGAAGGTTTAAACAGCACGGGCTTCAGGGGATTTAACGGTTTCGATGATATCTTTTCCCATTTCAGCAACATTTTTGATGATGTCTTTGGCAACGGCAACATGCGGGGACATTCGCGTTCCTCAGCCACCGCCGGCTCCGATTTACGTTACGATCTGCAAATTTCGTTTATGGATGCGGCCTTCGGACTGACCAAAACAATAGATCTGGAAAAATCGTCCACCTGCAGAAAATGCAATGGTTCCGGTGCAGCGCCCGGTTCTTCTCCGGAAACTTGCCGCACGTGTAAAGGACGAGGTCAAGTGATCCAGTCCAGCGGTTTCTTTACCATCAGCTCCACCTGCCCTCATTGCAATGGTTACGGCAAGTTTATATCCAAGCCCTGCAACCATTGCCACGGAACAGGAAACGAACAGGTAACCAAGGCTGTGCAACTTAAAATCCCGGCCGGTGTGGAAACAGGTTCGCGTCTGCGCCTGAGGGGTGAAGGGGAAGCGGGCGGCAAGGGAGGACCGGATGGAGACCTTTACGTATTCATTCATGTCGAAGACCACGAGTTCTTCACCCGATCAGGCAATGATGTATTTTGCAGGATTCCCGTTTCCTTTGTTCAGGCAACGCTGGGGGGAACTATTGAGGTGCCCACCCTGCAGGGAAAAGATAATTTAAAAATTCCCAAGGGAACACAAAACGGCAAAACCTTCAGGTTGAAGGGGAAAGGATTCCCTCATTTACGCCATTTCGGGCACGGGGATCAAATTATCGAAATTTACGTGCAAATCCCCACAAACCTGAGCAGAAAGCAGGAAGAGCTCTTAACCGAGTTTGAAAAACTCAGTTCCGTTAAAAACTAATTCCGCAAATCTGCAATTCGGACATTTTCCATAATAGCCGTTGCAATAACCGCCAACATATGCTTTAAAATTCCAAAAATAAATCTTCCGGAGTGAGGAATATGAAGAAGTTTTGTTTGCAGTTCATTATTTTAAGTTTGTTCGTCCCCTTTCTTCTTTCCGGTTGCTGGACTCTCGTCGTCGGCGGAGCGGCAGCTGGAGCAGGAACCGCAGGAACATACTTTTATATCCAGGGAGAATTGAAAACCGATTATCAGGGATCGTTTGACGCCGTATGGACGGCCTGCGAAAAGACCATAGCCGGTATGCATGGGATTGAAGTGATCCCCCGGAAAGAACTTGCCAAAGGGACCATTGAGGCCATGATTAATGGTGAAAAAGTCAAATTCGACATTACCTACAAATCAAAAAATGTAACGACAGTCGCTATTCGCGTCGGCTTAGTCGGTAACAAACAATCTTCCCAACTCCTGCATGATAAAATTGCCGATAACCTGATCAAAGGATGAGTGCTCGCAAAAAACAGCCCGGTAAATGAATGAATAAAAAAGTCATCTTTGGCATCCTGATCAGCATCGTTCTGGTCTATCTGTCCGTCAGGGGAATTAATTTTGATGATGTATGGAGTGATCTTAAAAAGATTCAATTAACCTACGTCATTCTTTTTCTTCTTCTGGTCATCCTGATGCAGTATCTGCGTTCCTACCGCTGGGGTGTTATCTTGCAGCCCATGGAAAAAATTGATCAACTCTCTCTTTTTTCAGTAACGTCGGTCGGTTTCCTGGCCATTGCCGCCATACCGGCACGCATCGGTGAACTGGCCAGGCCCTATTTAATATCTAAAAGAAGTTCCATAAAAATGTCCTCCGCCTTGGGAACAATTATCGTGGAAAGAATTTTAGACAGCTTTACCGTATTGAGCATTGCGGTCATCGTGCTTCTCAACGCGGATCTACCTTCCTGGATGATTCAATCGAGCATTATTTTTTTTCTGATAGCGCTGGCTTTGTTTTGTTTTGTTTTGTTTTTAATTCTGCGCCGGGAAACGGCGATGAAATTTATCAATATAATTTTAGACAAACTTCCCGGAAAGTTCGCCAATAAAATAGATGAATTACTCCATCATTTTATTAACGGGCTGCAAATTGTCACGAATGTTCATTTACTTTTATACCTGTTTTTTCTTTCCGCGATTATCTGGCTTCTGGATGTGCTGACGATTTATGTGTTGCTTTTATCATTTGGATTTTCTTTGCCGGTGATGGCTTCTTTTGTTGTGATGATTGTTCTTATCGTGGGAATCGCTATTCCGACAGCGCCCGGTTTTATCGGCAACTGGCATTTTGCCTGCATTCTGGCTTTAAGTTTTTACGGTTTAACCAAACCGGATGCGCTTTCTTTCGCCGTCGTTTACCATTTCCTTTCCATGGTCGTCTTAGTTGTATTCGGAATCGCCTTTTTGCCGTTTAATAAATTTACCATCTCCGAAATGACAAAACAGATGAATCATGAATAAGGAACATTTCTCATTAAGAATCACCCGTCAAGGTGACCTTAAGACTTTTCAGCTTTTTATGCAGATTGCTGCGTTCCAAACCGAGTACCTCTGCGGTTTTGGTAATATTACCTTCGTTTTCTTCCAGTTTCTTTAATATAAACTGTCTTTCAAAATCCATTTTGGCATCTTTCAGCGAATCGGCTGTTGCCGACTGGATTTCGGAGGCTGCCATGCGACTTTCTCTGATACTTAAAAGAGGAATATCTTTTGCCGTTATTTCATCAGACGGTGTCAGGATAGTTAACCTTTCAATGATGTTTTTCAATTCGCGGACATTTCCCGGCCAGTCATGCTTCATCAAAAAATCAAAGGCATCATC
>JBATES010000178.1:0-31282 GCA_049664145.1 Smithella sp.
AGATGAGGGGGATCGAACCCCTGGCCTCGACATTGCGAACGTCGCGCTCTCCCAGCTGAGCTACATCCCCAACCTTGGAATTCTGTATGGTAAAACGTGACGAAGCATATATGATTGGTTGTCTCCGTGTCAAGTCATTGTTCATTCCGATTATGGAATTGACAAAGCGAGCAAGTTTTCTCTATACTTACATTAAATTCCATGTACAAAATATTATGCGATAAAATTTTCAGGTAAATTAAATATTTTGTTCTTTTCCGATAAAAAAAATGGTAGAACAAACTTCATTCCCCCACAAGGAGCAAAAACATGGCAAAAATTGACGCGTTTTTTAATCTTATGCATGATCAGGGCGCATCGGATCTTCATCTTGTTGCCGGTCAGCAGCCGGCCATCAGAATCCGCGGTGATATTGAAAGAATTAAATACGATGTTCTCACGAATGATGCCTTAAAGGTACTTCTTTACGAAATCACGCCGGAACATAAAATCAAACAGTTTGAAGAAACGGGGGACGTGGATTTTGCTTATGAAATTCCTTTGCTGGCGCGCTACCGTGTCAATTTTTTCCGGCAGAAAAACGGTATGGCCGCCGTTTTCCGTGAAATTCCCGATAAAATTCAGACCTGCGCGCAACTGGGTCTTCCCAACGTCATTTCCAAATTAGCGCAGCTCCCGCGCGGTCTTGTTTTAATTACCGGTCCTACGGGTAGCGGTAAATCCACAACACTGGCCGCCATTATTGACGAAGCCAACCGCCTGCGTCGTGATCATATTATTACGATTGAAGACCCGATTGAATTTGTTCACAAGAGTCAGAATTGTATTGTGAATCACCGGGAAGTGGGAATTCACACCAAGACTTTCTCCGCGGCACTGCGCGGAGCCCTGCGAGAAGATCCGGACATCATTTTGGTTGGAGAAATGCGCGATCTGGAAACCATTTCGCTGGCGATTGAGGCCGCCTCTACCGGCCATCTGGTTTTCTCTACCGTGCATACGACCAGCGCGCCCAAGACCGTAGATAGAATCATTGAAGTTTTCCCGGCAGACCAGCAATTGCAGATCCGTTCCACACTGGCCGATGGTTTGCGCGCCATTGTTTCGCAGGTCTTGTTTAAGAGAATTGATCAGAAAACTCGTTGTGTCGCTCTGGAAATTTGCATCGCTACGCCGGCTGTGCGCAATCTGATCCGCGAGGCGAAAACTTACCAGATCCCGTCCATGATGCAGACCGGTAAAAAATACGGCATGCAGCTTCTGGACGATGCCATTATGGATCTGTATAACCGCGGCATGATCAGCGGTGATGATGCTTATATTAAAGCGAATGAAAAATCCCGATTCCGTCCGCTTTTGAAACAGGCGCCGGTAGATTTCACTGAAGCATAAATTATTCAGAAAGGATAGCTTATGAGAAAACCTGAGATTGATCATATTCTGACCAGAATGCTGGAATCCCACCCTAATATTTCTGATTTTATCATCACGGTGGGAAAGCCCTTTCAGGTGGATTCCTCCGGTCAGTTGGTTCCTGTTCCATTAAGGCCGCCTTTTGAAAAACTGACATCGTTTCAAACAGAAATTTTTGCACTGAACTTGATTAATCAGGATCACCGGTTGATGCATGCCCTTCTTAAAGAAGGCGCCTGTGATCTTTCTTATGACTTGCCGGGAATCGCCCGTTTCCGTGTCAATATATTTTCGCAACTGGGCAACATTTCCATCGTTTTGCGAAAACTGGAATCCATCGTGCCTTCATGCGCGGAACTCGGGCTGCCGGAAGCTTATTATAAAATCGCCCGGGAAAAGAACGGAATAGTTCTGGTCACGGGAGCGACCGGTACGGGTAAAACGACATCGCTGGCTGCGGTAATCAATGAAATCAATGACAACAGTTCGGTGCATATTGTCACACTGGAAGACCCGGTTGAATATACGCATCCGCAGAAAAAATCCACCATCAACCAGCGCGAACTGGGAAAAGATTTTGATAGCTTTGTCAATGGCTTGCGTGCCGCCATGCGTCAGGCGCCCAAGGTCATTCTGGTCGGCGAAATGCGTGATCGGGAATCGGTGGAAATCGCTTTGAGTGCCGCGGAAACAGGCCATCTGGTTTTAAGCACCCTGCATACCGTTGACGCCGGACAGACGATCAATCGTATCGTCGGTATGTTTCCCCGGGATGAAGAAAGTCAGATACGCGTACGACTAGCCGATGCCATCCGCTGGATAGCCTGTCAGCGTTTATTGCCGAAGGTCGGTGGTGGACGTGTTGCCGCTTTTGAAACAGTAAGTACCAGTTTGCGCGTGAAAGATGTTATCCTTCACGGGGAATCGGAAGGCAAAACATTTAACGACATTATCTTGCAGGGCAGACCTTTCGGCATGATTACGTTCGATGATTGCATTATTGAACTGTTTGATAAAGGTCTGATTACCGAAAACACGGCCATTGCTTTTGCCACCAACAGAGCTGTTGTGAATCGTGGCGTGGATGCCATCAAGAAAGGACGTGGCGAACAGACCTCGGTTATCTCAAATCTTGAAGTGGATAAATCCTATGGCAAACAAAAATCCGAGGCGTGGAGATAAAAATTTATTCAATAATATAAAACGATCAGGGATTTTATATGAACGAAGAAAAATTAGAACCAGATTTTATCGATGAAGAGCTCGATTATTCCGGACGTCCGTTTGATTATCGGGACATGGATAGCAGCACCTGTATGATTTGCGAACAAGATCCCACCATCAAACAGAAGCTCAGGGAAAATCTAAAAACGCTTAATTATAATGTCGTTGAGCCGAACACATATAAAGAAGCTCATAAATTCACCACATTCCAGACCTTTAATGTGATTGTCGTCGACGAAGCTTTTGACCTCAGCAAAGACGGCGTCAATCAAATGCTCCGATACCTGGCAGAATTGGATATGTCCACCAGACGCCAGGTTTTTGTTGTCCTGGTGAGTGCCACTTTTGCGACGCTGGATTACATGAACACTTTAAATAAAAGCGTCAACCTGATTATCAACAAAGAAGAAATTTCGGAAATCGGAATGATTCTGAAAAGAGAAATGGAAGAAAACGAATATTTCTACCATGTCTTCAGGGATTTTCAACGCAAGATGGGGAAATCTTAATTTTAGACAATTTTATTGATTTCACGGACAATCATTTCCGCTTCGGCAGCAAGTCCCATCTCTCTATAGGCTCTGGCCAGGTTTAAGTAATAGTGCCGATCCGGTTCGCATTGGATTGCCGCTTGAAAGGCCTCTACTGCCTGTGAAAAATTTCCTGCGTTCATTAAAGAATTACCCAAACGATTGTAGTATGATCCCGCGCTGGCCTTATCAAGCTTGGCAGCCTGATTATAAGCCGCAAAGGCTTTCTGCATTTGTTCCAGACCGATAAGACTATCGCCCAGCGCGCAATAATACAAAGAATGGGATGGATTAAACGTTACACATTGATTGAATAATCTTGCCGCATCCCGATGTTTTCCGGCCTGCTGAAATAGAAAGGCCATCTTAAAATAATATCGATCAGCGTTTTCGGAATCAATGGCTCCGGCCCTCTGATAAGCTTGCTCGCTCTCCTGATGCAAGCCGGCGGCAAATAATGCTTCTCCCCACGAGCAGTAAAAAGCGGGATTATCATCCTCCATTTCGATCAACTTTTTATAAATATCGGTAGCCTGCAGATACCGGCCTGATTGATAATAAGCATTGCCCAATTCAATGAGCAGTCCGACGTCTTCCGGCTGAGCCGCTACCGTTCTCTCGCAAATCTTCACCAGTTTGCCAAATTGCTTCTCCTGTTTATAAATGCGCACCAGTTCATCAAAGGCAAAGCCGGTAAAGACTTTTCTGTTCAGTTCTCTCTCCAGCAGGATGTTTAAATATTGAATAGCCTGCACGGTTTCGCCACGGTCATAATAAGCCCACGACAACATTAACAGGATCGATTCTTCTTCCGGAGTGTCCTTGTGAATTTCTTCCAGCAGCGCAATGGCTTCACCGAATTGTCCTTGTCGAAGAAGATTTTCAGCCAGATCTTTTTTTGTGGATTTTTCTTCTGTCATCAGTAAAAAAAGGGGGAGGATGAATCCTCCCCCGGAAAAGGTTTAGCAACCGCTGCAGGAAGACCCGCAACCCTCGCCGGCGGCGGAAAGGCTGGATGTCACTTTAAATCCTGAACCCTGCGGAGTTTCGATAAAATCAACATTGATGGGTTTCGCCTGATTAAAAATATCCTTGTCAATGACAAACTTTGTTCCTTTTTCATCAAATACTTCATCATCTTTTGCCGGCTCGTCCAGAGCCATGCCCAGAGCGGGCCCGGATCAACCGATAGACATTGTAATTCGTATAGAGGCATCCGGCTTCTTTTCTTTGATAAAGTTCTTGATAATCTCCAACGCTTTTTCTGAAACTGTAAACATCAAATATCCTCCTTTTTTGATGAATATTGCCAATTCATCTTGTGCTTAAAATAGTTATACCTGACGATATGTCAATCACGGTTAGAAAATTAATTTCCGGCTGTTTACCTAGCATATAAATTATTAAATTGACATCACAAGTAACAATGTCTTATTATTAATTGAAATTATTACCAAAAAATGGAATATTGCCTCGGAAACAGGCTGGCTTAAGAAGAAACCGCATATGAATGAAAAACAAACTTTTACTTCTCAAAATGTCATCTTTTACATACTGTTGGCTATTATAACAGGTGTCTTGGCTTACATACTGCGGCCTTTTTTCTATGCTGTTTTCTGGGCGATTCTTATTGCCAGTGTATTTTCTCCCCTGTATAAATTTATTAACAGGAAAGTTGTCAATCCCAATCTTTGTGCCGGTCTAACAATGCTTGGCATTGTTGTTTGTTTAATCCTGCCGGTAATATTACTCGTTGATTTGCTGGTGGTGGAAATCATTGATATCTACCAATCCTTCAGTTCCTATAGCAGTAGCTGGATGGGCACGCTTTCCGAAGCGCTCAAAGCGCTAAGCAAAAAGCCCATATTCGCCAATTTGCATTGGAATCAGGCTTTTTTGATCAGTAAATCTCAGGAAGCTTTTAAAATCTTAACCGATTATGTTTTCAATCACATTTCAGAATTCACACAAAACACGATTCTGGTTGGGGTGCAATTTGCCGTTATGCTTTACAGCCTGTTTTTCTTTCTGCGTGACGGAAGAAAACTGGCAACAACCATTAAAGCAAATATCCCCGTGGATAACAAACACCTTGACCATTTTATCCATCAATTTCTCAATACCGCCAAAGCTTCTTTGAAATTCACCTTTATTATCGGCGGTATTCAGGGTTTTCTGGGCGGAATGATTTTCTACATAACCGGAATCGAAAGAGCGCTGGTCTGGGGTGTTCTGATGTTCGGTCTCTCTATTGTTCCCGCTATCGGTTGTGCATTAATCTGGGCACCCGCTGGTATTATTATGTTATTGCTCGGACATATCTGGCAGGGTGTCGCCATTCTTGTTTTTGGCGCACTCGTCATCAGCAGTGTGGACAATTTGTTAAGGCCGGTGCTTCTGGGACGTGACACCCAAATGCATTCTCTTTTAATATTTCTTTCGACGCTCGGAGGTATAGCCGCTTTCGGATTTTCCGGATTTATCCTGGGACCGGTTATTGCCTCTCTGTTTCTGGCTGCCTGGCAATTATTTCCCGAAATTTATCAGAGAAATAATGAGACTCGCTGAAAATCTTCAAGGTTTGATTAAAAACCGCCAGAGCGCGTTTCTGTCTTTTCCCCGGGCGTAATCAATGCCGATGCGTGGCGTTGTGATGATTTTCGAAACCGGGATTTTTTTGTAATCTTCCACCCACAGTTCTTCGCCGGTTGTCAAATCCCAGCCGTTCAAAGACTTGTTTATCGATAAGGCCTGACAGAGCTTAGCCGGGCCGTTGGTTAATTCAATGCCTTTTCTCTTGCGGCGGGCTTCCATTTCTTCAATGCCGGTAAGCGGCTGAATCGCACGGATCAGGACGGCACAGGGATTTTCCTCTTCTTCGGTAACCAGATTGAGCATGTAGTGCATGCCGTAAGTGAAATAAACATAGGCATGACCGGGCTTGCCGAACATAACGGCATTGCGCTGCGTCTTCCCGCGGTGAGCGTGGCAGGCGCTGTCGCTCCTTCCGCAGTATGCTTCCGTCTCCACAATCATGCCGGAAATTTCAAAACCGTTTATCCGCCGCACCAGTTTTTTTCCCAAAAGCTCACGCGCAACCCGCAACGTATCCCGATGATAAAATTTTCTATTCAGGATTTTCATGATCTCTTTTATTATCACAAAAGGCCGAGAAGCGAAAACAACTTACTTAAGTATGATTTTCAAGAATATTTTATCTTTTCATTCTTGACTGGATACGGTAGGTTGAATTGAAAAATCGTAAAAAACAGGCAAGTATATTAATTGTCATCTACATCGAATAATAAATGATCAAGCTAAGTTCAAATATAAATAATAAGCATCAATTCAGAGATAATGATTTAATCTGTTACTGTTTCAATTACACAAAGAAAGACATTGAAGAAGATTTTAACAAAAATGGCTACTCAACAATCCTAGAAAAGATCGCAAAAGAAAAAAGCATTGGCGGTTGTAACTGTGAGGTAAAAAATCCAAAAGGTAAGTGATGTCTGGATGATGTTCACCAGGTGGTGGAAACAATTAAAAGACAAAATAAATAAATGAGATGACAAAAGCAATTCAGCCGATCGCTACACTCCGGTTGATGTTGTCGTTCTCTCTTCGCAAGTTATCTTTTCAGAACATAATGTAATCAAAAACTTACATTTTCGTAAACATTTTAATTTGAAAAATAAACTCTCCGGTGCTACATTGCGTCCGCAGTATTTGATATTAAATTACTTTAAACGACTGATAAAGTTAGCTGTTTAAAGTGAAAAGGCATTACCGGAAGGAGATATAAGTTATGGAATACACTCATGAAGTTGAACAGATGTGCGTAGTCGCCAAAGGGGCGAAAAACGGTCCTGCCCCGATTCCGCAGGAAGGTCATTGGACCCAGGTAAAAGAAATCAAGGATATCTCGGGGCTTACTCACGGCGTCGGCTGGTGCGCGCCTCAGCAGGGAGCCTGCAAGCTTACCCTGAATGTGAAAGAAGGAATCATTGAAGAGGCGCTGATTGAATGCATCGGCTGTACCGGCATGACGCATTCAGCGGCAATGGCCGCCGAAATTCTGCCGCATAAGACGGTTCTGGAAGCATTGAATTCCGATCTCGTCTGCGACGCGATCAACACCGCGATGCGGGAAATTTTTCTGCAGATTGCCTACGGCCGCTCACAAACAGCCTTTTCCGAGGGCGGACTGCCGATCGGCGCGGGTCTGGAAGATCTGGGCAAGGGTCAGCGCAGCGTGATTGCCACGATGTACGGCACCAAGGAAAAAGGTCCCCGTTATCTGGAAATGGCGGAAGGTTATGTGACCGAAATCGGTCTGGACAGCGACGACGAAATTATCGGTTACAAATTCGTTCAGCTGGGCGTCATGATGGAGAACATCACCAAAGGCATGGAACCCGCCGCCGCTCTGGCCAAAGCAACCGGAACCTACGGACGTTTTGCCGAAGCCGTCAAAGTAATTAACCCCCGTAAAGAATAAGGAGTAGAAAAATGGCTTTATTTGAAGGATACGAAAGAAGAATCAAACAGATCACTCCTTTTCTCGCGCAATATGGAATTTCCTCGCTGGAGGAAGCCGAAAAGGTATGCCTCGAGAAAGGCGTTGATGTCAGAAAAATAGTCAAGGATATTCAGCCGATTTCATTTGAAAATGCCGGCTGGGCTTATCTGGTCGGCGCTGCTGCCGCCATTAAGAAGGGACAGAAAAATGCCGCCGATATCGCCGAGACGCTGGGTCTTGGCCTGCAATCATTCTGCATTCCGGGATCGGTCGCCGATGACCGCCAGGTCGGTATCGGACATGGAAATCTTGCTTCCATGCTTCTGCGCGAAGAGACAAAATGTTTCGCTTTCTGCGCCGGTCACGAATCATTCGCCGCGGCGGAAGGCGCCATTGGTCTTGCCAAATCGGCCAACAAGGTGCGCAAGGTTCCTCTGCGCGTCATCCTGAACGGACTGGGAAAAGACGCCGCTCACATTATCGCCCGTGTCAACGGATTCACCCATGTGGCAACGGCTTTCGATTATAAAACTGGCAAGGTTTCCGTGACGAAGGAAAAAGCTTATTCCAAGGGCGACCGCGCGGCGGTCCGCTGTTACGGAGCCGATGACGTGCGCGAAGGCGTGGCCATCATGCATATGGAAGAGGTTGATGTCGCCATCACGGGAAATTCCACCAATCCGACGCGTTTTCAGCATCCGGTGATGGGCGTTTACAAAAAAGAACGTCTGTTGGCGGGAAAGAAATTTTTCTCCGTGGCTTCCGGCGGCGGAACGGGAAGAACGCTTCATCCGGACAACATGGCCGCGGGACCGGCATCCTACGGCATGACTGACACCATGGGCAGAATGCATTCGGACGCTCAATTTGCCGGATCATCATCCGTTCCCGCCCATGTGGAAATGATGGGCCTGATCGGTATGGGCAACAACCCGATGGTTGGCGCTTCGGTGGCGGTGGCGGTTGCCGTCGAACAGGCAATGAAGTAAAAGCAAAACATCTAAATCAAATCGTGCCACTGCCCGTTGATTCGGGCAGTGGTGTTCCCCTAATACCTTGGCGGCGGTTCGATGACTAAATTGAGGGCGCTTCAAGCCAACATCGTTACACTTCAGGTTGACGCAATCGTCAACGCGGCAAATATTTCACTTCTCGGAGGTGGAGGCGTGGATGGCGCCATCCATCGTGCCGCCGGTCCGCAACTTCTCGAGGAATGCCGAACGCTCGGCGGGTGTAAAACCGGCGAGGCAAAACTTACCAAAGGATACAATTTACCAGCAAAATTTGTCATTCACACCGTCGGACCGGTCTGGCGGGGCGGAAAAAACGGCGAGCCGGAATTGCTTGCTTCCTGTTACCGGAACGCTCTGAGCATTGCCGAAGAAAATGATGTGAAGACAATCGCTTTCCCCAGCATCAGTACCGGAGTTTACGGATATCCGATTGAACTGGCGGTACAGGTCGCCGTGGAAACTGTACGTGATGCGGTGCAAAAATCATCTAAACTGGAAGAAGTTATTTTTTGTTGCTTCTCCCTGAATGATCTGTCCGTTTACAGATCTTTTTTGAATAATGATTGAACGATTTTTCAATCCTCAATTAAAATTAATTACAGTATCCTTTGCTCTTCGCCTGTTCCAGCAATTGACACTTTCCCAGCGTACAAGCGCTTTGAGCATCGCGGCAAGCCGCCTTCCGGTTGTCCTGTAATAAATAAGCTTGTCCTCTGTTTTGATAGGCATAGGCATCGGCCTTAAAATGGATAGCTTTGTTAAATTCCTCGATAGCCGGTTGATACTGTCCAAGATTAAGATATGCAACACCCTTGTTGTAATAGGCTAAAAAACGGGGTTGCAGGCGGATGGATGCGTCGTAGTCCTGAATGGCTTTTCGGAAATCACCCATTTTTTCGTAAGCGACCCCCCTGTTGAGATAGGCAACTTCATACGCAGGATCAAGTTCAATCGCCTTACTGAAGTCCTGGATGGCTAACCGATACTGACCCATATTAAAATAAGTAATGCCCCGGATATAGTGTCCCAGATAATTATCTTTTGTGACCCGCAAAGTTTGATTGATGAGTGTAAAGCTGTTTTTCCAGTAGCCGCATTGTTTCCAGGCCAGATAGGAAAGGATCACCAGAACAGTTAATCCTGCCGGAAATAATAACTTTCTGCATACGTCTTTTTTCTTCAATAAAAAAGGAACACCCCACGCAATCATGATTCCGATGCCGATCAAGGGCAGATAAGTGTAACGGTCAGCCATTGCGTATCGCTCTGCCCTGACGTGAATAATGCCGAGCACCGGCAGAAGCGTTATGGCGTACCACAGCCATCCAACGAGGAGAAAGGGGCAGGGTTTGGCGGATACTATCACGACGATGCTAATCACTGAAGTCAGTAAAACGGAACCGGCAATTTTGAGGAGGGAGAGTTTATCGAACAGGGGATAGCAAAAAGACACATCCAGCGGCCAGAATATTTTTTCCAGATACATTGTAAAAGAAACAAAAGCAGTGGCCAGGCGGGATCCCAGGGGAAACGTAACCGCCTCAGGATTATATTGAGCACAAATCGCGATGGCGGAAAAAACCGCCGATAAAACAAAAAGAGGCGCTTTTTCCTTCAATTGCGATAATATCAGATTGCCCTGCTTTACCTGGAATCTTTTCAACGGCCAGTAATCCAGAAGAATCATCATCACGGGAAGCGTTACAAGCATCGGCTTGCTCATGAGCCCGCAGGCAAAGGAAAAAAGAACAGGCAGGTATCGCGTGACAGCCGGTTTCTCCGTGTAATAGACATAAAGACAGAGCGTCAGCATCCAGAAAAAAGCGCTCAAGACATCTTTTCTTTCGGCTATCCAGGCAACTGATTCCACATGCAACGGATGAATCGCGAAAAGCGCCGCCACAAAAGCGCTCTTCCAGATTTCCCCGGTCATGCGGTTCAAAAGCCAGAAAAGCAGCAGTGTGCTGAGAATGTGCAGGATGAGATTGGTGATATGAAACCCGCCGGGATGCAAGCCATATAACTGATAATCCAGCATCAAAGACAACCACGTTAAAGGATGCCAGAATTCAGCGTAGGTGGTAGTGAACGCCCAGCGAATTCCCTCCGGATTGATTCCCGACTGAACATTCAGATTGTTTGTAACATACACATCATCATCAATGTTGATGAAGTCAAATTGATGCACCTGCCCGAAGACAGCAAGGGCTACGACAGTTAAAAAGATATAAACCATCAGCTTCTGCTTTGTAGATGCAACATTTATCTTACAAATCATAACTTCTCTTATGCGAAGAACAGCCGGCTTTTGTCAAGCGATATCGGGATGATTAAAAAAGAAAAAAATGCAAAAAGACCCCGACTTTAAAATTAAAGCCGGGGTCCTACGGACAACTATTTAACCCATTTCAAATAATTTTTGACCAGATACTCTGCAGTTTGCAGAGCTCCTTTGGCCGCGCCCAGTTTGGTGTTGTGCGCCAGGCAAACGTATTTAATTCCGTTTTCAATAATCGGATCTTTGCGGATGCGCCCCACGGTCACGGTCATGCCGCCTCCCTTGTCTCTGTCTGCACGCGGCTGCGGACGGAAAGGATCATCGGTAACATCGATTAAATGTTCCGGCGAACTGGGCAGATGAAGTTCCGCAAAATCCTTACCATAATTCATCATGGCTTTTTTGATGTCTTCCGGAGAACATTTTTTCCTGGTTTGGACAAACGCGCAAACCAGATGACCGTCAAGCACCGGCACACGGGTGCAGGTTGCGGTAATTCCGAAAGCGGCATTCTTGATGGATTTGCCGGAAAATTTACCCAGAATTTTCTGCGGTTCGGTTTCCACTTTCGGTTCCTCGCCGGGTATATAAGGCACGACATTCTCGGTCATATCCATCGCGGAAAGACCGGGAGTGCGGCCCGCGCCGGACATAGCCTGCAGCGAAGTCATCATCACCTGTTTAACGCCGAAGTTATCCAGAATCGGTTTTAACGAAACAACCAGTCCGGCAATGGTGCAGTTGGATTTGGGCGAAATGAATCCTTTCCAGCCGCGATTCTTCTGTTGAACAGCTAGTAAGGCTGCATGGTCCATATTCACGCCGCCTACCAGAATGGGCGTGTCGGCTTCGTAGCGAAATGCCGAAGCGGTACTGATGACGGGAGTGGTTTTGGCGTATTTGGGTTCCAGTTCTTTGGCCGGACCCGCATCCATGGTCGAAAAAATAATGTCCACGGATCTGGGATCGAAACTGGCCGCTTCTTCCACAACCATGCTGGCAATGTGTTCCGGCAGTTCTTCAGGACACCACCAGCGGATTGAACCGTTGGCGTCCCTTAATGCATCGATATATTTCTTATCAGCCGAGCGCTCCGAGGCAACAAGCTTGGTGATTTTAAACCAGGGATGTTCCAGTAAACTGACAATGGCCTGTTGACCGACAATCCCGGTGGCGCCGACAATCGCGATTTTTAACATCGTTCAATAACCTCCTCTGATACTTTTTAATTTAGTTTCTGATATTTCTCGATAAAATCGATTGTGCTTTTTCCACATCGATTGCAATCTGCTTTTTCAATTTTTCGGGACTATCAAATTTGACAATGTCCCGCAACTTCTCCACAAACTTCGTATTCAGTCTTTTTCCTCTGAGATCACCCGAAAAATCCAGCAAGTAAACTTCAATCGTAAAGGTGTAATCATCAAAAGTCGGTTTTTCACCGATATTTAAGGCCGCTAGATAACGTTTTCCGTCCACGTCCACAAAGGCGGCGTAAATGCCTGGCGGCGGCAGCAGTTTTTTTTCCGGTTCGATATTAGCCGTGGGAAATCCGAGCCCGGTGCCGCGTCCTTTGCCGGAAGCCACCGTGCCCGCAACGTTATAATATCTTCCCAAAAGAGCCGTGACAATTTGAAAATCTCCCCTGAGAATCAGATTTCGCACAAGCGTACTGCTGATGATGTCTTCTTTCACTTTAAAAGCATCGACAACCTCAACTTCAAAACCCATCTCTTGACCGCAGGCAATCAGATAATCGCTGGTTCCTTTTTTGCCTTGACCGAAAGCGTAATCGTGACCCACGATAATTTTTTTGATGGCCAGCTTTTGTCCCAGAAATTCATGGACAAACTGTTCGGCGGTAACCTTTGAATATTCCAGCGTGAAAGGAATAACCAGTGTAGCATCCACTCCGCATTTTCCCAGCGCTTTGAGCTTCTCTTCCAGGGTGGTAATCAGATAAAAGGGTCTGATCGCCGGGTGCAAAACCATTTTAGGATGAGGCTCAAAAGTAATAACCAGTGCCTTCCTCCCCGCTTCTTGCGCCTCCGCGACAAGTTTGCGGCAGATGAACTGATGACTTAAATGCACGCCGTCAAAATTGCCGATCGTCACAAATGATCCGCGAAAATCTTCGCTTATTTCTTCTATGCCTCTAAATACAATCATCATTTTTAATAAACACTTAAGATAAACAGCTAGGTAACATAACACGTTGGGTATTAAATTCAAGTTCAATTTATCTTGACAATAATGTGCCGATGAGTATAGTGCACTCCTTGCGTGCCGAAGTGGCGGAATTGGTAGACGCGCTAGGTTCAGGGTCTAGTGGGTGTACGCCCGTGATGGTTCAAGTCCATTCTTCGGCACCATTTAAAAAACAAGGGGTGAGCTGACTTAGTTGGTTAACCCTTTTTTATTTTTCACTGGTTTTATGTGTGTTCTTGCATATTTAGAGGAACTGTTAGCCTTTTGTTTAAGCTCCGTTTCCCTAATGCGAACTTGAATGTCCATCGTTCTCAGAAGCTCCGGCTTTCCTTGGAAGCAATCACTGATATTCTTTTTAGAGATATCATAAATGTACCGTCCTGCCTGAGGATTTAAATGAACATAAATATTGAACACACTAACCAGAATATCAGGGTTTTTGACCTCTCTGAACCTTAAAGGACTGAGACTGCTATTCACCTTTTCCCACTGGACAAACGGGAAAAGTGATTTGTGAACCAGGATGGCCGCATTTTTTTCAAAATACAAAAGACGCCACTCTTTACTGTCTTTTAGAAAATCAAAAATAAGATTTATGTGATTATAATGAAGTATCACAATCTTGAAAGGATATTTCTTCATAAAACGATTTATATCCTCGCGGGTTACAGGCTTCATCGTAAATTTCATATAATCCTGGTAAACCTCTTTCTGGAAAGGACCGTAACGGGGATCAATGAAAACCTTGTAATCAGGATAAAGTTCCCACAATAAATAGCCGCCAATGAGGTAATCGTTGAAGATTGGCCCTTTCAACTTATGCTTTTTAAGAAATGCCACTTCCTTAACCGGCACGAAACTGTCCAGCCCCTTCCCAAACCAGTTGTTGTCGGTTTGATATCTTATGGTGATGTAAGAAATGCTTACAAAAAAGAAAACCAAAGCCAGCAAAGAAAAGATGGTTGCTCCGCCGTTGAAGCTCGTGATTTTCAATCGTTGAATAAGCAAATAGAAAAAAATGAAGAAAAAGGCCAGGAGGAAAAAATAGGAGGTTCTCCCGGTCTCCATACCTTTCCAGTACAAAGCGAGACTGACGATAAGCAGAGTAAAATCGAATGACCTCTGCTTGATTAATTCACAAATAGAAAGAATGCAGACAGATAAAGTCATTAAAGTCATTATCCAGGCAGTAAGGCTGACATAGAAAAAAGCGATGTTTATATCTTTCAAATAAGGCCAGAGGCGGATATAGGCTAAAATTTGCTTGTCATCCGGACCTACATAGCTTTTGACGCCTATAGCGTTCATCACCGTCGGAAAAAGGCTCTGCAGGTAATCTATGCCATAGGGATTCAAAATCGTGGCTGCTCCGGATAAAAAACACGCGATTCCGAAATGAACCAGTTCTCCCTTTGTAAAAGATTCCCGCGAAAAGAAAATCCTGTTGAGAATCTCGCCCATGAAAGACAGTGCAAGGAAAACCAGTCCGAAAAGGAAAGCTCCATGCAGGTTGACCCAAAGAGCGAAAATCAGAGGGTAAAGATAGAAAAGATATTTTGTTTTTTTTATCTTGATATAAAAAAAGATAAACAACGTCCAGCAGAACAGGAGAGCGGAAAATAATTCCGGTTTGTAGAAATTGCAGGAAATGGAACAGGCGATGCCGACAGCGGCAATTATTGTGATGCTGTTTATGTCCAATCGCCGGTTCATAAGACGAAGGAAAAGATAAAATGAAAGAAAGATGCCGCCAAAGATCAGCCACTGAAAAAGCCACAGGCCAAACCCACCCATGAAATTATAAAAAAGATAGACGGCAATGCTTCCCAGGCCGGTATTATAAATCCAGGTCGAATCCGCAGGTGTCCATGAAAAAATAGCGTGATTTACTATCAGAGTTTTATTGGCTATATAATACTTGCCAAGAGCCATTTGCCACCATAAGTCATAATCTACCCGATCAACCGGATAGGCGAGCAGAATCAAAACCGGCAGAAGAGCGATCATCAGCCATCTCAGGCATTCTGAAGAAAAAAGCTTTTCCAAAAGAATGTGGAAAGTTGATGGTTGTGAAAATTTTTTACCTGCGTTTTTAAACAAATCGGTGTCCTCGATAGTATTTTTTCCCGTTTGTTTTCTGGCCAATTATTGGTGGAGTTCTTTATCTCAAAAAAATATTTCTTTCACTTAATCAAATTATGAAAAATCAGCAAGAACATCTTGTGCAGAACAATAATGAAAAAAAGCTGAACTCTGAAATAAAGTATGGTAGAAGATCACCATATTCATGTTTTAAGGAAAACCTGCGTCCGCCGGGTTTTTTAGATATTGGATTTAAACTTATCTTAATAAGAAGTGTACAACTATGACAATAGTTTCTCAGGGCATATCCGTCATTATACCGGTTTACAACAGTGAAGATTCTCTTCGGCTATTGATTCAAAGGATCGAGCCTGTTCTAAAATCTCTGGCCGCTCAATACGAGGTGATTTTTGTTAATGACGGCAGCAAAGACAATAGCTGGCAACGCATTAAAGAGCTTTCCGAATTACATTCGTGGATAACCGGCATAGATCTGATGCGGAATTACGGGCAACATAACGCTTTACTCTGTGGCATTCGGGCCGCCCGAAACGAATTCCTTGTAACCATGGACGACGATTTACAGCATCCACCGGAGGAAATTCCCAAACTGATAACGAAATTACTCGAAGGGCACGATGTTGCTTATGGGACGCCTGAAAAGGAGCAGCACGGATTCTGGCGGGACAGAGCATCGCAGCTATCAAAACTTATTTTACAGGAATCGATGGGTGCTGAAATTGCCAGAAAAGCCGGTGCGTTCAGAGCGTTCAAAAAAGATATACGCGCAGCATTTGAGAATTATCAGAGCCCCTATGTTTCTATTGATGTGCTGCTGACCTGGGGCACGACAAGATTTGCGGCGATCCCCGTTCGTCACGATGCCCGCCAGCTAGGTGCTTCCAATTATTCATTTGGCAAGCTTGTCACGCACGCCCTGAATATGATGACCGGTTTCAGCACAATACCTTTGCAACTGGCCAGTCTGATGGGCTTTGCGATTACTTTTTTTGGTCTTTGTGTCCTGATCTATGTGCTTGGCAGATATTTTATCCAGGGCGCAGCCGTTCCCGGTTTTGCTTTTCTTGCTTCGATCATTTCCATCTTTGCAGGCGCGCAGATGTTTTCATTGGGAATCATGGGCGAATACCTGGCTCGCATGCATTCCCGCAGCATGGGAAGACCGCCGAGTGTCATACGTGATGTTGTCGGATTACCGAACAGGAAGGATTAATGGATTCGCTTTCATCGCATGTATTCCTTTCAGATATTGATAAGGGGATGTTTGGTATTCAAACAGCCCGGGCAGCGCAGGTGACCGTTGACAAACTTCAATCTATCCTGGATTTTTGTCATGCATACAACGTTAAATTACTTATTGCCCGTTGTGATGCCAATGATCTGAAAACAGTTCAGGCTATGGAATCCAACGGATTTTTTCTGACAGATACTTTGCTATACTATCAGTGCGATATTCATCAAGCGCCTAAATTTTCTGCCTTATCGAAAAGCTTTATTCGTCCTGTTTGTTCCGGTGAAGAAGAAATGGTCAAGAACCTCGCTGTTGAAGCCTTTCGAGGTTACGTCGGTCACTACCATGCGGATCCAAGGCTTGATCCAAAGCAATGTGATGAAGCTTATGCGTCATGGGCGTACCGTTCTTGTCTTCAGAAGGATATTGCGGATCAGGTGCTTGTAGCCGAACAGGGTGGTTCTTTGAAAGGGTTTATCGTATTGAAGATGCACAAACCGGAAGAAGGCCAACTGGTGCTTAACGCGGTTCATCCGGAGGCGCAGAGCTCCGGTGTTTACTTTGCGCTCGTATCTGCCGCTATGCTGTGGTGTTTTCAGCAGGGGGCTAAACGCATTACAACATCCACTCATCTGCCAAATATTGCCGTGCAGAAGGTCTGGGCCAGGCATGGATTCTGGCTGACTCACGCTGATTGCACTTTTCACAAGTGGTTTGATTAATATAAAATCGCAGTATATTATTTGCGGGTCTTATGAAACGTTGTCTTCAATGTTCACAATTATTTGAAAATCTGAATTGGAATTGTCCCGGTTGCGGATGGAAACCGGAAATGAATGGTAATGTGCCGGTTTTTTCTCCCGATTTGGCATACAGCAACCACGGATATAATGCTTCCTTTTTTGAATTGTTTGCCGCACAGGAGATTAATCATTTCTGGTTTCGCGTTCGCAACGATCTGATTATCTGGGCTTTTAGAAAATATGGCAAGACGATCTCTTCTTTCATGGAGATCGGATGTGGTACAGGATTCGTCTTGCAGGGCATTGCCCGAAGTTTTCCCCATGTTAATCTTGTGGGCAGCGAAATTTATCCAGAGGGCATCAACTTTACGGCTGCAAGACTCCACGGCCGGGCAAATTTTTTACAGATGGATGCCCGACATATACCTTTTGATGCTGAATTCGAAGCTGTTGGAGCTTTTGATTTAATCGAACATATTGAAGATGATCATGCTGTTCTTCAGCAAATTCACAAAGCTTTAAAACATAAAGGACTGTTATTCATCACCGTGCCGCAACACCGTTGGCTATGGAGTCCGGTAGATACAAATGCATGTCATGTCAGGCGTTATTCAAAGCGAGAACTTCATGAAAAGTTGGCGATGGCTGGATTCACTATTCTACGAAGCACCTCTTTTGTTTCCAGCTTGTTGCCATTTATGTTAATATCCCGATTATTCAAACGCGTGAGAAATACACAAACATCTGAATTACAAACAGAATTAAATATTAATCCGATCCTTAACCGAGCATTTGAGGTTTTATTACGAATAGAGATTGGGTTGATCAAGAAAGGGATTTCGTTGCCGTTTGGCGGTTCGCGGCTGATAGTCGCCACCAAGATTGAATAAAATGTATTAAACTATCGAGAGGTTAAAATGTATCGCATTCCCTTTAACAAGCCCTTTATTGTCGGCAAAGAACTTTTTTATATCGCGCAGGCTGTCATTGACAATAAGCACACGGCCGGTGACGGGTCCTTTACAAAAAAATGTCAGGCGTGGCTGGAGGAACGTCTCGGTTCCGGCAAGGTTCTCCTGACCCATTCCTGCACGGCGGCTCTGGAGATGGCGGCCATCCTGGCGGATATCCGTCCCGGCGATGAAATCATCATGCCGTCATACACCTTCGTTTCGACAGCCAACGCGTTTGTGCTGCGGGGCGGCGTTCCCGTCTTTGTCGATATTCGTCCGGATACGCTTAATCTGGACGAAACCTTGATTGAAGCGGCCGTAACATCCCGCACGAAGGCCATCGTGCCCGTTCATTACGCCGGCGTAGCATGTGAAATGGATTCAATAATGTATATTGCCCGGCGGCATAACCTGCTCATCATTGAAGATGCGGCGCAGGGAATTATGTCCACCTATAAAGGACGTCAGTTAGGATCGATCGGACATCTTGGCGCGCTGTCCTTCCACGAAACCAAAAACATCATCTCGGGCGAGGGTGGCGCACTGGCAATCAATGACAAAAAATTCGCTGAAAGGGCGGAGATCATCCGGGAGAAGGGCACTAACCGCAGTCAGTTTTTTCGTGGACAGGTGGATAAATACACGTGGGTTGATATTGGATCATCTTACCTTCCCAGTGACATCATTGCCGCGTTCCTTTATGCCCAGATGGAAAACGCCAATCAGATTATTGCCCAGCGGAATTTGATTTATGATACATACATGCAAAGCCTGCGACCTTTAGCAGAAAGAGATTTGCTTCGTCTTCCATTGATTCTTGGTGATTGTTGCAGCAATGGTCACATATTTTATATCGTAACCGGATCTTTAGAAGAAAGAACGAAGCTTGCTGAATTTTTGAAACAGGAGGGCATCATGGCCGTGTTTCATTATGTGCCTTTGCATGGTTCTCCGGCAGGGAAACAATACGGAAGAACTTGTGGAACGATGGAGGTCACCGAGCGGATCAGTGATTGTCTTTTACGATTACCGCTTTATTATGAAATGAAGGAAGATGATGTTTGTGCGATTACAGATAAAATCAAATATTTTTATCAACATATGTAATTATTTTTAGATATCCATGTTTAACCAGACCCTTGCTTCATCAATATCGGTAAACCATTTGAAAGACATTCCGGCATTTCTCGCCTGCATCTCGTGAAACTTCTGGAACTCCGCATTCTCCGGAATATCCACAAGGGCTGATTTAATATGTAAAAGAGGAGGATAATTAACAATCATTCTGGAATAGGCTTCTGAAAATACATGGGGTATCTGTAGCGCACTGACATCAAACAATAACTTTCTGGCGTTATTCGATTCTATGGCCTCACTAATTTTGTCCTGTACATTTTCAAAAAAATCTTCCGTCACTAGGCCTGTAATAACAAATTCAACAACTTCCTCATTTAACGTTGTTGAGATCTGATAGCCTGTCCTCTTTTGCATATATTACTTCCTGGCATCATTTCTTTTACATAATAATATCTTAATTTTATTGAATTTAAAAGAGGATAAATTAATGGGTGGATTAATAGTTGGCGCTGGTTGCGTATAAACAAAATTATTTTACAACGATGAAATTAATTTTGCGTCAACAAAAAACTTGATAAAAAATAGTGTGGCTTGTAAAGTCTTCAATAAAGGAAAATTTTTTAGAGCATAGGCATTATGGCTAAAAGTACAGCATTAACAGAGACGCTTAAAGCTGCTGAACAGGGGAACGCAGTCGCTCAGAATAACCTGGGAGTGATTTATTTGACAGGCAAAAGTGTGCCCAGAGACGATACTGAGGCTGTCAAATGGTTCAGTAAAGCGGCTGGACAGGGAAATGTCAGCGCCCAGTTCAATCTCGGCTGGATGTATCAGGAAGGCAAGGGTGTTCCCAAAAATAATGCTGAAGCGGCCCGATGGTATTTTGAAGCGGCTCAACAGGGCAATTTAAATGCCCAGTTTAATCTGGGCCTGATGTATCTTAATGGCGAAGGAGTTCCCATGGACGATGCTCAGGCTGCCTTGTGGTTTTCAAGGGCGGCTGAGCAGGGGAATACCAATGCCCAGTTCCATCTGGGGGAGATGTACCAGGAAGGTCAGGGTGTTGAGCAGAGCGATGCCGAAGCACTGAAATGGTATCGTAAGGCGGCTGACCATGGACAGGCCGATGCCCAGGCTTTGCTGGGTTTGTTTTATGAAGAAGGGAAAGGCGTTCTGCAGGATGATGCCAAGGCCGCGAAATGGTATCGTAAAGCGGCTGAACAGGGATCAGCGGAGGCTCAGTTCAAATTCGGCGAAATGTATCAGGAAGGGAAAGGCGTTTCGCAGAGCGATGTGGAAGCGGTTCGCTTGTATCGGAAAGCGGCCGAACAGGGCCATGTGAATGCTCAGTTTATGCTGGGCTGGATGTATCTGGAAGGAGAAGGTATTCCCCAGGATTTTACCGAAGCGGTGAAATGGTATCGGGAGGCAGCCGAAAATGGCCATATTGATGCCCAGATCTGGCTTGCCGGCATTTATCGGGATGGCATTTTTGTTCCTCAGGATAATGCCGAGGCGGCGAGATGGTATCGTCATGCTGCCGAACAGGGGGATGCTGAAGCCCAGAATATACTGGGAATGATGTACATCGAGGGCAAGGGTGTTCCGCTGGATGAAGCCGAAGCCGCGAAATGGTATCGCATGGCGGCTCAGCAGGGAAATACCGATGCTCAGGCTGTTCTGGATATCATCTGTCCGGAGAGTGAAGAAATGATGCAGGAAGAGAGCGAAGCAACTGCTCAGAATCTTCTTGCTGATGAAATCACTCAGGCGGATGTTCAGGTTGAACCCGACATAACACAGGAACAACCTTCTGATGTGCCTCCGCAGGATGAAGCTGAGGCGGTCAATTGGTATCTCCAGGCAGCCGACCGGGGAGACGCCAACGCACAGTATGTGATTGGCATGATGTATAAAGAAGGCCGGGGGGTGCCCAAAGATGACGTCCAGGCCATCCACTGGTTGGGCATGGCGGCTGTACAGGGACAGGCGGATGCCCAGTACAATCTGGGTATTATCTACCAGGAAGGTGAAGGCATTCCCAAGGATGATGCCGAAGCTGCCAAGTGGTTTTATAACGCGGCCCGACAGGGAATTGCCGATGCTCAGTTTAACTTAGCTGTCATGTATCAGAAAGGATTAAGTGTTCCTCAGAGTGACGCCGAGGCCGTCAAATGGTATTTACTGGCGGCCGGGCAGGGAATTTTACACGCCCAATATACTCTCGGGATGATGTACCGCAAAGGTGAAGGAGTGCCGCAGGACGATGCGGAAGCTGTGAAATGGTTACTCATGGCAGCCGGGCAGGAAGATGCCAGTGCGCAGTTTAATCTGGGCTGGATGTATCAGGAAGGCGAAGGGGTGACGCGAAGCGACGCGGATGCCGTACATTGGTATCTCAAAGCGGCTGAGCAGGGCCATGCCGAAGCCCAATTTAACCTGGGCTTAAAGTACTTCTACGGAGAAGGTGTTTCGCAGGACGCGACTGAGGCCATAAAATGGTATCGCAAAGCGGCTGAGCAGGGATACGCTGAAGCCCAAAACTGGCTGGGGGATATATATGAGGACGGCATCTTTGTTCCTCCGGACAATAATGAGGCTGTCAAATGGTATCTCAAAGCGGCTGAACACGGTCATGAAAAGGCACTGGCCAAGCTGGAGGAGATAAAAAATAAAAAACCCGATAAATAAATTATACAGATCCTTCATCCGGAATGATAAAAATTATATTCCCTTCCCCTTGACATTAAATATTAACGGGAGTAAATTAAAAACCAAAGAGTGTGCTGCAATGCCCGGACGATTTTCTGGAAGATTACACCATATCAATGGAGGTAAGAAAACAAAATTTGTTTTGGGTATTAAGTGTTCACACAAACCGCCGAAGAGCGGTTATTTGATAAGCTGATTACAGCTTACGCTATAAAGCATTGCAGCCCTCTTACAAATATCCTGAACAAACGAGACATTGCTGTATACGCAGGGAGTCCCTCAAGAAAAACACAACTTCTTCATTGTGATTTTCCTCCTCAAAGGCCATTTGTTCAATGATGTGACTCCAGATATCATGGCGGTACAAGCATTTCTCGTTAGCCCCTCGCCGGAAAAAGTATTTTAGCGGGGGGTTTTTATTGTCCGGAAAAGAAATATACAAAGCAAAAATATTTTTAAACGGGCAGGACAATCTGCAGAACACAAACCTGGTCCATATTCGAAGGGAGATATGATGCGCAGGCTCAAACAACAAAAAGGAATGACCGCGATCGGATGGTTATTAACGATCGGAGTCATTATCGCTGTTGCCATACCGGCCATGAAAATTATTCCAATCTATCTCAGTGATATTAAGGTTCATAACGCATTGAAAAAGCTGGAGTCGGATTTGGCTGCGCAAGCCAATATCATAACGGCAGAAAAAATAAAAAAAGATCTGTTGCATCGTTTTGAACTTCAAAATATGCCGGAAATAACTCCTGATGAAGTCACGGTGACACAAACGGAAGATGAATTCAAGGTGAGGATAAAACACCAATATAAAGAACGAATCATCAAAGATAAATATTTTACCTTCAGCATCGATAAATCCGTCGATATACCGATTATCATTAAAAACTGATCGATAGACAAATCAAATGTGATAATGCAATGACCTTGCAAGCAAGGAGGAGTATGGCATGGATTCTCTACCCACAGAAGTCATTCTTGATAATTTAAAAAATATCTACGAAGACATGATGCCCTTTAATAAATATCTGGGCCTGAAAATTGACTCCATTTCCACGGAAGGCGTTGTTGTCAGAATTGACATGAGGGATGAACTGGTCGGCAATTTTGAAAAGAAAATTCTGCACGGCGGGGTCATCTCAACCATCCTTGATTTTACCGGTAGTGTGATTGCGCAAATACACGTCATCAAGGAAATGCGGGACGCTTCGCTGGATAAAATAGTCAAGCGTCTCACCAGTATGGGAACGATCGATATGCGCGTGGATTATATGCGTCCCGGAAAAGGCCATCATTTTCTGGCTACCGGCCACATTTTAAGACTGGGACATAAAGTCGCCGTAACGAGGACGGAATTGGTTAATGAAGAGGGCGTGCTGATTGCCGTCGGCACCAGCACCCATATCGTCGGATAGAAACAAAAGGAGCGTGGCTTGCTTATTCAGTGTCCCAATTGCCGAATGGATTTTAATTCTGAGGATCTCGCGCGCACGCTCAAGGATGGCCATTACCAATGTCCTGTTTGTGACAAAAAGATTCCATCGCCGCTAGTCAATCATAAGAACAGTAATCCGTCTTCATTTTTTAATCAATATCGCGTAGCGGTGATGATGGTTCTGGCCCTTGTCATTGTTTCTTTCATGATTTATTTTTTTACGTCTTCCGAAAAGACAAAACCAACGGTAAATGCCGTCGCTCCCGCTGATACACAACCCGTATCTCCTCCGTTGCCCGCCCCTGCCAGTGCGCAACCGGCCGTAGCCGCTATCCCGGAAAAGACACCGGCCATCCCAACCGCTCCCATGCCGCAGGCGCCGGATAAAATGAAGATTGTGGAACAGATTGCCGCCGAGTTTCACAGGAGTCATTCCTATACTCTGGCCGGTGAGTTCGTTTGTCTGGATATGGCGATCAATGTCTGGAATCAACTTATGACCAGAGGCATCGAAGCGAAAATCATGGGCGGAAATATCCGGGAAAACATCACGGCGTGGAATTTCCGGCAACTCGCCATGGAAAGCAATCACGCGTGGGTCCTCGCGACGATCAGTCCAAGGGAAAAAGTGGCCGTCGAAACCACGGCAGGCATTGTCATTAAACCGGGCATGAAAGACTATGCGGCTTATTTCAGAGGTCTGGAATTCGACAGTCCGGCCGAAATAAAACGATTTGAACTCCTCAGAAAAGCAACTTACGCGAACTGTCGGGCAACCGATCAAATGATTAATGACTGGAACGAAAACGTGGCCGACAAACAACTGCGTCCCGAAGAAGTCATCTCCAGAAAGTCCCAGATTGAGCAGAGAAAATCGGATTGTGACAATGCTTTCAGGGCCCTGAAGGAATTTGAGTCCAAGGCGATTTTTTACTGAGAATCATCGGCCTTGGTTTTACTCACTGGCCTTCAAATCCGATAAGGGCGTGAAGGGAATGGTCAGTTCATAGATGCCTCTGGACAAGACGGTCTGTACCGGAAACGGCGCTTTTTCAAAGACTTTGAGCATGGATTTATTGGTTGCCAGAACATCAGCGGTAAAGCCCTTGATGCCTTCCTCGCGTGCTGCTCGAATCAGTAATTCAAAAAGATATGAAGCAATGCCCTTGCCTTGAAAATCTTCGTCCACAACAAAAGCGACATCGGCAAAAGCATCCTGCTTCACACGGGCGTAACGCGCCTCGGCAATGATTTTCTCCGTGCCGGCAGCCTCTACCACTCCCACAATTGACATGATCCAACGGTAATTTACGTTGACATATTCCTGCATTTTTCTATGGGGCATCGTCTTGATAGAAGTAAAGTACCGCGAATAAACGGCCTGATCTGAAAAACGATAGAAAAGATCGCGCATTTTTTCTTCATCAGACGGTTTGATGGGGCGGAAGAGAACCTTGAGGCCGTCTTTCAATTCGTGCGTGCCGATTAACCTTGTGGGATAAAGATGTCCCGATTCGGGGAAATAAATCTGATCGGCATAAAGCAGTTTCGCTTCTTTGGCCTGTCTGACGAGTTCCTCCCGGTCATCCGGATGGGCGATGTCAATCATTTCCTGCGCGCGCTCTCTCATCGTTTTTCCCATCAGATAGGCCACACCGTATTCTGTCGCCACCAGATCCATTGATTCACGATTGGTAAACTGGAAAGGCAGATTGTCAACAGATAAAACAATATTCGGCATTCCCTTGAGGTTGCGGCTGGGCAGGCCAAAAATTGTCCGTCCGTGTTTCGAAAGCGAAGCGCCTATAAAAAGTTCCTGCACGTTTCCCGGACCTGCATTCATATTTCCCTTCCCGGTATGAAGAGCGACATTTCCGGTCAAATCAATTTTTCTGGCCGGCAGAATGGCGATCATCCTGTCATTGCTGCCGATAATCTTCGGATCGGTAATCACATCTTCAGGCTGAAATTCAACAAGCGGATTGTGATCCAGCCACCGCATCAATTCTGGACTGCCCAACAGATACGACGCAGCGCATTTGCCGCGGAAAATCCCCTTGTAACGATTGGTCACCGCACCACTCTTCACCAGATCTATTAGTGAGTCTGTGAAAAAAGGCGAGTGAACGCCAAGATTTTTCTTAGTGGTCAGTTGTACGGCCAACGCTTCGTAAAGAGGTCCAATGCCCAGAGATATACAGCTTCCATCTTCAACGACCGCTGCTATGTTCGCGGCGATTTTCAGGAAAATATCTTCGACTGGCCACCGGGGTATATAAAGTGGTTGCTCCGTTGATTCGACAAAATAGTCGAATTCATCCATGTGAACCAGCGTGTCACCCATGATGTGCGGAGCGTTTTCATTAACTTCACCAACAACAAGATGAGCGGCTTCCATCGCCTGTCTTTCCACATCCACACCAACCAGACAAGCATAGCCGTTTTCATCAGGCTTGGAAATTTGAATAAAAGCCGCATCAATATGAATCGCTCCTGATTTAAACAATTGTGGTATTTTGGAAAATCTGCTGGGAATAAGATCAATTCTACCTGCGCTCACGGCCTCGGAGGCGATCCAGCCGGAAAAAAATGTCCTTAACCGGAACTTCCGCGAATATCTTTCGTCAATGGGTATCGTATCGCCGATACTCACCAATTGAATCAATTCCAAATCCTGCAGATTGGGCTCTTCCGAAGCCATCAGATGTTTAACCAGCGTCCGCGGTTCCGCCATTCCTGTTCCAAGGAAAATTGCCATACCCGGTTCAATTTTAGAAAAAACTTCCTCAGGGGAAACGACTTTATACTTCCACATGAAATCAACCTTTTTAGCTGTATGGTTTTTAATTTATCTACGCCGTTGACTTCAACGTTATTGCGGCGCAGATTTGGACGCGGGGGATGAACCCGTGTCTAAGCGAAGTCATCAAAATCACTTCTTTTAGGTTTTGATTATATGGAGACGAGTTGCCAGTGTCAAGAAAATTAAACCATGTAATATTCATATTTTATTTTTTTATCTAGGTTCTGTCGACATTCATATTAAAATATGATAGCATTGCCTAATCTCTTTCAAAGGAGGAGATGCAATGCAGGACAGACATAGATTGAGGGATGATCAGTGGGAAAGAATAAAGGATGCGCTACCCGGAAAAAAGAGTGATCCTGGAAGGACAGGTGAGGATAACAGGCAGTTTGTCGAGGCCGTAATGTGGATAGGAAGAACAGGGGCGCCCTGGCGTGATTTACCATTGGAAAAGGGAAAGTGGTCAAGTGTGCACAAGCGATTCATCAGATGGTCAGTTAAAGGTATTTGGCAGATGATATTTAATACGTTGGCGGCAGACGCCGACACAGAATGGCTAATGATAGACAGTGCGATCATAAGGGCTCACCGGCACGCTGCAGGCGCAAAAGGGGGCAGCAAAATCAAGCGTTAGGGAGATCAAGAGGTGGATTTAGCACTAAAATCCACGCACCCCAAACTTGTGGGACCGCTGGCATACCGGCATATCGCATGCTATTTATTGCCGCCCCTATTAGCTGGATTGACAGCTTCTTCGCCGATGAAAGCCTCGATGAGGAGAACCGGCGAACACGTTTGCACACCAGCGTCGGATTGAAATGCGATGAGAAGGACGGATTGGTATTTCTCTCTGATTTCAACTTACGGCTTGCCTTGCCCAGACTGAAGAACCGGTTGCAACTGTTTATCGATGAAGCCATCAAAGCAGACGATCTCGATGACCCCGAAAATCTTTCTGACGCTCTGGATCAATCCGAACCCGGTGCCGGGCTTCGCGTCATCTTCTCACGAGACGAAAAGAAATCGGTCGGCACTGATTTAGGCGCACGTTTTGGCGACCCGGCGCAAATCTTCGGTCGCCTGCGGGGCCGCATTAATCTTCCATTCGATCAATGGAATATGAGATTGAGCCAGACATTTGTTTATTTCACCGAGGATGGCTTGACGGAAACGACGGAGATGCGCTGGGATCACCCGTTGGGTAATGATTTCCTGTTTCGATCGCTAGGTCGCGTCACATGGGAGGAAAAAAATAACGGAGTCACCCCTTTGCAGTCTCTCATCCTGTACAAGAAGTTGAGCGCCCGCAGAGGGTACAACGTCGCATTGAATGGCAAGTGGCCGGCAGTCCCGCATGCTGAGGCGGCAAACTATTCCGCCATCCTGACCTGCCGACAACAAATATATCGTCCCTGGTTGTTTCTACAGGTATCCTCAGGCATAGATTTTCCACAACTTGACAACTACGAACACAACGGTTTTTGCGCCATCAAACTGGAAATCGTATTCAGTGAAGATTAGAAACAAGCATAACTCAGGACAAGGATGGCCAGTTAAGATTTCCTTGACACACAGGAACGCCCACTTTATACTTCATCCCGCCAAACGGTAGTTCTTAAAAACAGGTACTCTCTATATCAGAGTACTTTGTAATAAAAAAAAAGATAGGGAAAGGAATAGGAGGTATTTTATGTATCGGATTGACCTGTTAAACAAAATTTCGGAAAAAGGCTTGAGTCTTTTTACCCAGCAGTATGAGTATCGCGCTGACATTCCCGATCCAGATGGCATCCTGGTAAGAAGCAAAGAAATGAAAGATATGGCTCCGCCCTCATCATTGAAAGCCATTGCCCGCGCCGGCGCCGGCGTCAATAATATTCCCATCGACAAATGTTCAGAGAAAGGCATCGTTGTTTTTAACACACCGGGAGCAAACGCCAATGGCGTGAAGGAACTGGTCATTCTGGGCATGCTGATCGCCTGCCGCAATGTTGTTGGAGGAATCACCTGGGCTAAAGGTCTGGTCGGCGAAGGAGACAAAGTGCCTGATCTTATCGAAAAGGGTAAATCAAAATTCGGCGGCACCGAAATCATGGGCAAGAAGCTCGGCGTTGTTGGTCTGGGCGCCATCGGCACGATGGTGGCCAATACTGCCGAAGCACTGGGCATGGAAGTCTGGGGGTACGATCCGTTCCTGTCCATCGAAGCAGCCTGGAGGCTTTCCCGCAATACCAAGAAAGCATCAAGCTTGGACAAACTCCTGTCCGAATGCGATTTCATCTCGATCCATGTCCCTCAGAACAAGGACACCAAGGGGTTCATGAATGCCGATAAGTTCGCGGTCATGAAGAAGGGCGTGGTAATCCTGAATTTCGCCAGAGGCGGACTTGTGGACACCCCCTCCCTGAAGAAAGCCATCGCCGATGGTATCGTAGGCTGCTATGTAACCGATTTTCCCGATGAAGAAGTTATTAAAACAGACAAGGTCATTCCCATTCCGCATCTGGGCGCTTCCACCGAAGAATCTGAAGAAAACTGCGCCGTGATGGCCGCCATGCAGCTCATGGATTTTCTGGAAAACGGGAACATCAAGAACTCTGTTAATTTCCCGGAATGTTCCCTGGAAAGGTCGGATAAAGCCAGACTTACCATTTCAAACAAAAACGAACCCGGCATGATCGAGAAGATCACGCGCATGCTGGCGGACAACAAGATCAACATCGCCGACATGATCAACAAAAGCAAAGGAAACCTGGCTTATAACATCATTGATGTGGATGGTGATATCAAACCGGACCTGACAGATAAAATCAAGTCCATCGAAGGAGTCGTGGGCGTCAGAGTGATTTAATAATCACTGAGACGTATTCTGTTATGAAAAAACATGAGGGAGAATCATATGAAGAAAAATGCCAACTATATTTTTATTCTTGTCATAGCCGTTTTGTTTTCGGCATGTCCTTTAAAATCAGCATTAGCCCAGTATGAATGATATCCATATCAGGTGGGAGGTTATTTCGGTATATGGGGGACCTATACCATCAATCCCACTTTGAGTGAGAATTATTGTAATGACTGGGATTGTCATACCCATGACATAGATTTGGATATTGATGAATCTGACGTATTAGGGGCAAAGATCGGTTACAACCACCCTCATATGAGAGCGTTGGGTTTGGAATTGGAATACGGTTATATGAACCCGGACATTCATTATTATGATAAGACTGTGGGGGACATTAAGTTTAACAATTTTATGTTTAATGTTTACGCAAAAATTCCAGTTGGAATAATCCATCCTTACTGGGGCGGCGGCATTGGATTTTCCAACTACGAAATTTCAATAAAAGATTCGGAAGGAATTAACGGAGAAGACAACACGACTAAGAGAAATTCTTCACACAGGATTTTCTCTTTTGCTTTTTTTCTGTTCATTTACCAGTACCCGATGTCATCTGTCATTCGGAATTATGGAGAGTTAAGTTTTTTTTAAGTTGACATCCCCGCTGTTCTTCTCAATACGATGGCATCATTTTTATTTTTAAAGGATTCCCCCAAGACATTTTTATGGATTTCATAATTTATTTTGTAGATTTCTTTATTCATCTGGATAAATATCTGCCAGGGATCATCCAGAGTTTCGGCATCTGGGCCTATGTGATTATGTTTCTGGTGATATTCTGCGAGACGGGTCTTGTCGTTACACCCATTCTGCCCGGTGATTCACTTTTGTTCGCGCTGGGAGCTTTTGCCGCTCAGGGCGCATTAAACATTGAGATTTTATTGATTTCGCTCTGCATTGCCGCTGTCGCCGGTGATTCCGTCAATTATGGGATTGGAAATTTTCTCGGTCCCAAAGTTTTTCATTATCAGGACAGCCGTTTTTTTAAAAAGGAACATCTTTTAAGAACACATCAGTTCTATGAAAAGCACGGCGGTAAAACAATTATTATTGCGCGTTTTATTCCCATCATCCGCACCTTTGCCCCCTTTGTCGCCGGCATCGGCTCTATGACATATAAACGCTTTATAACTTATAACCTTGTTGGCGGAATTGCGTGGATATGCCTTTTTCTTCTGGCCGGTTTTTTCTTTGGTGGCATTCCCGCCGTCAAAAGAAATTTTACGCTCGTCATTATCGCCATTATCATCATTTCAGTGCTGCCTGGTGTTTTTGAATACTGGCGTCACAAACGCAACACACTGGCAAACGAAAATTAAACGCTGATGCAGTGAATTTATTTTCTCTCCGGACACAACGAAGGAGATCGATATTAGGATCGGGTCGAGTCGCGGGGATTGCGCCCCGTGACCCTCCCACACCACCGGACATGCGGTTCCGCATCCGGCGGTTCATTGAACACTCTGAAGTCGTCGCATCGTATCAAGCAGCGACACCAACGATCAAAGAATGACTTCGGGAAGGCCTGGTTCATGTGGCTTGCACCACTGTTCCACCACGGCCCCCGCTGATTGAAAGCCGAGCAAAACGCTCGCTCCTCCTTCAATCCCGCCTTCATCAGATTCTTGGCACGTGTGTACGGACGTTTCCACTGTCGCCACAGCACTCTTGGCCACATTGACCGTGAACTTGAGCGTGTCCGACAGGAACCGGGTAATGCTCGCCATGACCCGCTCCCCTGCCCGCTGGCTTCTGACATAAATATTGCAGTCATCGGCATAACGGCAAAAGGCATGGCCCCGGCGCTCCAGTTCCCGATCCAGTTCCGAAAGCAGGATGTTCGACAGCAGTGGACTGAGCGGCCCGCCCTGCGGCGTGCCTTCCGTCCTTAGGGACATGTCACCCTTCACAATAACCTGAATGAAAGTCTTGTGTATTTATCAGAATGTTTTGTATAGAAGGCACGGATTAGCGAGATAATCTAATAAAAGAGAGAGAGAGAGAAGGTCGCCGTCTCGGAAGTTAGCCCTTCCATAAATAAAACGACCCTCTTCTCCCACAAGTTGTCTTTTGATAATACATCTTTGTGTTTCTGTAAATGAGATATTTTCACAGGCGAA
>JBATES010000179.1:0-2307 GCA_049664145.1 Smithella sp.
GAAATCGAGTGCCCTGAGCCGAAGAAAAAGGCATACCACCTGAAACCGGGAAGGATTGCCAGATCAAAAGCGAGAAATCTCCTGGAGAGGCTCGGAAAATTTGAGGATGCCGTGCTCCGATTCATGATCGACCCACTCGTGCCCTTTTCCAACAACCAGGCAGAAATGATCTTCGCATGATCAAGGTCCAGCAAAAGGTGTCGGGCTGTTTCCGTTCGATGGACGGCGCCAAGGTATTATGTCGCATCCGCAGTTACTTGACAACCTGCAGAAAACAGAGCGTTACTGCGACGGAGGCATTGCGTCTGCTGTTCGAGGGGAGATGGCCGGCATTCATGGTTGCCTCGGATGTCTCTTTGGATGCTGAATAGTTACGAAAATCCTTTGATTACAAAGTGTATCTTGCTAATGAGGTTAACGCTTTTGCCATGGCTGATGGAACCATCAGAGTATATAGCGGCCTGATGGATCTCATGAATGACGAGGAATTGCTTTTCGTGATCGGTCATGAATTGGGGCATGTTGTAAAAGGCCATTCCAGGAAAAAGGTTGTGCTGGCTTATGCTACAAGTGCTCTGCGAAAAGGTTTGGCCTCTCAGGATAACCAAGTAGGCCAAATCGCCAGTTCTGTTGTTGGTAGCTTTGCTGAGCAACTCACTCATGCTCAGTTTTCTCAACATGAAGAACGGCAAGCTGATATTTATGGTGCTGCTTTTCTGCAAACTGAAGGGTATCAGATTTCTTCTGCTGTCTCGGCCCTCAATAAACTCGCTGAATTAGCCAGGCATCACACCTTTTTGTCCAGTCATCCCGATCCCGAAGCTAGAGCGAAGATGCTACTGCAGGGAGATGAGGATGAAGGTGAAGCACAAGATTCTCTTTTTGGGAAACTGGTTGAGGAAGTGAAGGGACTTCTGGTCAGTCTTCTGTATATGATTCGTTCTTTGTTCAATTGGTTGCTGTCTTTGCTGTTATAATGAACGTCCAGATCTGCGGAGAAATGAGAATACCGGTAGCATCAAATCTACCTTATGTCCCTATTTAGTTTCCGTCCGGAAACGGCTCTTTTGCCCTGACTCTTCGTTGATCTCAGAATTTAATCTTCGTAATATTAAGCATATGCCTACGGTTAAATTCATCGAGCGCCTCTATTCAGAACAAAATATCTCGTTTCCGGATGGACACTATTTAGAAGTTATAAGCAAATGGCACATCTTCAATTGCCCAGAAAGTGAGGAATCGACCTGCATGGTCTTTTATCTACGGGTTATTGAAGGCGCGAAAGATCATACCAACTGCCCAGTGCAGTTTTGAGAAAAGAAAAAAGCAATGGGGGGCAAGATCATGATAAATTCCGATTGCAGGCTTGACTTCCCAGTTTAACGAGCCGTAACCTGCTTGATCACTCAGAGTGCCATTGGAGTCAAAACTCACCTCCTCCGCTGTACCTGGCCATTTCTGTTTCCGGAAACGGAATGATCGGGGGAAAGCTTACGACAGTTCTGGTTCTCTCCACTCCCTGATCTGATCGAGAATGGCAAAATACCTCTCCATCTTCCCGAGATCCACCGAGCCACCGTACATCTCCACCATTCGTTCGATGGCGGCCTGCCGGTCTTCCAGGTCCATCACTTCATAGATACTGTAGTTGTCAAAGAGATCGTGGGCGGCGTCGATCAGTTCTTCAAGCTCGTCCTTCATATCCTCCCCTCCCTGGGTGAAAGCAGGAAAGATACCCGGCGACTCTCACATCGGTTACAGCCGGATGCCGACCATCCGATATTGGATTGTCGAGGCAGGGGGGAGCAAAAAAAAAACACGCTTTCAACCGGCAGCGATTTTGTACCCCATTTTGTACCCCGCAAAAATTTGGGCACAAAAAAAGGGCTACGGCTATACCGTAACCCTTTGAAATAATTGGTCGGGGCGGAGTGATTCGAACACTCGACCTCCTGCTCCCAAGGCAGGCGCGCTAACCAGGCTGCGCTACGCCCCGACTGTCAAAAGAAAGGCCCGATTGAAAAATCGGGCCTTTGAAAATTCTGGCTCCCTCTAGTGGACTCACTTCTAAACCATTTTACCAGACCCTCAAAAGAAGTCATTGCTACCATCTTAGTATCACAGAGTCAAGAGAAAGTTGCTTTCAAACAAAGTACAGAATAGAGAAGTGGTCTCCCTTTTAGACCCACCACTTGCTGTTTTGAAGTTTACTCCCTCACAATACCGGTGAACCATCCCTCTCCCTGCAGCGAGAGGTAGTCCCGTTTTATTCGGCAGAATCGGAGCATATTTCAGGTGGCCACTTGC
>JBATES010000180.1:0-4153 GCA_049664145.1 Smithella sp.
AATCATCATCATGCGGAAAGCATCCGAAACGGTAAGCCCGATAGAAGCAAGCACCGCTTCGGCTTGCGCCTTAACGTGATCATCAATACGCGCACGGACAACTGGGTTTGTAGCCATAATAATTACCTCCATTGGGCTACAATGTAGCACAACAAGGAGATAAGGTCAAGTATTTTTTAATAAGGCTTTGTATTTGGACCAAATCTTCTCGGTAGCCCAACCCTTCCCCTTTTCTGCTTATTACAAACGCCTAGTTTCCGGTGCCAAGCTACATCTGATTTCCCACCCTGCTTGAGGTTGGTATAGGCATGATAAGGCTGTATTTGTAATTTGTGATTTTATCCGCTGAAAAAGTGTGCCGCTTATTTCGCTATCGCTCTGGGCTTGCAGCATGTCGCTTGCCGCTTCATAATCAACACACCTATTCAGCTAATCACAAATATACAGCCATTTCACGCCTATCCCGTCTATTCTTCCCACCCATGATGTTTTTTACAGAAAAGATATGTAACTGCCCGTGAGTCTATTATTAATGATATCCCCTTGAAATGTATTTGACAGATGGTAACCTATATGCTACCATCAACACATGGATAATTCCTTCTATGAAGTGGAAGAGTTTGAGATTGAGGGACGCTCACCATTTGGCTCATGGTTTGATGACTTGGATGCGGTTGCAGCTGCTAAAGTAACAGTAGCGATAACCAGACTTCAAACGGGAAATCATTCCAATGTAAAATATATAGGCAGTGGTGTAGCTGAATATAAAATAGATTTTGGACCGGGCTACAGGATTTATTTCGGAAAAAATGGAAGTAAATTGATAATTCTGCTCTGCGGAGGAGATAAGAAAACACAGAGCAAAGACATCAAGAAAGCTAAAAAATATTGGCAGGATTATAAAAGTAGAAAGAAACAGGAGGTGTAACGTGGCTCTTACAAGAAAATTTAAAGATACTGTGCAACGAAGAGTGGTTTCCGATCCGGATTTCCGCCATGCATTGCTTATAGAAGCTATCAATGAATTACTTGCCGGCGATCACAGTGTCGCCAAATCAATACTCCGGGATTATATAAACGCGACTATAACATTTCCGGTACTGGCGCAGAAGCTTCATAAATCAAGTAAAAGCATTCACAGAATGCTTGGCCCCAAAGGCAATCCGCGCATGGATAGCCTTGCCGGAATTCTTAAAGTTTTACAGAGTAAAGAATCTATAAAACTTCATGCAAATATGTCCTAAGCGGAAAATCATTTGTTTCATTTTTTTGAATGAACAATCCACCAGAGCATTACGGGAAATATCATGACTTATCGGCAAAATGTTATACTATACGTGACAAAGATAGGCTGTATAGACTATGAATGACAAGCAAAATATAACAAAAGGCCATGAAGAACCGATGTAGTAAATGACTTCAAGATTCATCTTTTTAGCGCATCAGCAACGAATCTCGACTTCAATAAATTATATGTAATCTATTTCCCACCCTGCTTGAGGTTGGTATAGGCGTGATAAGGCTGTATTCATAATTTGTGATTTTAGCCGCTGAAAAAGTGTGCCGCTTATTCCGCTATCGCTCTGGGCTTGCAGCACGTCGCTTGCCGCTTCATAATCAACACACATATTCAGCTAATCACAAATACAGCAATTTCACGCCTATCCCGTCTTATTGTTCCCACCCTGTTATTTTTTATTTTGCAGGGAAGGTATTTTAAGGGGATTGTAACCCCCGTTAATTCTTCCCTGCACCCTTCAAAATATCTCCCGACTTCTCTTTTTCAAAACCAACTAGCGGTGCCTTCTACACGAAAGTTCTATTCCATGCCTTCGGCAATAAAGATTTCGTTGTTTGTTTTTTTTCTCTTTTCTTCGGTGAAAATCTTTATCGTTACAAAAATATTCTTCTAAAAAGCTCGAACAATATTTTCGCAATACCCTCTGGGCATGGCATAGAAGTGCCTTCGGCTCTTTCGTGCTCTTTGCACCGCCTTTTTGTGAAGTTGGTTTTTCAAAATGTTTTTAGAGGGAAAACCATTTAACGAAAGGAGGAAAAAGAGATGAATAAAAGGATTTTGGGGAATGCAATTACATTAGCGAGGAGGATTGCCAGAGTTTACGGACGAAACGTTTATGTTGCAACAGGCATGAAAGGTTTTGAGGTTTACGAAAAAAAACCACAATTCTGTAAAAGATATTACGTTATCGGAGAATCCGGCGTTGTTTGTCTGGTAAATAATACGTTAGGGCGCAAATAATTTTATTAGCTGACCTATCGGCACGACGGGGGAAAGGGAAATCTTATGGCAAAGCATAACCCAAGAATAATAGTTGAGGTAAGGGGAGGGGTAGTGCAAGCAGTATATTCGGACACGGCCAAAGTCAGTGTTGCGGTTTTAGATTACGACGAGATTGCAACGGAAGATGCTACCCTTGAATTCATTAAACTGGAAGCCGAAACAAAGGGAATGTTGGGAATCATTTAATCGGCAAATAGCAAGAAAGAAGGCGGGAGACGTCCATCATACCGCATATTGGTTTTTGTTATAGCTTTAAAAGAACCTTGCATGATTCACGGTTTTTTTATAGAGTAAGATTTGAAATAGAGTTGAAAACCATCTTTACAAGTTTTGGGGATATTTTTGGGGGCATGCGGAAAATTACAAATTTAATAAATGTAATGATTAAGAATACTTAGATAATCTGTTCGACTCCCGCCACCTCCACCAAGACAGAATCCAATAAAATCCAAAGAAGTGTAAAAACCCGTTAGAAATAGCGGGTTTTTTATTGTTTATAGTCCAAAGAAGTGTTATGGTCTCCATTAAAATATAGCAAATTTACGGGTATAATTTCAGCGAATACCCGCAGTGAAAAATACGATACCCGCATAAATGGAGTAATTGACATGCAAAGAAAAATTAACTGCCTATCGGAAGATTTGATAAACGCCGAAAAACATGATGACAAAATTTATAGGCTTTATGATGGAGAAGGTCTTTTTCTGCATGTAACGCCATGAGACGGTAAATGGTGGCGTTTTAAATACCGTTTCAAACGTAAAACCAAAAGTTTGGCACTGGGAACATATCCGGAAGTTGGCCATGAAGACGCCAGAAGAAGCAGAGATGCAAAAGAACTTTTATTAGAGCGTTTTGATTCTTTAGAAGACAGGAAACACAATGTGGTTGACGTAAACGAAGCCAGATTCATTGGAACAATGCTGACAAACATAACGAGGTGATTTATGCCACTAAACGACATGAAAATTCGTAATGCAAAGACAAATTACTGAACCTAAAAAAGTGGCAGAATTATTAAGAGCTATTGATAGTTATAAAGGCAGTTTTGTCGTTAAATCTGCTTTAAAACTTGCGCCTTTGGTCTTTGTCCGTCCTGGAGAACTTCGACGTGCAGAATGGTCTGAAATAGATTTAGAAAATGCAGAATGGAATATTCCTTCTAGTAAAATGAAAATGCGAGAACCACATCTTGTGCCATTATCAAAACAATCAATTGAGATTTTAAAAGAGCTTAAAATGCTCACTGGCGCAGGGCGGTATGTTTTTCCAGGAATAACAACTGAACGGCCTATGAGCGAAAACGCTATTCTTGCAGCTTTACGCCGCATGGGTTACGAAAAAGATGAAATGTCAGGACATGGATTTAGGGCAATGGCACGAACACTTCTTGATGAAGTCTTGCAAATTAGACCAGATTTTATTGAGCATCAACTTGCTCATGCAGTCAGAGATCCTAATGGCCGAGCTTATAATCGAACAGCACATCTAAAAGAACGAAGAGAAATGATGCAGACTTGGTCTGATTATTTGGAGGAATTGAAAATTGGCGCAAAAGTAATACCTTTTTCGAGCGGGAATGTAAAATGACGATTAATAAAGAAATCAACTCTAAAAATTATGAAAGAAAAATGTTGGAGGTCTCTAGAAGGTAGTTTCATCCGGAAATCAGGACTTATTCCATTTCTAATTCAAAAGTGATATAATAGTCGTAAATCCATTAGGGAGGTACGACGATGGGTCGGAATGGAGGAGGCATTACTGGCAATAGCAAAGTCATCAATGTCCAAGGCGAAGACGTTGGAGGGGTTAAGAAAATTGCAAGCGGTGATATTGCCCCTTGAGTATGGT
>JBATES010000181.1:0-4287 GCA_049664145.1 Smithella sp.
ACAAGTACCAAGGCAACTTCAGCGTCAAAAATTTCACCTGCCTGGACCAGTTCCGCATTATGGCTTTCGCACAACTGACGTATCGGGAGAGCCTGCGGGACATCGAAGCCTGCCTCCGGGCACAAAACAACAAACTCTATCACATGGGCATCCGCAGCAAGGTTTCCCGCAGCACCCTGGCGGAAGCGAACGAGATGCGCAACTGGCGCAGTGAGTTGATCTATTCCACCAACATCCGGACGGCGTATGCCGCCGGTCGCTGGGAGCAATTGACCGACCCGGAACAAATGCAGGTCATGCCGTACTTGACCTACAAGCACGGCGACAGCAAAGTTCCGCGTCCCCAGCATCTGGCGTGGGACGGCGTCACGCTTCCGGCGGACGATCCCTGGTGGAAGACACATTATGCGCCTAATGGCTGGGGTTGTAAATGCCGTGTTTATGGATCGACGCGCAACGAATATGCAACGGCTAAAAAGAGAGGGCAAGGCGAAGCGCCGCCCTCACCCATCGATCCCAAGACAGGCGAACCGGTCGGGATAGACAAGGGCTGGGGCTACAATGTGGGCGAAGCGGCGCAGTCGGACGGCTACAAAATGTTGACGGATAAATTTGATTCATTACCAAACGATATCGCCAGACAGTGGCTGTCATCGTTCGTGAATGAACCGGCGTTTGAAAATTTTCTGGCTGGTAAAAGCAGGGGTGAATTCCCGGTAGCGGTGCTTGATGAGGATTCGCGTAAGCAGATCGGCGCCTATGCGCAAACGGTATGGTTAAGCAATGAGACGCTGGAAAAAAATAAATCGGCACACAATGATATCGGCATGGAGGACTATAAACAACTGCCGGTCGTCATCGCCGATGCTCAAACCGTGATTAAAGACGGCGACCAAACGATGCTCTTCATACGCAGGCAGGAAAAAATATATCAGTCCGTCATCAAGACAACAAAAAGCGGCCAACGGGATTATATGACATCATTCCGGCTGACGGACCTGAAGGATGTCGACCGGATGAAACGCAAAGGAAAAGTTATCAAAGATGAATTGTAGAAGCGTGTCGAATAAAAAAATAAAAACCTCGGGCGGGGCTCCCGTTCACCCACACGCGATCCGCCTTGCGGCGTCCTACGGCCGGGAGATTCACCGTGTTTCCGAGGCTTCTGATCGTAATTTAGCATGACTATAAAAATAGTCAAGGGGTAATTGATGCCTGAAATGATTATCAAAATGGACGGCGCGGACACCGTCAGAGCTAAGCTGGAAGAGGTATCCTCGCGCATATCAAACATGTCGCCCATCATGAAAGCCATCGGCGACAGGATTGCCGAGCAGACCAAGCGCCGGTTTGAATCCGGAGGTCCGGCGCCGGACGGCAGACCGTGGACGAAGCCGAAGACGCCGAATCCGAAGCGGATCCGAACGCTCACCGTAACCGGCCATTTGCGCGACAGCATTCGTTATCAGCTCATCGGCAACAACTCTGTAGCGGTTGGGACCAACAAAGTTTATGCCGCCATTCATCAGTCGGGCGGGACCATAGATAAAACAGCACGCAGTGAGCTGTTTGTCCGAAACCGCTCTAAGCGCGGAGATAAAAAAGGAAAGTTTAAAAAGGGAACCACGGCAGGACGCGGATTTACATTTGGAGCGCACAGCATCAAGATTCCGGCCCGTCCGTTTTTGGGACTAAGCAAGGCAAACAGTGATGAGATTATAAATATCATTAACGAATATCTTGAGGTGAAAAAATGAATTTTAAAGGCTTTGACGATTACATTCCGATCTTTAGAGGCGGAAAACAAACTGACAGCAATGGCGTTGTCCATGACGGCGATGCCCTGATTGATAAGGCTATCGCTAAATTTAATGCCGCCGTTCATGAGCCGCCCGCCTGTATCGGGCACCCGAAAGACGACGCGCCCGCTTACGGCTGGGTGAAGAGTCTAAAAAAAGTCGCCGATAAAACAGGCAATTTACTGCTGGCAAAGTTCGGCCAGGTCGAACCTGCTTTCAGCGCAATGGTACAAGAAGGCAGAATTAAAAAACGCTCTGCCGCCTTTTATCCGCATGAAAGCGCTCCTGGAATCGGCAACGCCATTGATCACTTTTAAAGAAATTGCAACAAGAGACAAAAACGCAGGCGGCGCGGGCAAGGCCAGCGAAAAGCTGGACGCGCTCACTGCGGCGAAAATGAAAGAGCGCAAAGACATGACCTACAGCGCGGCGTTTGCCGAAGTGCAGAAGGAAAACCCCACGCTCGTGCAGGAATACGAGCAGGAAATAAGCGGATCGTAGGGATCGTTCCCCGAACGATCCGTTAATCGGCGTGCACAGCGTGCCCGACCTACAATAAACATTAAGGAGAAAAATATGGATAACGGAATTTTAGATCTCTCTTTCCCGGCGATAGAAAGCCTGGTTGACGATCAGTACAAGTTCGTCGTGCTCACCTCGACAGGTGTACGGCGACCCGACAACGAAACCGAGGCCCTGTTGGGCATTTTGCAGAACAAACCCGCGCTGGGTGAAGCCGCCCAGGTGCGCATCCTCGGTGTCAGTAAACTGGAAATGAACGACGCCATCGCCGTCAACGCCTTTGTCAAAGCGGAATATGTTGATGCCGCCGACGCAGGCAAAGGCAAAACAGCCGCCGCGGCTCTGGCCTATTCCCGCGCGCTGGTTATCGAGTCGGCTTCCGCCGAAGACGATCTCGCCTCTGTATTGCTCATGGGCTACGTTCCCGGCATCACGCAGACCGGCTGGTTTAATATCACGGTCACCACAAAGACCACGGCCGGCGCGGTAACCTATACGGCGGCGGAACTGATCGGTGGCCTGATCAAGCGCGACCCGGCAGGCGCAAATCGCAGTGACGTATCGCCGACAGCGGCGCTCATCGTCGCGGGATTCGCGGGCGGCATTGTCGGTTCCAGCTTCGAGTTCACCATCCGCAATGATGCGGACGCGGCGGAAACCATCACCATCACCGCGGGCGCAGGCGTGACGCTTTCCGGGACCATGACCATTGCGCAGAACAACAGCAAGAGGTTCCTTTGCCGCCTGGATAATGTCACTGGCGGCGCGGAAGCGGTTACCATTTACAGTTTGGGTACCGTCGTTCATTAAAAACCACCTCTCACCCCTCCCCCCTTGAAGGGGGGAGTATGGGTGGGGGTAAAACAAAAAATTTAAGGAGGTACATCACATGGTTCCAAACGTAAAAGAACTGCTCGTATCAGGGCCGTTGCAGAACATATCCATCGCATTCAAAAATTTAACCCAGATTCCGTAATAGAGCAGATTTCTATTGCGCAGCAATAGAAATTCTAATAGAAAGGCATAAGGAAATTGGTATTTTAGGTAAGAGTCACCTGTGCTTAATATTGAGTAAGCTTTTCTTACAGGAGGCATGATGGATTTTGAGATTGGATTTACAGATAAAGACATCACCCCGTGGGGCGGCATGGCGTTAATGAAGAAGATGCTGGACCACTGCGATATCGATTCAATGCTTTCAACATGAGGGCTTCCCGAGCCAGGTTCTAACCGTGGATATAAGCCGGAAGACATCATCAAAAGCTTTTTGGTCAGCGTGTGGTGTGGAGCCAATCGCTTCATGCATACAGAAGTTACCCGCCAGGATGCTGTGATCCGGAAGATATTTGGATGGGATCGGATCTGTGGCCAGGACACCTGTAAGCGGTTTTTCAACAAATTTACGCAGGAGAAGAACCAGCAAGTCTTTACCTTGATGGATCAGTGGTTTTTCCGGAATCTGCGGTTTGACAATTACACGTTGGATCTGGATTCCTCCGTATGGACCCGCTACGGAGATCAGGAAGGTGCCAGAGTGGGTTACAATGCGAAGAAACCGGGAAGAAAATCACATCATCCCCTGATGGCTTTTGTAACAGATTGCCGGATGGTCATCGTTCGTCAGAAGATTCAGGAGAGGCCAAAAGCGACCGGCAAGCAATTGCGGCTATTCCAGGACAGCGACATGTACAGCCAATACCACTACCATTGTTTCATCACCAATCTGACTTTGCCGGCGATTCAGGTCTGGAATCTTTACAAAGATCGAGCGGAGGCAGAGAACCGGATCAAGGAACTCAAGTATGACTTTGGTTTTGACAGTTTCAACCTTCACAGCTTTTACGGCACGGAGGCGGCATTAAACATGGTCATGCTGGCTTACAATCTGATGAGTTTGTTTCGTCAGAGCATTATTGGAACGAAAGTCCGGCAGAAGATGTCGACGTTGCGATACAAACTATTTGCC
>JBATES010000182.1:0-2852 GCA_049664145.1 Smithella sp.
ACAAGTACCAAGGCAACTTCAGCGTCAAAAATTTCACCTGCCTGGACCAGTTCCGCATTATGGCTTTCGCACAACTGACGTATCGGGAGAGCCTGCGGGACATCGAAGCCTGCCTCCGGGCACAAAATAACAAACTCTATCACATGGGCATCCGCAGCAAGGTTTCCCGCAGCACCCTGGCGAAAGCGAACGAGATGCAGGACTGGCGCATCTACGCCGATTTTGCCCATCATCTGATCGGCATCGCCAGGAAACTCTACCAGAAGGAACCGTTGGCAGTGGAACTTCAAAACACGGTTTACGCCCTGGATGCAACGACGATAGATCTGTGCCTGTCCATTTTTCCCTGGGCACACTTCCGGACAGCAAAGGGGGCCGTCCGACTTCATACCCTGCTGGATCTGCGGGGCAATATTCCGAGCTTCATCCACATCTCCGACGGAAAACTCCACGAGGTCAACGTTCTGGACATCATTCCCCTGGAAGCAGGCGCTTTCTACATCATGGATCGCGGCTACACGGATTTCTCCAGACTCTATGCTGTTACCCAAACCTCCGCTTTCTTCGTAATCCGCGCCAAGTCCAATCTCAAGAGTCGCAGGCTTTATTCCCATCCAGTGGACAAAGCCACAGGGGTTGTGTGCGACCAATCCATCCTACTGACCGTTGTGAAGTCAGTCGGAAATTATCCCGACAAACTCCGCCGGGTGAGATATTACGACGCCGAGACCAACAAAACATTGGTGTTTCTGACCAACAACTTTCTGCTGCCCGCCATCACCATCGCCCAACTTTACAAACAACGATGGCAAGTAGAGCTTTTCTTCAAATGGATCAAACAACACCTACGCATCAAGAGCTTTTTCGGTACTTCGGAGAACGCGGTGAAAACCAAAATCTGGATTGCTGTTTCCGTCTATCTGATTGTGGCGATCATCAAAAAACGGTTGAATCTCCAGGAAAGTCTCTACACAATTTTACAGGTTTTGAGTATCTCCTTATTTGAAAGAGCGTCCATGTTTCAGCTACTTACATTTTATGATTACACAAGTAACATGAACGAAAACAGTAACCAGTTGAACTTATTTACAGATTATTCCGGACAGTAGTGACAAAAATTAATGAATTGACCGTGCGGGATAAAGGAAATGCAGAAATTCGAGATTACATAAAGCTTCGTCAAACAAGACCATTTGTCGCTAAAGAACAAGGCTTTTTAGTGCCGCAGAAAAGCGTTTTCAATAAAATAATTGGAGACAGCCATCTGGAATTACAATTTGCTTCTTCTCTGGAAAAATGGCCGGACGTTATTGCTTTTGCCAGGAATTATCTGGCTGTTCACTTTAGCTTCGATTACGTTGATTCAAAGGGTAACATTGCCAACTATTACCCGGACTTTTTTGTAAAAACCGGTGAAAAAGAAATTCCATTTCAATTTTGTATTTGTTGATGAGGAAGATTTTGAAAAATATATGCCCCATAATTTTGGGGAACTAGTAAAACACTTTGGTAAGTATAAAAACCAATAGGATATCAGTGGATTTAGATGTCCTGTCTGTGTGTGCTAAAAGATCATTCAGCTTCGCTTTTGTGTTGTCCCGCGTAAACCGTGCCGCTCCAGCCGTCGATACTGATGAAATCTCCAGCCCTGATAGTCCGATCTTCTATCGCGGCGTATTCGTCGGCTTCATACACTTTCAGTTTGCTGAACCCGACAACGCCGACCTTGTTGAGCTGTGGAATGGTTACGGCGGCATGGGACGTACTGCCGCCTTTCGCTGTCAGCAATCCTTCCACCTGCAGGAGAACGCCGACGTCATCCGGTACCGTATCCGGCCGCACCAGAATCAGAGGCGTCTGAGGCTCTTCGCTGCGGAATCGCTTAATGTCCGCTTCCGAATAAACAGCCCGGCCGCAAAGCGCACCGCCGTTGACACCGATACCCGTTCCCAGAACGGATGATTGCAATTCGGGAGTATCTTTAAAGCGTCTCCATTTTTGTGTCGTGATCTGATTCATGTCACGCGTTTGCAGGATGTATAATTTATCCCGCGTCGGTCCTTCAAAGGTAAACTCGATTTCCTGGTGATTAAATCCTTTTTCGTAAATAAGAATTTCCGCAATTCTCAAGAGTTCCGCGTAAATTTCAGGAAACTTATCCTCCAGGGATATTTTGGAATCCCGGAATTCCGCGATGCGCTGTTTTTCAGAAATAGGATACGTCTCCACGAGGCCGGAAACGATATCGTCTCCCTGAACGCCGAAGATGAAATCTCCGTAAAGGGTGACATCCGAAGACGAACTCTTCGGCTCGCGGGTAAAAATAACGCCGGAACCGGAGTTGTCATTGAGATTGCCGAACACCATTTTCTGGACGATGACAGCCGTTCCCCATTTATCGGAAATATGCATTTGCCGGCGGTAAATTTCCGCCTGTTCCGAATACCATGAATTGAATACCTGCAAGATTGCGTGACTCAACTGATCGAGAGGTTTTTCTTTAAAGGCAATGCCGCTTTCCATTAATCCTTTTTTGTAGGAAAGGGCTATTTGTCGCATTTGTTCGGGCAGAAAAAGTATCTTTCTTTCCACGCCGTATTTCTGTTTGTACTCATCGATGATCGCGTCGAAAAAATTGCGATTCAATCCCTGGAACATCCCCCACATCTGTAAAAACCGGCGATAGGAATCCCAGGCCGCCCACTGAAAATCTTCCTTTTTACTGAGGTTTTCAGCAATAGCTTCGTTAATCCCCACATTCAGAAAAGATTTCATCATGCCGGGAAGAGAAACCGTCGCTCCGCTGCGCACCGAAAGCAATAAAGGATGGCGGGGATCACCCAGTTTACCGC
>JBATES010000183.1:0-19158 GCA_049664145.1 Smithella sp.
TTATTTCAAATACTTATAACACTTTTTCCAAGAAAAATCAACTACAATTCCGCAATTTTCTTCAATTTTCAAAGAGCATCTTCAATGTTTACGCGGCTTCCAGGCCGCATTTTTCAGGACGGACTAACTAATATGGCGGTAAGCACCTCCTCCCTGCGCTCCGTTTCTCCAAAAAAGAATGTGTTGTTTGTGCCGATGTGGTTGCCGTGGCCAAAGCAGTGTTTCATGAAAATAATGGGAGTCATAATGATTATACCTATGCTCCTTCGCGGGTTTCTGAACACCTTTGCAACAAATTTCGTGGCAAAATAACGGCAGAAAATGTTGCAAGTGGAAATGGAAACTATCGTGATTGTTAACTTATTTTGACAGTAGTTTTTTTGTGAAAAAAAGGTTAAGCTACTTACGTATTATAAGCAGATGTGAATTTCTAAAGAATTATCATTTTTTTTCAGCAAAGGGAGGTTCAGATGAATTATTTAGTGCAGCCGAAAAAGTACAAGAGTCTGATGGCGGATAAAGGTTCGCAGGCCATCATGGACAAAACAATCGCTTTTTTCGAGAAGTTCGGCAAGACCAGGCTTACCGAAGATTTCAATAAGAAAACATGGTACAGGGAATTTGTTGACTTCATTGGCAAAGAGCAAATTTTTGCCAAACTGCTGACGCCCAGCCAGTACGGTGGCGGCGATCCTGATTGCCGCTGGGATACCGCCCGCAACAGTGAGTATAGCGAACTGCTGGCTTTTTATGGCCTGGGTTACTGGTATTGTTTTCAGGTCAGCATTTTGGGACTTGGTCCGATCTGGATGAGCCCGAATGAAAAGGCTAAAAGGAAGGCTGCAGAACTGCTGAAAAAGGGCGCGATCTTTGCCTTCGGCCTTTCAGAACGCACCCATGGTGCCGATATTTACTCGACCGAAACGGCGCTCACACCGGCAAAAGACGGAACATGGGTGGCCAACGGCGAAAAATATTACATCGGCAACGGTAACGAAGCCGAGATGGTTTCCACGCTGGGTAAAATCAAGGATGGAACAGACGACTACTGCTTCTTTGTCACCAATTACCAGAATAAAGCCTACGAACTCAAAAAGAATGTCATCTCCCATCAGGAGTACGTCTCCAACTTCGCGCTCCATGATTATCCCATAACCGAAGACGATATTCTTTCGCGCGGTTCCCACGCCTGGGATTCGGCGCTCAATACCGTCAATATCGGCAAGTTTAACATCGGCCCCGCGTCCCTCGGTGTGGCAGAGCACTGTTTTTATGAAGCCATCACGCACGCGGCCAATCGTGTACTGTATGGCATGCCTGTTACCAACATGCCGCACGTGCAGAAAAATTTTATGGATGCCTGGCTGCGTATTATCGGAATGAAACTTTATCAGCGCCGTGCCACCGATTACTTCCGTAATGCCAATGAGAAGGACAGACGCTACCTTCTTTACAATCCCACCAGCAAGATGAAAGTTACAACGCAGGCCGAAGAAGTGATCAATCTGCTCTGGGAAGTTATTGCCGCCAAAGGATTTGAAAAGGATACTTATTTTTCCATGGGGGCCACCGATATCCGGGGGCCGTCGAAACTTGAAGGCACCGTTCATGTTAACGTTCAGCTTATCCGCAAGTTTATGAAGAACTACTTTTTCAGTCCGGCTCAATACGCTCCAGTCGCGCCGGAATTCTCTCTCAAGGATGACTCGTTCCTCTTCAATCAGGGGCCGACCAAAGGATTGGGTTCGGTTCAGTTCCACGATTACAAACCGGTTTTTGAAGCAAGCCGTCAGCTTCCGAATGTGGCCATCTTCATCAAACAAATTAATCTTTTTAAGGAACTATTGGAGAAAGCCGGTCCCGACAAGGCGCAGGACATGGATCCTTCCTGGTCACTGCCGGTGGGCGAGATGTTCTCCATTGTGGTTTACGGCCAGCTTATTCTGGAACAGGCGGATTATGACAAGGTGGATGAGGACATCATCAACCAGATTTTCGATTTTATGGTGCGTGATTTTTCCCGCTTCGCTCTGCAAATCTACGGCATGCACAACACCAAGGATGAACAGCGAGCCTACTGCAAGGAAATCATGCTGATTAAGAGTCAGGGAGACGAAGCTCAGTACAACAAGATCTGGCAGAATTATGTTTATGTCCTGAACGGTGAATACGCCATGAGCGAGTAGGTAAAAGAGTTTTATCCGACATTGCACGTCCGTTTAATGCGGACGTGCAATGTTTTACTGTCGTTAAAGTATACCAAGAAACTATCTTTTACACAAAAAATAAACGCTAAAACCAAAGCCGACGACGCCGAGAATCCACTGATTCTTTCGCCCGGACCGCTGGGGGGCATTCCGCAGTTTCCGGGAACCAGCAAATGCATGGCTGTTTCTTTATCTCCGCTCACGCATATTCCGGGGGTATCGAATTTTGGCGGCTATTTCGGAGCCTATTTAAAATATGCCGGTTTTGACTCCCTCGAAATTACAGGCATCAGTAAAACCAACGCTATGATTGTCATCGACAGTTTCAAAAATGAGATATACATCACCGAAGCGCCGGCGATTGATCAGGTCTTCGAGTTGGAGAAAATCATTGTCGATAAATTCCTTCAGGAAGGCCGTGAAAAGAAAGATATCGTCTTCCTGACCACAGGCCTTGGTGCCGCCAACACCATGTACGGCTGCATAAACAGTCATTACTATGACGCCGTGAAACCGGTGGGAGAAACCAAGGGCTTGTTCAGAACAAAACAGGCTGGACGCACCGGGCTGGGCACGGTCATGATTAATAAAAATATCCGGGCAATTGTCGTGCTCTCCGGTTTCCCGCATGGCGAGAATCCTTACGGAGCAGCAGATTGGGAGAAGGTGAAGCAATCAGGAACCAAACTGCACAAGATTGTCAAGGAAGTCGATCCTCAATCCCTCCGGATGTACCGCAAAGGCTCAGCCGGACTTATCACCTTTATGAACAAAGATGATTACAAGTCGCTGCCGGTCAATAATTACCAATACGGTTCCGATCCGCGGGCGGGAAATATCTGCGGGAAGAATTACGAGGAACATCTTTTTGATCATCGGGGCATGGACGGCTGTTTCCCCGGCTGCAATCTCCGATGCACCAAGGGGGGTTGGGTAACGCTGGTTTCCGGCGAGCACAAAGGCAAAAAGGTCTGGGTGGATGGTCCGGAATACGAAACAGCGGCGGGCTTCGGTTCCAACCTGGGCATGTGGAATCCGGAATTCATCATGGAAGCCAATTGGCACTGTGATAATTATGGAATAGATACCATTACCACCGCGGTGATCATGGCTTTTGTCATGGAATGTTACCAGCGTGGTTACTTAACCAAAGAAGATACGGATGGCTTTGAACTCAAATGGGGCGACGAACAGGCCGCACTGCAGTTCATCCATGATATAGCGTATCGCAAGACCTCGCTGACCAGCATCGTCGGACTGGGCATGCTGGAATTGATCAACTGGATTGGTGAAAGATACGCGGACCGCACCGGGAAATCCAATCCCCGTGAAGAACTGGAACAATTTGCTATGCAGACCAAGGGGCTGCCTTTTTCGCTTTACCGGACACACCGGTCTCTGTCCATGCAGGGTTCTTATGCAGCGGCGAGTGACATCGGCGCGCATCACGCCGCCGCGTGGCTGATTAAGGTTGATTTGCTGGGGGCGTTTCCCACGTTTGAAGCCAAGGCCAATGCCTTAATCACTTATCCGCGCGTTCGTTTGGGTAATGACAATCTGGGTTTGTGCAAACTGCCCTGGGTCGATGTTTTCAATCCCGATTCCAACAGTCGTAAAGACACCGATATCTACATTAATCCCGCTTCGCAGGAAATCTACGCCGATTTTTACAACGGCATGTTGGGCACAAACATGACCTGGGAACAGATCTTCGAACAGACTGATCGTGATATCAATCTGCAGCGCATCATGAACATTATGGCTTTTGAGAAACATACAGGAGAGCGCGACTGGATTCCGGACAGGGCGATAGGACCCACCGAAGATCTTCTCTACGAGGACGAAAAAGATTATAACGATGCTCAAGTCGTCTCAATTCTGAATAAGCCGCTGGAAGAAATTCAGAAAATGAAAACTGCCGACAAGCGGGAAATACTGATGAAACATCGCAAAGAAGAACTGAGAAAATTAATCGGCGTTTATTACGAACAGCGCGGCTGGAATGCAACAGGCATTCCCAAAGTTGAGACAGTTAAGAAAATAGGTTTGTGGGATTTTCTGAACGACGAAGCCAAAGCAAATATCACAGCGTTGCAGGATTCTTGCTCTTCAGCCTAGAAGATTTATCGCTGATTTCTGATAAAACGAACGATTTGTGCCGTGTCCTCATAACTTCGTTTGCCAAAAGGCATGATAAGGTACAACCCGGATGCATCTTCAGCAATGACCGCTGTCAGTTTGCAGGCCTGCTCAATGCCGAATTGGCGTTGGTCTTCCAGATCATGATAACGCTCGAAACTCGTCACGACGTCCGCTGGTACGGTGATTCCCGGAATACGACCACTGGCCAGAAACACCGCGCTACGATGGCTAATCAGCGGCATGAGCCCGGGAAAAACTCGAATCGGCAATCCCTTCAAAGTGTCGCGCAACTTTTTATAGTCATCAACAGCAAAAACCGGTTGTGAGAACACAAATTCGGCGCCAGCATCGATTTTAGTCTTCAGCCACCGGACCTGAGCCGGAATCGGCCTTCCGACAGCACAGCCTGCACAAAAATCGGGCGGGTCTGCCAATGCTTCTCCGTTGATGATATGCCCACTGCGCAGTCCGCGAATCAGGCGCAGCAATTCGACCGAACTCCGCATGTCCACAACGCGGTGAGCCAGATTGCCCAGATGCCCCATGGATGGTGCATCACCGGTTACTGCCAGAATGCCTCTTAAACCGGAATCCCAGCATCCGATCAGCGTTGAGTGCAGTCGCATGAGGTTGGATTGCGTTACACTTAAGTGACAAATTGACGGAATCTGAAGGGCCTCCTGCAGGCGTGCGGCTGTTACTATTGCATCTCTCCCGACTGTCGCGCCGGGATTATCCGGTACATCGAACATATCCGCCCCTGCTGCTGCCACCCTTGCCGCGCCTTTCACAATTTCATCGAGAGGCAGCATTCGATCAGCGCGAATTTCAACACTGACAAGGAAGCGATTCGCCTGCATCATCTCCCGAATGGGATTGGCCCTTGTGTCCCCTGCCTCCGGCATGACCGGAGCGCGCTCGGCAGACACAGGGATGTGTCTTCGCGCAACAACGGGCCGGCCATTTAATACATTGGCCACTTTGCGGATGTGATCAGGTGTCGTACCGCAGCATCCGCCAATGACGGACACGCCTGCGTCGGACAAAGCTATCGCTGTGTTGGCGAAGTCATCCGGCGTAAATTCATACTTCACCAGTCCCCGTTCGATGAGCGGATGTCCGGCATTAGGCGAAGCGGTTAAGGGCAGCTCAGTGCGGGTGCTTATGTAGGAAAGCACTCGAACAATTTCATCCGGATGATAACAGTTTGCTCCCACGGCAGCAACTCCGATGCGGAGCGCTTCCGAAAGCAGTTGATCAATCCGTTCCCACCGCTGTGTTCCTCCACCGGTATTGCCAACCTGGAAAATAATGGGCAGTCCGGTTTCGGCAGCGGCTTGCAGTGCCGCTCGAGCTTCCCGCGGGTCAACAAACGTTTCCAGTAATAAAGCATCCGCCTCCTTCAGTGCTTCGCATTGAGTGCGGTAGATGCCAAGAAGAGTATTGGCCGGATAATCATCCAACCGCAATCCCAATCGCAAGGGTCCAATCGAAGCCCAGATCATGCATTCCGAATCCCCAGCCTCCCGAGCCAGGGCGACACCGGCCCGATTTATTTCCTGACAAAGTTCCGCAATACCAGCGTCCTCGAAAACAACGCTGTTTGCCGAAAAGGTATTGGTCACAAGGATCCGTGATCCTGATGATCGATAAGCGGCATGCAGGTTTTTGACCACTTCAGGTTGCCGGAGATTAAGCAGTTCAATGGGCTCCTGACCTGCACTGCCGGTCTGACGAAGACATGTTCCTATCGCCCCGCTACCGATCAGCGTGGAACGCCCCAATTCTTTGATTATGGAATCTGGCATGCTTATCTTTTCCTGTTGTTTAATTGCTTATCTTATATATGTGCAGAGAAATTCTATCTGCGCTTCCTTCCATGATCGATTCGTTATCCTATAAAAAAAGATAAAGTGTGCTGGATGATTGGACCAGCTTTTACTTGGCGATCTGCGTTTCCAGTAGATCTAGCAGCTCTTTATTCTCCGGAATATCCATCATGGAATGGCCATAATGAACGAAGCGAACCTTGCCGGATTTATCAATGATCATCTGCGCGGGCAGGCGGCCCAGTTTGAAAAGTTTGACCTCCTGGCCGTACAGTTTTAAGACCCTGTGTTCGGGGTCGGGAAGACCGATGAAAGGCAAATTTTCCTTTGCCCAGTATTTTTGAAAAGCCTCTGCATTTTCTGGTCCGGCAACGAGAATTTCCGTATCCAGCTTCACGAATTTTTCGTAGTCCTGACGCAACTGCGCCATGTGCGCGCGGCAGAAGGGTCACAAAAATCCGCGGTTGAAAACCACCATCACATTCTTTTCATTTTTAAAGTCGGAAAGAGAGACGCTTTTGCCGTTAAAATCGTTCATCGTGAACTCCGGCGCCTGAACATTTAATTCTACTCTGGGCATAATTTATTTCCTCCTTCTTCACTTAAAATATACTATCATTTTCCTAATTTCCAGTCGTTTTTTATAAAAGAAGCATTGCAATATTTCACCAAAAAACATAGAAATATTTTCCAAGCAGCCGTATCGCTCTAATTTATAAATGAGGAGGAAATCATGGACAGAAGTGAGCGGGCAGTAGCCAAGTTTGTCAGCGGGTACAATTGCGCGCAGTCGGTTCTTTTCGCTTTTTGCGAAGATATTGGTTTGGATCACAATGAAGCCTTGAAAATTGCCTGTGGTTTCGGTGCGGGCATGGGCAGAAAAGAAGAAGTCTGCGGCGCTGTAACCGGCGGAATCATGGCGATTGGTCTAAAACATGGTCGCGGTGAAAACGACACCCAGAAAGCCACGGAGATGACTTATGCACAAGTGCGGGAACTGATGAATCGGTTTTCTCAGAAACACGGCACATACATCTGCCGCCAGTTGTTAAACAGTTGCGATCTATCCAATGATGAAGGGCATAAGCTATATCTGGCAAATGATTATCGGAATAAAATATGCAAGCCTTGCGTTCAGAGCGTGGTGGAAATAGTCGAAGGAATGATTTAATGCTCTGCTCCTACGATATGCATAAAAAATATTTTATCCTCTCCCATGAAAAGAGTTATTGGAACAGCAGGTCAAACGGAGAATGATGCCGGGAAGACCAAACAGCAAAGCATGACATCGTTTCGTCGCATCGCCGTCAGTCTGATCGCCTTTGGAATGACCTCGTATCTGGCCGTTGTTCAAGAATGGTCTCTGCAGGAATTCTGCTGGGGCGTCTGGCTGGCCGCACTCTTTTATTCCTGGACGTGCGTTATCACGGCAGTCATACAAATTATGCTGACGGCCCGAACGCAGAAAGCATATTATGATTCAAAAGCTCTCTTCCTTAAAAACATTTCTCCGGAATTGTTTACTTTAGGAATCCTTCCTGTGAGTTTGCTGGTGGGGTTCATCGCGCTTTACATTTACACATGGTTGTTCTCTTTCTACGGCCTTTTTCTTTCGGTATTTGCCGAAATGCAACCGTTGGATCTTTTTGGCCGGAACGGTTTTATCAATTCAGATTTTTTTACTCCCGTTACTTATCTGGCTGAAAGGTACTGGCTGATGATACTGGTAACCATAATCGCGAACGCGGATGACTTTATGCGCAAGAACTCCTGGGAACGGATTGTGCTGCCTTTTAAGTACAATGAGATGCTGCGCATCCATATCATGATTCTGGTTATGCCGTTTTTGATGATGATTACCTGGGCTTTGTTCAAGGATGCCTGTCAGCAGTTGACAATAATCCTGCTCATCGGTATCTTCTTTTTAATCCCCAAAAAGAAACAGGAAGAACAGAATGTCGATAATTCCCCTTCAGCAAACCAATAAAAAGATTATCAGGCATACGCCAATCGGCTCTGTCGGCATTATCTGGTCGGAGATAAATAAACATCCCCTGATTATTCATGTCCTGCTTTCCAGGCCGGGGCTTTCGGCTGAAAAGCAGGCGGACAATATTTTTGCTCATGCCCGTAATTCTTCCTGTGCGGAAATTGACGCCATAGCTGATTCCATCAGAGCTTATCTGGAAGGAGCGAATGTTAAGTTTTCTCTGGATGTGCTCGATTTATCTCCTTATACACAATTTCAAAAATCGGTTTTACGCGCGCAGCATGCCATTCCGCGGGGTTCGGTCAGCACATACGGGCTGATTGCGGCGCATGTGGGTGCATCCGGTGGAGCGCGGGCCGTGGGCAATGTGATGGCGTGCAATCCATTTCCGCTCATCATTCCCTGCCACAGGACAATTCTTTCGAATCTTCATCTGGGTGGTTTTCAGAGCGGAGCGGACATCAAGCGCGCGTTGTTGGAACGAGACGGAATCATTTTTGATGAACAGGGAAGGGTGATTTGCAAACGGTTGCATTACGCTCCGGCGTGATTGTCCAAGGTCTCGCATCTTAACCAAATCATTCTTGACATATAAGTCCGAAATTCGTATCTTGTCTCCCGACAAAACAAGTTCGGGAACTTGTTGCTGATATGAAGGAATAACCGCGTATGAACGGTTAAAACAGTAAAGATCAGAAGGAATTTACAATGCCCATCACAGAAATTCTTGCCCGCAATGCCGTCCTGTATGGGGAAGAAATAAGCTTGGTTGAAATTAATCCGGACATAAAAGAAGTTACGGTAAACTGGAAGGATTACGAACTTGTCGAGACCAATCCCGAAAAGCGATATCGGCGGGAGATGACCTGGCGTGAGTTCGATGATAAGGCCAACCGCTTTGCCAATTTTCTGCTCGGCAGAGGTTTGACCAAAGGCCGCAAGGTCGGTATCCTGCTGATGAATTGTCTGGAATGGTTGCCGGTTTATTTTGGCATCCTGAAGACCGGAGCGCTCGCGGTGCCGTTGAACTATCGCTACACGGAAGATGAAATCAAATACTGCCTTGATCTGGCCGAATGTGATGTTTTGATTTTCGGGCCGGAATTCACCGAGAGAGTGGCCACGATACAGGATAAAATACCAAGAGTAAAAATAAAGCTGTTTTTAGGAGTAGGCCGTCCGTCCTTTGCCGAAAGCTATTACGCGCTGACTGCCTGCTGTTCGTCAATAGCTCCGAAAATCAATGTTAGGGATGATGACGACGCGGCTATTTATTTTTCATCCGGTACCACCGGTTTCCCCAAAGCGATTCTTCATTCGCACCGTGCTTTGATGATATCGTGCGCAGTGGAAAAGGAACATCATCAGCAGTCGCGCACGGACAATTTCCTCTGCATACCGCCACTGTATCACACCGGAGCGAAAATGCACTGGTTCGGTAGCCTGCTGGCGGGCAGCAAAGCCGTCCTGCTGCGCGGCGTCAAACCGGAATGGATCATCAAAGCAGTTTCCCAGGAGCAGATAACAATTGTCTGGCTGCTGGTGCCGTGGGCGCAGGACATTCTGGATGCCATCGAACGCGGTGATATCAAATTAGACAATTACAAACTGGAGCAATGGCGGCTAATGCATATCGGCGCGCAGCCGGTTCCGCCCAGTCTGGTTAAACGCTGGAAAAATATTTTTCCAAAGCATGAATATGACACCAATTACGGTTTGTCGGAATCCATTGGTCCGGGCTGCGTTCATCTGGGGATTGAAAACATCCACAAAGTCGGCGCTATCGGAAAAGCCGGCGACAGTTGGGAAGTAAAAATAGCGGATGAACAGGGAAATTCTGTCAAGCAGGGCGAAGTCGGTGAACTTTGCGTGAAGGGACCCGGCGTGATGAAATGCTATTACAACAATCCGGAAGCCACAGCGGAAATCCTGAAGGCTGGCTGGTTGTACACGGGCGATATGGCAAAAATGGATGAAGACGGCTTCATCTATCTGGTGGACCGCAAGAAAGACGTCATCATCACGGGCGGAGAGAATATTTATCCGGTGCAGATCGAAGATTTCCTGCGCACGCATAACGCGATCAAGGATGTGGCGGTGATCGGTCTTCCTGATCAGCGTCTGGGCGAAATCGTTGCAGCCATCGTTGAGCTAAAACCGGGATTTACTCTTTCTGAAGCCGAGATCGAGAAGTTCTGCAACGAGTTGCCGCGCTACAAGCGTCCGCGTAAAATTATTTTTGAAAACGTTCCGCGTAATCCGACTGGAAAAATCGAGAAGCCGAAGCTCCGCGAAAAATATTGCGGCGGCAGCCTCGTCGAAGCGCAGACAGGAATTCATTGAACAGACAAAGGAGAAAAGCGTATGTTTGCCTATCAGCTATCCATTTTTGCGGAAAATAAATCCGGAAAACTTGCCCAGATAACCGGCGTGCTGGCTAAAGAAAAAATAAATATCCGGGCCACGACGATTGCAACCGCGGATACCTTCGGCATCATTAACTTGATTGTTGATGATCCGAGGCGTGCTGAGGCGGCTTTGGCCGCGGCGGGAATGACGGTACATCTGCGGGAAGTACTGGCTGTGCTGATTCCCGATACTCCCGGCGGACTGGATAGCTTGATGCAGTTGCTCTATCAGGAGGGCGTCAACATTAACAATGCCTATGGATTTGTGCTGGAGACTTCCAGAAAAGCGGTGTTTGTTGTTGATGTTGATCAGAGGGAGAAGACCGAAAAACTTCTGGAACAGAAAGGATTTAAGACACTGGACAGTAAATCGCTTTCCGATATGTAATAAAATCAGTAAAAGGAGAGAAAATTATGACGCATGTGGACAAAGGTAAATATTTTAAAAAACATCCCGATGGAACACCGGTTGATGAAGATCTGAAGAAGGAAATTCTCGAACAGGTTAAAAATAACAGCATCTCCTGCAAAAAGGCTGAAGAAATTGCGGAAGAGATGGGATTTTCTCTGGAAGAAACGGGACGGACCATTGATATTTTAAATATCAATATTACAAAATGCCAGTTGGGTCTTTTCGGATACGGCGAAACTAAGAAAATCGTTCAGCCGGCGAAAGACATTCCTTCCGAATTGAAAGAAAATATCTCAGCCGCTATGCAAGATGGAAAGATTTCTTGTGTTGTTGCCTGGGAGATTGCCAAAAAACTGGATATCCCCCGCATAAAGGTTTGTGCCGCCTGCGAGGCATTGGACATTAAGGTTAAACCGTGTCAACTGGGCGCTTTTTAAATTTAATAAAATAAATCAAGATAGCTGTGCAAGAGCTGAATCATCAAATCGGCGTTTTTGCTTGTACCATCGAGAATTTCTTTCATATTCAATGGTTCAGCCAGTATTCCGTTCCCGTAATTGTCAATTGAGCAAGCGCTGGCATAAGGTGTTTCCAGTTCCTGTGCGATGACGGCTTCGTTGGCCATGGTCATGCCGACAATATCGGCAAAATGAGACATCATGCTGATTTCAGCCTTTGTTTCCAGGCGCGGTCCCTGTGTTTGCCAGTAGGTGCCTTTTTGCTTAACTTTTAAATCGATGCGCTGTGCCGCCTTGATTATATTTGCGCGCACTTTTTTGCTCAGGGCAGGCGTGATATGGACGGTGTTGTTCTGGAAAATGGTGGGTGTCGTGGTAAGCGTCAGAAAATCATCGGGAATAACAATGTTTCCCGGCCGCAAAGTCTTTTTTAGGGAACCGGTGGAATTGATGCCGACAATTTCTTTTATGCCAATATCTTTGAGGGCTTTGATGTTGGCTCGATAGTTGATTGTATGAGGAAGAATGTGCTTCCGGGAATCGTTGCCGTGTCTTAAAATCAAGGCTGTTTTCTTGGTGAGATAAACGGTCGTTTGACCGAATTCATTGTTTATTAATTTGGGTCTGCCGTCTTTTAACAAATCACTTCTTTCCATGACTAATTTTGTCGAAATAATTCCCAAAATATTCATAAAGGTCTCCTCACTTGGCGGTTTCATAGCAAATTAATGCAAGACAGTCAAAGAAATGCATTTTATATTGTATGGCAGATTGCATTTGACTTTCTGTCCTCTGTTATGACATATACACAAACGCTAAAAATTTAAGGAGGGTATTCATTAATGAGCAGCGAATTACTGGGAGTTGCCACTGATGACAACTTTGACAACGAGGTCCTGAAAAGCGACAAACCCGTACTTGTGGATTTCTGGGCTCCGTGGTGCGGTCCCTGCAAAGCCATCGGTCCTGTTGTCGAAGAGATAGCGGCGCAATTTCAAGATAAGATAAAAATTATGAAACTCAACGTTGATGACAGTCAAAAAACAGCCGTTAAATATTCGGTCAGAAGCATTCCGACGCTGATTTTGTTTAAGCAAGGACAGGTTCTGGATACCCTCGTTGGTCTTGCGCCCAAGAACAAACTGGAAGATTTCGTGAAGAAATCATTCTAGCAAATGCTGTATGAAGAGGTTTGAGCATTGATAAATTCAAGAATGTTTTCCGGATTATTTAAATTAAATATTTTCTTGCTCCTGCTGGCGCTGTTTCTGGTTCTCAACGGCTGTTCATTTTTCAAGAAACAGGAAAAAAATGTATTTACGCCTGAGAAACTTTATTCTTTAGCCTCTGACGAATACAAGGAGAATAATTATAATAAAGCACGTGAATATTTTACGCGTCTCAAGGAAGAATATCCCCTGCACGAAATGGCCATCCTGGCTGAGATTGGCATTGCTGATTCTTTTTATAGCGATAAAGAATACGCTGAAGCGGAAAACGCCTACAGTGATTTTATTTCCATGCATCCTGTTAATGAAAATGTTCCTTATGCCATATATCAGATGGGGATGTGCAATTATCATCAGATCGAAGCGGTTGATCGTGATCAATCAGAGACAATAAAAGCCCGCAAGCAATGGGAAAAACTTATTTCGCGGTATCCTGAAAGTAAATTTTCGCCGTTAGCGAAAACGAAACTGAAAGAAGTAAAACAAAAACTGGCACAACGCGAATTTTACGTGGGCAAGTTTTACTTTAAAAAGAAAAAATATCAGGCGGCCCTTTCGCGTTTCGAAACGATTGCCAGGGAATACCCTGATAGCGGATTCGATAACAAGGTAAAAAATTACATTGATGATACGAAGGCGAAGATTGCCGAAGAAGAAAAAGAAAAATTAAAAAAAGAAGCGAAGAAAAAGCAGAAAGAGCAACAGAAACTGAGTAAAGAAGTAGAAAAGAAAAAAGAAGAGACAAAGCAGTAATTCCCCTTTCCGGTATTTACGCTCGCCATTGGTCACCTTTAATTTTTGCGATAATCTTTCTCCTTGAGATTTCCTGATGAACGGATGTGTCTATTTTTAGGTGGCAATTTTCAGGAAATTCTTTAATGACATCAAAATCATTTTTTTGCTGTTGGAACAGTTCCCATCGTCCGTCCGAAACATTATCATTGTTCAACATTCTTCTTTCCAGACGCTGACGGGTGATTCCGTCGGGACAAAAACATTCCAGAATATAAAATTGCACACCGAGCGTTTCCGCCAGATGCAGGGCACTTTGTCGTTCTTCCCGTTTTTTGAAAGAGGCGTCGATGATGACCGATTTCCCCTCTTTGATTTTTTGCCCGGCCAGCTCAAATATTTTTTGATAGACAAGACGGGAAACATCATCGGAATAAATGCCCTTGCCGAAATCTTCATAACGCTTGTCACTCGGTTGAAGCGCAAATATTTCTTTGCGAATGACGTCCGTGCGGATAATGTTCGCGCCCAGAAGTCCGGCAAGTATCCGTGCCTGATAACTTTTTCCGGAACCCATCAAACCCGCGGTTAAAATCAATACCGGTTTATCCAGGCGGGCGGCGTATGAATAGGCCAGCTCAAAATATTTTGTCGCGGTTCTCTTAATGTCGAGATATTCGTTTTCCGTCATTTCTTCCTGCGCAAGCCGCAGGCTGGTTACTTTTCCCCGAACATAAGCATAGTAGCATCGGTAAAAATTAAGGACAGCGGGCAGGTCGATATCTCCCGAGTAATTTATATATGATTTCACAAAAATGTCGGCCTGTTGCGGATAACCGTTGAAATCGATGTCCATCGTCAGGAAAGCGACATCTTCTGCCACATCGCCACAGCGGAAACGTTCGTTAAATTCAATGCAGTCGAAAATTGTTATTTCATCATGAATGCAAATATGATCCAGGTGCAAATCACCGTGACAGTCTCTTATTTTGTGATTCAATATCCTCTTTTCAAAAAGATCTTTATTGACGATCAGGAACTGATCTACATATTCTTTGATAAACCGATATTTATATTCAGAAATGGTGACATTGATATAATTTATTGTTTCTGAAAAATTTTCTTCGTTATTATGACGGATATTTTCGATGCTGCCCATTTCATCAATATGCTCATCTGTTGCAGCCTGCCGGTGAAACAAAGCAATTTTTTCGGCCAGCGCATCCATGATTTTTTCATCAACCAGGTTAAGGGTCAGAAGAGTCTTAAGCATTTTCTCCGCGGGTAATTTCTTCATCCGAACAGCATATTCAATGATCTCAACACCATCTTGCAGGGTAATTTTACCCTGCAAGTTTCTTGATATGGCAACAACATCCAGATAGGTGACGGGAGCGAGTCGTTTGTTCAGACGCAGTTCTTCTTCACAAAAGAATTTTCGCTTGGCCAGACTTGTGAAATCCAGAAAATCAAATTTGAGCGGTTTTTTAATTTTGTAAACAAAATCTCCGGCGATGAAAACATTGGAAATATGCGTCTGAATGAACTCAACCGCTGTCGGATGGTGAGGATAAAAATCAGGATTTTTCATGGCGTCAATTAACAGGGGATTCGTCATGAATTCTGTCCTCTCGGTCTTGAAGATTTTTCAATTATCTAAACAATCATCAAGCGATTATCAAGACAAAAAAAGATTTTGGATTTATCAGTTCAACATGATTATTGGAAAGACACACCGGTAAAGGAATGCACGACGTGATAAAAGCGGGGAGAGAAACAGGCGGTTATATCCATCTTATTTTTAAACCTGTTCTCTTTGAACAAAAGCAGATTGACGATCTGTTCGTCAATCTATTCGTACTGTTCGAGGAATTTATGCAGTGCATTTTTCAACCAGACAAAAGATTCCTGTTTGGTGAGAATGAACATAAATCCGCTGACATTGCGTTCGTTAAACTCAAAGACGGTTCGGAGAACAATTGCCATGTTGTCAGGATCGACCAGATTGTCGTAAACCACACCGTGAAGACTTTTTTCAACAACAACGCGCGGGGGTGAATAAGTAATGACATCGCCCAGCAGCTCGGCAATCTTTCCAATGCAGGCTCCGATGAGTATGTTGCCGATTTCCAGAAAGGTTTCTTTTTCCATTTCCTGAAACGGATCCGAATCCAGAGCACTGGTCCCACCGTCAAATAATGAAATCAGTTTTTTCCCGGCTCCGGGAGGAAAAACCAGAAAAGCATTTCCCTTAAATTTTCCCCAGAAACTTTGTTCCACGACGGAAACCCGGTCTTTATCATAGTCCATGATCTCGTTGTTGATATAAGTCGGAAGATCAAATGCCTGAAGCAGTTTTATTTGAGGAACGCTGAGGATAACAAAGATATCGACAAATTCTGCCAGGTCTGAGGCTGCCCGGCCGAAAGCAATATTCATGATTTCCTGCAACAGGTCAGTCTCTGCCGCGGTAATTATTTCTTTGATGTGATCATTCTTCGCCATAATTGATCCAAATTAAAGTAATGCGTTTTCTGCTTCTTTGATTGCTGCGGCTATGGTTTCTTTGGCGGGAGGTTTTTTCAATACCGAGAAAGCGCCTAAATCATGCGCTTTGGACACCGCTTTAATCTGAACATCAGCCGTGAGAATAATCACCTTTGCTTTTTGATCAAACTTCAGAATTTCTTCCAGAGCCTGAAAACCGTTCATGACGGGCATGGTTAAATCCATGAAGGTAAGATCAGGTTTTATGTCTTTATATTTTTCCACGCCCGCCTGACCGTCATTGGCATCGAATAATTCGTAGTCTTTGTCTTTAGGGATGCAGCTTTTGATTATTTTTACGGATATGGGAGAGTCGTCAACAATTAATATTTTTTTGATCATATTAACCTCATGTCAAGAAAAACTGATTTACTTTACATAATTATATATAACATTTTATCGGAAAAATGTAGAATTAATTTCCTGATTATCTTTGGTTTAAACTCTTTGCTTTATTCAGTTCCTTTTTCCAAAAACAAAATGGATCATCATCAATCAGAACTTTTGCTTTTATTATTGTTTACTTTTTTAAAATAGTCAACATTAAATATGACAATCAATGTAATGATAAAATAACTTAATCATATTGACAAAACCAATAAAAGTATGGCAAATTAAAAGAAAAAAATGGTTTTCTTTCATAAATAATCTCTATTATTTCACGTTGTATTTTTTTAATTGTAACTAAACAAGAATTTGAAAAGATGGGAAAATGAACCTAAATAATCTTGCCATATCGTTGATTGAACTTGATCCACAAAATAATTCTGAATTCGATGAATTCAAAAAAAAAATAATCCTCTTCAAAGATAAATCCACAGGCAATCTCCGGGATATTCTGGAACAGGCTTGTGCCGAGATGGATTCCTGGCCGGATCAAGACGTGGATTCACGCCGGGAGGGAATAGCCCGTCTTGGAGAAATATTAGAAGGGGCTATGGAATGCAGCGAGGAAGAACCCGCTGCCGCAGAACCGGGAAAACCATCCACGGTACAAACAACGACAAGGGTAGCGCAAAAATTTACGCTTTCCACAGAATTTGATGTAGATCTGATGAATGAGTTCATTGTCGAAAATATGGAATGGGCCATCATGGCTGAGTCGGCCATTCTGGACTGGGAAAAAAATCCCAATAACAAAGAATTACTCAATACAATTTTTCGCGGCTTTCATACCATTAAGGGAACGTCCGCTTTTCTCAATCTCGATTGCGTGAAGGATCTCGCGCATCACGTCGAATCCATGTTAGCCAGGGTCAGAGATGGTGAGGATAATTTTACGACGGGACACGCCAATCTGTCTCTGAAAGCGTTGGATATGATCAAAGTTGTTTTAGAACGCATGAAATCATCCGGTCCCGGCCAGCAAATAGACTTACCCTTGGGGCACAGTGAACTGATGGAAACCTTGAAGGGCTTTATGTCCGGCACCCAGGAACAGAAAGTCACTGTTAAGCCGCCGAAGCCTGTTGTCAAACCGGTCACCAGGGAAAAGGTTCCGCCCAACACCAAAGAAGTTTATTCCGAACAGGCCGTTTCTGCAAGCCAGGCGCCTGAGCAGATGGCAGAATCAACGGTGAGAGTTAAGGTTGACCGCCTGGACAAACTACTGGATACCGTGGGCGAGCTGGTCATCGCGCAGACCATGGTGGGACAGGATGAATTGATTGTCAACGGAAAATATCACGACCTTAAGAAAAAAATATCTCAGGCGGGAAAGATCGTGCGAGAACTGCATGACCTGAGCATGTTTTTACGCATGGTTCCTCTCAAGGGAACTTTTCAGAAGATGGTCAGACTGGCCCGTGATCTTTCTCATAAAAACGGTAAAACAGTAAATTGCATAACAGAAGGCGATGATATCGAAATTGACCGCAATATGGTTGATATGGTGGCTGATCCGCTTATTCATTTGATCCGTAATGCAGTTGACCACGGAATTGAAATGCCGGAGGATAGACGTCGGGCCGGGAAATCAGAAAACGGACATATTAATCTCACGGCCGGTCATGCCGAGGGAAGCATCCTGCTGACTGTGTGGGATGACGGTCGGGGAATGAGCCGCCAGAATATCGTGGATAAAGCGATAGCCAAGGGTTTAATAGATTCGGCTGAAAGAATGACTGATCAGGAGGTTTGGCAACTGATTTTCCTTCCGGGATTTTCCACTGCCGAAAAGGTAACCGAAGTTTCAGGACGGGGAGTCGGTATGGATGTCGTGAGAAGGGCTGTTGAAGCTCTGCGCGGCCGGATAGAGGTTCAAACCACAGAAGGCAAAGGTTGCGCCTTTATTATGAGAATGCCTTTGACGATGGCGATTACCGATGGCATGATCGTTAAAGTTGGCTCACAGCGATTCATCCTGCCCACTTACAATATACAAAAAGCAGTTCGGCCGGAACAGTCCGATATCCAAACGGTGAACCAAAGAGCGGAGATGCTTTCATTCCGGGATGAGATGGTACCGGTTGTGAGACTGCATAGATTGTTTAATATACAGGATGCCCAAATCGAACTCACCGCCGGTTTGCTCGTCGTTATAGGCGAAGGGCAGCAACGGTGTGCTCTTTTTGTGGATGATCTTTTGAGCCAGACACAGGTTGTCACCAAGTTGCTTGGCCACGGAGTTAATAATGTGCCTGGTGTGGCCGGCGGGGCAATCATGGGTGATGGCACCGTGGGTTTAATCCTGGATGCGGCCGGAATCGTCAGCATCGCCCGCCAGCAAGTGAATATCAAAGAGTAATCAATAGGCTATCTTAGGAGGAAAAAATGAGTAACACGTCTGCTGTTAAGGAAAGTCAGTCTATCAAGGTTGATTCACGTTCGGGTAAATACCTTACCTTTTTCCTGGCCAATGAAGAATACGGGGTTGAAATATTAAAAGTACAGGAAATCATCGGACGGATGCCGATTACGCCAGTGCCGTTGACCTCAAAATATATCAGGGGCGTCATTAATCTGCGGGGAAAAATTCATCCCATTATGGACCTCAAGATCAAATTTGGCATGGGGGAAACTCAGATCACAGAAGAGACCTGTATTATTGTCATCAAAACGTCCAGTTTGATGATGGGGATCCTGGTGGATAAGGTTTCGGAGGTGGTGAATGTGGCCGGTGATGATATTGAGGATACGCCCTCCTTTGGCGGGGATGTCAATCCGGAATACCTCCTGGGAGTGGGCAAAGCCGGAGGGAGGGTG
>JBATES010000184.1:0-5212 GCA_049664145.1 Smithella sp.
CGAACGATTTGTTCGACCGCGCGAATCAGCGCGTGGTCGGACTAATCGGGCGAGTGCGGATGCGCAACTCGCCGTACGGGCGCGCGCAGCGCGGCCGTACAATTAATATACCCGGTGGGTATTTTCCAGAATTTTATGCAAGCCTACTTTATTTCTGAAAAAATGAAAAGAAAAAATACATCATAAAATCAACATAATTGAACTTTCGCCACCGGGTATTTTGTGGTAATAAGGACTAAAAGCTTGGTGGGTATATCATGGGAAATTTGTCCGACAGCAGGAAAAATGACATTCTTCCGGAGTTTCAAACCTTTCTTTTAGAGAAGAAATTGGCGCCGGGAAAGAACGTCCTTTTTTATGCCTTGTGGGCCAGTAAATTTTTAAACTATTCCAATAAAAAGCAAATACCGCCCGATCAATATCAGGAAAACGCCGTTATCGAATTCATTGAAGCCCTAAAATCAAATCCCGGTATATCAGACTGGCAAATTAGGCAAGCTGGTGACGCTATCCGTTTATATTGTTTTCATTACCGCGGTTTAAAACCTGATAATTTATCAACAATAAAAGCCAATAAAGCCATACCTGAGTTGCTTAAGGAAACACAACGGATGATTCGCCTGAAGCATTACTCTTACAGTACGGAAAAAACTTATCTGCAATGGATCAAACGTTTTCTCGAATACTCGAATCAAATGTCGAAGAAGGAAGCTTCCGTAGAACTTGATGCCGCCGATTGCAAAAATTTCCTCAGTTATCTGGCTTTAAAGGAAAAAGTTTCCGCATCAACACAGAATCAGGCGTTCAATTCCATCCTTTTTCTTTTTCGCAATGTGCTTTGCAAAGAGATGGGCGGCCTTGCTCAGACTGTCCGGGCGAAACGCGGGCAGAAACTGCCTGTTGTCTTTTCGGTGGAAGAGGTCAAACGATTGCTGGGCTGTTTGAACGGCAGGGATTTGCTCATTACCGGATTGCTCTATGGTTCAGGACTGCGACTGATGGAGCTCGCTCGCCTGAGAGTGAAGGATATTGATATGGATTTAAATACGTTGACCGTGCGCAGTGGCAAGGGCGACAAAGACAGAACAACCATTCTGCCGGCAACGGTCAAAGATCGGTTAAGGAATCATTTGATGGAAGTGAAAAAATTGCATGAGAATGATCTTGCCCGCGGATATGGCGAAGTCCATCTTCCGGATGCGCTTGGCAGGAAGTATCCTAATGCAGGGAAGGAATGGGCATGGCAATATGTTTTTCCGGCGAATAATCTTTCCGTTGATCCGCATTCCGGTAAAATACGCCGTCACCATATCGGCGATTCCGCAATACAGGAGATTATAAAAAAAGCTATCATAAAAGCAGCCATCCCGAAACACGGCTCGGTGCATACCCTTCGTCATAGTTTTGCGACACATTTATTGATGAATGGCGTTAATATTCGCGAAGTTCAGGAATTGCTGGGACACAAGAATGTGGAAACGACGATGATTTATACCCATGTGATGAGAGATATGTCCGGAGCGCCGAAAAGTCCTCTGGATGATTTGTTCAAGCCAGACAAAACCAAAACGTGAAATATCTAAAGTTAAAAACAATGACTCAAAACCAAAAGCCAATCGAAATAGATTTGAATCCCGAATTTCAGCGCGCGCTGGATTTGATGGAAGAGACGGACAAGAATATCTTCATCACCGGCCGGGCGGGTACGGGCAAGTCAACGCTGCTGAATTATTTTTACAGCAACACGAAGAAAAACGCCGTTTTGCTTGCGCCGACGGGTGTGGCTGCCGTGAATATCGGCGGGCAGACCATTCATTCCTTCTTTAATTTCAAACCGAACGTCACGCTTGCCGCCATCAAGAGAAAAAAAGGCTCCGGCAAAGAAAATAAATCTCTTTACAAGAAACTGACAACCATTGTCATTGACGAGGTTTCGATGGTTCGCGCCGATTTGCTGGATTGTGTGGATAAATTTCTGCGGCTCAACGGGCCCCATGCCAAACGTCCCTTCGGCGGCGTGCAGATGATTTTCATCGGCGATCTCTATCAACTGCCGCCTGTTGTCACCAGCGCCGAGCGCGAAATTTTCCGGTCGCATTACGCGAGTCCTTATTTTTTTAGCGCGCAAATCATGGAGCAACTGGAGCTGGACTTTGTTGAACTGGAAAAGGTTTACCGCCAGAAGGATGACGATTTTATCCGTCTGCTCAACGCCGTCCGCAACAATTCTATCAAGGATGAAGATATCACACTGTTCAATCAGCGCTGCGATCCTTCTTTGTCGGTTGCCGCAGAGGGTTTTTATATTTCGCTGACCAGTACCAATGATCTGGCAAATGACATCAATGAACAGCGCCTGTCGCAACTGCCCGGCAAAATCTGGAAAGCCAACGGAGAAATATCAGGTGATTTCGGCAGGGAATATCTGCCGACGGCGGTCGAGCTGAAACTTAAAAAAGGCGCCCAGATTATGATGCTCAACAACGATTCCTACGGACAGTGGATTAACGGCACCATCGGGAAGGTGAAGAAATTCGCAAAGGATGAGGAAGGCAAAGACATCATTGTTGCCGATCTGGATAACGGTGAAACGGTGGAAATATCGCCCTACACCTGGAAAATTTATAAATATTTTCTTAAAGACGAGGAGTTGCTTTCGGAAGAGGTCGGTTCTTTCCGCCATTATCCGGTGCGGCTGGCTTTTGCCGTGACCATCCACAAAAGCCAGGGCAAAACCTTTGAAAAGGTTGTCATTGATGTGGGACGCGGCACCTTCGCCCACGGGCAGATGTATGTGGCGCTTTCCCGCTGTACGACGCTCGATGGCATGGTGTTGAAGAATCCATTGAAAAAAAGCCATGTTTTAATGGACTGGCGTGTGGTGAAATTTCTGACGGATTTGCAGTACGCGAAGGCGGGGTTAACATGCACCCGCGAACAAAAGATTAGGATTCTGGAAGCGGCGTTTGAAGAAAAACAAGTCGTTGAAATTGTTTATCTAAAAGCGAAAGATGAAAAATCGACGCGGATGATTCGCCCGCTTCGCGTGGAGGAAATGGAATACAATGGTCATCCGTATCTGGGTTTGTATGCTTATTGCCTGAAGCGGAAGCAAAACCGCGTCTTTAACGTGGATCGTATCCTGCAAATTTCCGTTGCGTCAAATGAATAGGTGAAACATCGCAGCAAGATGGTTTTATTTGGAAAGCATTACGCTTTCAACTTGCTGATGATTTCTCATCCGGCACGGCATTTTCCAATAATTTCTTTTTTCTAAAATAGGCGTTCAAGGTTAGGAACATCATTATCGGAATACCCAATTCTGCAATTTCTTCCATTGCGTTTGCATTCAAGGATGTTTGATGTGATATCGCTATTCCCAATCCCTTAAGCTTTCTGTCCAAACCATCCAGGGATTGAGATAAAGCCAGCAGGCCGCAGGTCATCAAAACGCCCATGCCTATCGTATTTCGCTTTTTTAAGTTAAATAAAAAATCTTTGAAGTGACGATGAATAAGGGTGAAGAGAATGTAGAGCAATAATATTACTAGAATTATCCCAATAATTTTTTCGAAAAGAGGAACTGTGGCGCTTGTAAAAAATCTAAGTTTAAAGATGCCTGTCGTCGTGAACTTGGTGTCAAAGTCCATCTCTCTGAGCATAAAAAAAATAATGAGCAGAAAAATATAATAATATCGTCGAATATACTCAAATTTGCCCCGATAAACAATGATGGCAGTACAACAGAAATAGCCTAGGGCTGTTGCTGATTCAATCAATCCACCTTCTTTGATAAAGAATTTTTTACTCGGCTCGTCTAAAAAGAGCGTGAGGACAAACAGCCCAAAAAGCATGATGCCGGCCATGATGAATTTGATTACGGTGTTTCTATCATCCGAAAGCATTTTCGTCTAATAATTGAATTCAAAAGAACAATCAACTAAATTATCAAAATTAAATGAAATGCTTTGCAGGTATGTGTTGCGAATTTTCTCAAATCCCACGTCGCTCTGCTCAGGGGATAATTCGACTAACGTTTCGAGCGTCATTTCATTCGCTCTCAACGAGTCTCATTAAAAACACCTTGACAAAATATTCCTGTTCAATAAGATAACGCCTTCGTGAGCGGGCGTAATTCAGTGGTAGAATGTCAGCTTCCCAAGCTGGACGTCGCCGGTTCGAGTCCGGTCGCCCGCTCCAATGAAACTCCAATTCCGAAAGTGAAACGTATCGGAATTGGTAAGTTGAATTGTCCCTTGTGAGCAGCACATAGGGACATCATAAGGGGATGTTGAGCCATTGCGATGAGCAGAAACGACTCTAATTCGCCGTAATCTTTTTGCTTGCTTTGTCCATAGGGATATGCTAGCAAAATATCAAACCATCGATAAGGTTGTATTGATGAGTGGGCTCCTGCCCACTTTTTTATTTTCTGAGCGATTATGGATTTTGAAGTAAAAGAAAAAATCCGGCAGTTTGCCGAGCCGGTTGTGACTTCCGAAGGAATGGAATTGATCCACGTGGAATGCATGAAAATGCATACGCGCTGGATTATCCGCCTTTTCCTGGATAAGGAAGGCGGCATTACGCTTGCTGATTGTGCCAATGTCAGCGATCAGTTAGGAGATATTTTTGATATTCGTGAAGTGGTTAACGGCCCATACACGCTCGAGGTTTCCTCGCCCGGTTTTGATCGGCCGATATCGCGGGATGTGGATTTTTTAAAATACAGAAGCTCGAAAGTGAATATAAAAACGGTTGTCAAAGTTGAAGGTGTAAAAAATTTTCACGGAATTTTAGTGGATTCCATAGAAGAAGCAGGCCGGAAATTTGTTGTGGTTGATGTGTCCGGAAAAATTTATCGTATTCCGAGGCAGGACATTTTAAAAGCCAATCTTGCCGATGTCGGATAATATAAAAAAGGGAATAACGCCAGCAGGCTGAAATCCTAATATATCAGCGAAAAAGGGAGGAATTTTCAAATGTTGCCAGAACTTAAACGTCTGATCGAACAGATGGGTAAGGACAGAGGTATAAGTAAGGATATTATTATTGAAGCCCTCGAAGCGGCAATGCTTACTGCTGCCAGTAAAAAATTCGGACAGAATGTGGAAATAGAAGCGCATTATAATGACGAAACCGGCGAGGTTGAGGTTTTCCAGTTCAAAACGGTTGTGGACAAGGTTTTGCATCCGGAGACACAGATTTCCAG
>JBATES010000185.1:0-5957 GCA_049664145.1 Smithella sp.
ATTCCATTGACTAGTTTAGGAAAACTCAACAAAGAAAAAGGGGGAAAAGAAGGGAGGTGAAGCCGGGAGGTCATCTTAAATATTTGATAAAACAAAAATCAGGATTCGACAAAAAACAATGAAGAAATATGTGGATCAGGAAATGCTCTTTCCTTTTCCAAAAAAATAACTAAAAAAAGAAAGGATGGATTATGATGAAGAAGACATTATGTTTGGCAATGGCATTGTTAGTAAGTGTATTTTTTTTGACTTCCTGCTCCGGTGGCAAAAACGCAGCGGACGTGGCCATTAAAGCGGCGGAAGAAGCCGTAAACGTAACGAAAGCCGAAGCAGTGAAGATTGTTCCGGATGAAGTCAAATCGCTGGAAGATACACTTGCCGCAGCAAAGGATAAATTCAGCAAAGGCGAATATAAAGCTGCTATGGAAGAAGCAACCGCTCTGGCCGGCAAAGCCAAAGAAGTTATGGCAGCCGCAAAAGCCAAGAAGGAAGAGCTCACCGGCAAATGGATGGAAATGAGCCAGGAACTTCCCAAAATGTTTGAAGGCATCAAGGCCAAAGTGGAAGAGCTGGCCAAAGCCAAAAAGCTTCCGGCAAATCTGACCAAGGAAAAATTTGAAGAAGCCAAAGCCGGTCTCGCTTCAGTTCAAGAGGAATGGGGTAAGGCACAGCAGAGCTTCGTCAGCGGAAACATGACGGAAGCCTTGACCGGTGCAAATTCCCTGAAAGATAAAGGACTGAAAATTATGGAATCTTTGGGAATGAGCGCTCCCGCGGCAACCCCTGCTGCTGATGCCGCTGCGACACCGGCAGCTCCGGCTCCCGCCGCCAAGTAATATTAGTAGCTTCACATAAAACTTAAGGGGTATGTTCCGATTGTTGATTGGGAACATATCCCTTATTTTCTAAATATTCCCGGCAAGCTTAACTCATTGTAGGTTGTCGTCTGCCAAAGATCAGTCGGCCTATTTTTCTGAAAATAAAAAAACAAAGCACTACGATGAATATTAGGCAAACGAGGGGAACAAGAATCGCCATAACGGCTACTAGAATCGAACCGGCGAGTTCGATAGTCGCAAAAAAAGGATTTCCGGTACCGGCGGTAGCCAGGGAGGATTTCGCGCGTAACGCGACAGTGGAGCCCTGCACCAGTCCCGCTATCCCGCCTCCGGCAATCAGCGCCAGCGTCCATTTGAGAAAAGGTGGCACATCCACTGCCATTGACGCCGTTGTCAGTGTTCCGGCAACAACGGCAGCGGGAGTGGCAACCACATCCAGAAGATGATCAACACCGGGCACATAATAACCGATAATTTCCAGAACCGTCGCCGAACCGAAAGCCATGGTGGCGTATGTGCTGCCGATCCAGGCAAAATTTTCCGGTAACTGAAGATGTCCGCTCAAAGCCGCCAGATTCATAATCAACAACGGGACAAAAACGCGGAATCCGCACGCCGCGCTCAAACCAATGCCAATCATGATTCCTAAAATTGTTTCCATATCATCCTTCTAACACGAACAGGGTGACCTTTGAATTTCATTTTATCTTAAAAAAGTATAAAAATAATAAGCAGGTATGTCAATCAGAAGATGGACATAAAACGATATAATTGTTGACCGTGAGATTAACAATCGGATGAGTTTTTCCGGAGCTTGCATTAACCGATAAAATTAGTTCAGTTATGCTTCAAAAAGTGTTATTAATAACCCAAACTTTATTAAAAAATATTGCAGCGTGGAGAAAAAATATTATGAATGCGAAAATTCTTAAGCATCTTATGATTTGCACATCCGTTGCGGCTGTTTTCCTTGTAAGCTCATGTTATTATTACCCCTCTGAGCAAGTCATGACTCAGCCCGCTCCCCGTGATAACATTACCGCCATTACACAAATTTATTTTTACCCCAATAATAATCAGTCAGCCGAGCAACAATCACGTGATCACTATGCCTGCTACAACTGGGCGGTTGATCAAACCGGTTTTGATCCCGCTGCCTCAGCCATTGAACCGCAACAGCGAGTCCGGGTTGTTCCCATGCCGCCGCCCGGACAAGATACCGTGGCCATGTCTATTGCCGGCGCCGTATTGGGAGCGCTGATCGGCGGACCACGACATGCTGTAGAAGGCGCGATAATCGGATCAACTTATGGTGCCTTAGCCGGAGCCACCTCTGATATGTCCCGTCAGGTATACGCCCGGCAAATGGAGGAAGCATACCAGAACAGAAATCAGGCGCGTGATTTCCATAAAGAAAAGAAGGCCCTGCAATTCCGACGCGCCATGTCCGCCTGTATGGAAGGAAACGGCTATACAGTAAGATAATTTTTCATCAGCAATGAGGAGGACGTCATCATGCCTGTCATCTCCAGTGTAAAAAAATATCCGACGATTTTGCTTTCATTATTCATGATATCAATCGTGTGTTCGAGTTTCCCTGCACAAGAGGCCCAGGCAGACCCGCCTAAAAAATCATCTGCTCATATGGTTAAAAAAGCACCTGCCGCCCGTCATCAATCGTTTTGGGATTCTCGTTTTCATCACAATCGATCCTATCCATTACACGGCCAATATTACAGCTATCTCCCCAATCATCACAGAGTTGTCATGCATCACAACTCCCGCTATTATGCGCATGACGGGGTCTGGTACAGACATCATGGCGGAAGATACGTGGTGGTTGCTCCGCCGATCGGAATGATTGTTCCTTTTTTACCCCTTGCCTATGCCACCATCTGGATTCATGGAGTACCCTACTACTACGCGAATAATACCTATTACACGCGCACACCAGAAGGTTATGTTGTAGCAGAACCACCACCGGGTGAAGTAAGAGAAACACCTTCCGATTCAGCAGAACAAGCTGGCATGGATACTGAAGATGACAGACTGTTTATATATCCCCGCCAGGGCCAGAGCCAGGAACAACAGGACTACGATCGATACGAATGTTATCAATGGGCGGTTGAACAAACCCGTTACGACCCGACTAAAATTCCATCGGGAATATCACAAGACGAGGTCACACCAAAACGGGCTGATTATCAGAAAGCGATGACGGAATGTCTCGACAACCGCGGTTATACTGCAAAATAATGAATTTTTTTACAACTTCGAAATTGTGATATCCGAACTTTTGATTATTGATGATGACGTAGAAATGAATAATTGTTAACAGAAGCTTTCATCAAAACATTTAATCAATTATTTATAGCTTTGCAGGATCAAGTGTTGCGATACCCGAAATTACTCGCATTTCTGCGTTACTTTTCGTCAAACTCCAATGTGCAGGACCTGTTATTGTTATTGTGTAATTGAAATTATTTGTCCAGGTTACATCAGTCGTTGCACTCGATGAAGATTCGTAACCTGCTGACGTCAAAGCGGCAGCGGTTAAAGTGCCGTTGGGATTTTCCATAAGATAGGCCAAGGATAAAGTATAAGCATTCTTGGCATCGCTGTTGAGGGATGCCACATAGCCTCTTTTTCTGTATGCAATAAACTGAGGTATGGCGATTGCGGCCAGTATACCGATGATCGCAATGACAATCATCAACTCGATGAGTGTGAAACCTTGCTGCCCTTCCTTCCTGAAAACTTTTAACATGGCCTACCCGTGAAATTGAGTTTATTTGATGTACAAACTGATCCGTACATCTAAAATTTAGCAAGATACAAGCCACATCCAAATATTTGCTATTTTTTATGATAATAATTAAACTTTATCCAGTAAAATCAACAACAAATGCTTGCCAAACATCAGCTCAAAGTTTAACATTAACAAAAGAATAAACAGGAATAAAGGTGTTTTTCACCAGACGCATTGAAATTCACCAGACCCGTTTATCCATATATATACATTTGAAGCGTTTACTTATTTTCGAAGCAGTAAATATAATGTGCCTTTTTCTTTCAGCGTACCCGCGGTGTTTTCCGCTTGTTCACCGAAGCCGCAGAAAAGATCGACCCGGCCGGGGCCTTTGATGGCCGCCCCCTTATCCTGATTGAGCACAAATCGGGAAAAATTCACTTTCGCCTTAAATTTCCCGTCATCATCAAAAACAGGTTTATTCAAACGGATGAAGGCCAGCGCACCCTCGGGAAAAAAATCAGGATCGGTCGCGATGGATCGGCCGGGGGTCACCGGTTCTCCCAAAGAACCGACCGGATCTGTTTCCAGAAAACGAAAAAAAGTGTATCTTTCATTGTGACTTAATATATTATAAATTTCTTGGTCGATTTTCCCTTTTAAGAAATCGTGTCGATAATTAGCCTCGGAGCTGTTTATCCTGCCGCCTTCCAGCATAAATTTGGTAACACTGCGAAAAGGACGGCCGTTGGTTTGGGCAAAACCCACTGATAGAATATTACCGTTTTCCAGTTTAACTTTGCCGGAACCCTGAATGTGCAGAGAAAACAATTCCAGAGGATCAGAAACCCAGGCCAGTTCCAGATCTCTGCCCTGCAAAACACCTTCCACATCAATTTCACGGCGGCTGTAGTAAGACACAAATTTACCGCCGTCCATCCGTCCGATCTGATTTTGATTTTTTATCAAATCGGGCGGGACGCGATAGACGGGGTATCTGAATTTGCCGGTGCGTTCCAGAGAACCTTCGAGGAGCGGCTCATAATAACCGGTAAAAAGCACACTTCCTTCCTCATTGGAACCGGTAGTGCGATAAATTCTAAATTTTCCGGCAATTCTTTTTCTGAAATCGGCTTGATTATCTGCCCTGCGCAGGATATCGCGAAAGGCGATCAGCGTTTCTTTAAATTCCTGAGTATTGATGGTCTGGCCATTGATATTAAAAACTTTAGGGAGACCGGCTTTTTCATAAAAGTTAATGCTGCGTTCAATCGCCGACTCCAGCGATTCCCGGTCCAGATCATCGCTAAAATCCATATCATCAGCAACAACGGGAACAAATGTTTCGTGATGTTTTACAGCAGTTTCAGGAACAGCATGGACACAGCCATTGAGCAACGCGACGAGTACCATGAACAGAAATATTTTCAGAGAATATCTCATAGCTCCACAATCATTGCCGTTTCATCACAATAATCGGGATATTTGGAACAGTGAAAACAATCAGACCATATTTTTTCAGGCAACAGCCCCCGGTCGATTTCCTTAAACCCCAGCCGGGCAAAAAATTCTTTTTTGTACGTAAGGGTGAAAATTTTGAAAAGGCCTACTGTAATGGCTTCGGAGATACAGGCCTCCACAAGCTGTCTGCCGACGCCTTTCTTCCGCTGATTTTCATCCACATAAAGCGAACGGATTTCCGCAAGGTTTTCCCAGATGATATTCATCGCGCAAACGCCGATAATCCGTGATTCCTCTTCATCATAAAAAACAAAAAAATCCCGCAGGGAGTTATAAAAATCCGTCAGCGCGCGCGGCAGCATTTCCCCTTTGCCCGCCGATAAATTGATCATCCGATGGATCGTCTTGACATCTTCAATGCGCGCTTTTCTCAGCATCTTCTTTCTCCTGTTCTGTTCAATTTATAGGATCGTGAGTTGTTCAGCATTTCACGGGCATGCTCCCGGGTTGTTTCCGTGACATGAACACCGCCGAGCATGCGGCTGATTTCTTCGATTTGGCGGTCGTCATCCAGTTCATTCACCGAGGTGATCGTTCTTCCCTTCACGACCTTCTTGGAGACATGCAAATGTTTTTCTCCAAAGCAGGCGATTTGCGGCAAGTGGGTAATGCAGATAACCTGATGATTGGACGAAACTTCTTTCAACTTGCGGCCGACAATTTCCGCAACGGCGCCTCCGATCCCGTTATCGACCTCATCGAAAACAATGGAGGAAACTGATCCGGTGCGCGACAAAACATTTTTTAGCGCCAGAATAATTCTCGACAATTCTCCTCCGGAAGCAACCTTATTGAGCGGCCTGGCCTCCTCTCCCTTGTTGGCGGAAAGATAAAATTCGATTTCATCA
>JBATES010000186.1:0-4558 GCA_049664145.1 Smithella sp.
ATTTGTAAGTCGAACAATCCCGCACAGCGGAGGGTATAATACCCCGCAGCTTGCTGCGGAATTAGGGTCCAGGGCTTGCCCTGGGGTTCATACCCGTGATTTCTTCTGATTATTTTTTTGCCGGGAGATAAAATTTAAATGCCGCTTTTGAAGCAAAAGAAAAAGGCCTTGCTGGTTCTGGAAGACGGCTGTGTTTTTGAAGGAAATGTATTCGCCGGTGAAGGTGAAACCATGGGTGAAGTCGTTTTCAACACGGGCATGACCGGTTATCAGGAAGTCATTACCGATCCGTCTTATAAAGGTCAGATTGTCACCATGACGTATCCGCTGGTCGGCAATTACGGCATCAACGATGAAGATATGGAATCAGCGGGCGTTCATCTGGAAGGTTTTATCGTAAAGGAATACCAGCCCAACGCCAGCAACTGGCGGATGACGCGGAGCCTCAAATCTTTTCTGGAAGATTACGGGAAAATCGGCATTGAAGGAATCGACACCCGCGCCCTGACGCGGCGTCTCAGAATTTCCGGCGCGATGAAGGGAATCATTGCCACCAGCAGCAAAAACATAAAATCTCTGCTGGCCAAAGTTCGGAAATATCCGGGTTTGGTCGGTCGCGATCTGGTGCAGGAAGTAAGCTGCAAGAAACCATATCTCTGGAAAAACGGCGCGGTTTGCCGTGACGGTTTACCTTCCGGGAAATCCGCTGAAAAGTTACGCGTGGCTGTCCTGGATTGCGGTGTCAAATACAACATTTTGCGCCTACTGGAAAAAAATGGCTGTGAAGTTCTGGTGCTTCCCGCCACTTCCACGGGCGCTGATATCCTGGGTATAAAACCGGATGGCGTTTTGCTTTCCAACGGTCCCGGTGATCCGGCAGCCCTTCCTTATATTGTTGATGCCGCGCGCGCGGTCATCGGCAAGGTACCGGTGTTTGGAATTTGCCTGGGACATCAGATTATCGGTCAGGCCATCGGCGGTTACACGGAAAAACTAAAATTCGGCCATCATGGCATCAATCAACCGGTGAAAAATGTTGAAACAGGCCGGGTCGAAATCACTTCTCAAAACCATGGTTTTGTCGTCGTTCCGGAATCAGTGGAAGGAAAAGCCCAGAAAACGTATCACAATCTGAATGACAATACCTCCGAGGGAATGAGCTTGCCTCAGGCGTTCAGTGTTCAGTATCATCCGGAAGCGGCTCCCGGCCCACGAGACACCGAATATTTGTTCGCGCAATTTGTAGAAATAATGAAAAGAGTAAAATAAGTGCCGAAACGAAACGACATAAAAAAAATATTACTCATCGGTTCCGGTCCGATCATCATCAGTCAGGCCTGCGAATTCGATTACTCCGGAACGCAGGCCTGCAAAGCCCTGCGCGAAGAAGGTTACGAAGTTGTTTTAATCAACAGCAATCCCGCAACCATTATGACCGACCCGGAAATGGCTGACCGCACTTACGTTGAACCCATTACGCCGGAGGCCGTGGAGAAAATCATCGCCCGCGAGCGGCCGGATGCTCTGCTCCCCACTCTTGGTGGACAGACAGGTCTCAACACCGCCGTGGCGCTGGCGGAAAGCGGAGTCCTGAAGAAATACAACGTGGAAATGATCGGGGCGTCGCTTGAGGTCATTCATAAAGCTGAAGATCGTGAAAAATTCCGGAACGCCATTGAAAAAATCGGTTTGCGCATGCCCAAAAGCGGCTTTGCCCGTTCGATGAATGAAGTGCTGAAAATCGCCGACGGTATCGGATTTCCGATTATCATCAGGGCATCGTTTACGTTGGGCGGAACCGGCAGCGGCGTGGCCTACAACCGCGAAGAACTGATGGAAATCGCCAAGTCGGGACTGGATGCCAGCATGATCTCCGAGGTCATGATTGAGGAATCGGTACTGGGCTGGAAAGAATACGAACTGGAAGTGATGCGCGACAAAGCGGACAATGTCGTCATCATTTGTTCGATTGAAAATTTTGACGCTATGGGCGTGCATACCGGCGAATCCATTACCGTCGCACCGGCGCAGACGCTGACCGACAAGGAATATCAGATCATGCGGGACGCGGCCATCGCCATCATGCGCGAAATCGGCGTGGAAACGGGCGGCTCTAATGTTCAGTTTGCCATTCATCCCCAAACGGGTGAAATGATTGTCGTGGAGATGAATCCCCGCGTTTCTCGCTCATCGGCGCTGGCATCAAAGGCCACGGGATTTCCGATTGCCAAGATTGCCGCGAAGCTGGCCGTTGGCTACACGCTGGATGAAATTCCCAACGACATTACCCGCGAGACGATGGCGTCTTTTGAACCGACCATTGATTACTGCGTTGTAAAAATTCCCCGCTGGACATTTGAAAAATTTCCGCAGGCAGAGGATTTTCTGACTACGTCCATGAAATCCGTTGGTGAGACCATGGCTATTGGCCGAACATTCAAAGAAGCATTGCAAAAGGCAATCCGTTCTCTGGAGATCGGACGTTTCTCTCTCGAACAGATTCTGCCGGAAAATGTGCCGGATAAAAAAGAATTTTTGAAAGGCAAACTGATCAAGCCCAATTCACTGCGGCTTTTCTATATTGCCGCGGCCATGCAAAACGACATGTCGATTGATGAACTTTATCAATTAACCAAAATCGATCCCTGGTTTTTGCATCAGATCAAAGAAATCGTTGATGCCGAAAATGAATTAAAAGAATCCAGGCCATCCATAGAGCTGCTGCGCGAAGCCAAGAAGATGGGTTTTTCCGACAAGGCGCTGGCATCTTTCTGGAAAATGACGGAATTGGAAATCAGGCAGTGGCGCGAAAAAGAAAAAATCATTCCGGTATATAAACTTGTGGATACCTGTGCGGCGGAATTTGAAGCCTACACGCCTTATTACTATTCGACGTATGAAATAGAAAATGAAACCCGGCCGTCGGAGAAACGCAAAGTAGCCATTATCGGCGGCGGACCCAACCGCATCGGTCAGGGCATTGAATTCGACTACTGCTGTGTGCACGCTTCGTTTTCCCTGCGTGAGGAAGGCGTCGAAAGTATCATGATCAATTCCAATCCGGAAACGGTCAGTACCGATTACGATACATCGGACAAATTGTTTTTTGAACCGGTGACGCTTGAAGATGTTTTGCACATTCTTCAGACGGAAAAGCCCGAGGGCGTGATCGCTCAGTTCGGTGGTCAGACACCGTTGAATCTGGCCAGAGGACTGGAAGCCGCCGGAATAAAAATATTGGGAACATCGCCGGATGCCATTGACCGCGCCGAAAACCGCGACCGTTTTCAGGAAATTGTTCACAAGCTCAATCTGAATCAACCCGACAACGATACGGCCAGAGACATTCCCAAAGCTTTGCAGGCGGCGGCTCGGATCGGTTATCCTGTGCTGGTGAGGCCATCGTATGTGCTGGGCGGTCGTTCCATGGAAATCGTGTATGACGAAGAAACTCTGAAGTCTTTCATGGAAAAAGCGCTGCTGGTGTCTCCCGAGCATCCCATCCTGATTGACAAGTTTCTGGAGGACGCCATAGAGATTGACGTGGATGCCATTAGTGACGGTGAAACGACGGTTGTGGCCGGCATCATGGAGCATATAGAAGAGGCGGGAATCCATTCCGGTGATAGTGCCTGCATTCTGCCGTCTCTGACAATTTTCCCCGATGTTCTGGACCTGATTAAAAAACAGACAAAGATGCTGGCGCAGGAATTAAATGTTGTCGGTCTGATGAATATTCAGTTCGCTGTCAAAGACGGAAAGCTTTATATCCTGGAAGTCAATCCCCGTGCGTCGCGAACCGTACCGTTTGTCAGCAAGGCCATCGGTGTGCCGCTGGCGAAACTGGCCACCAAAGTCATGCTGGGCAAATCTTTGAAAGAGCTGGGATTCACCGACGCGCCCCGGCCGAAACATATTTCGGTCAAAGAAGCTGTTTTCCCGTTTAACCGTTTTCCGGATGTAGACATCCTGCTGGGACCGGAAATGAAATCCACCGGCGAGGTCATGGGTATCGATCAATCTTTCGGTCTGGCCTTTGCCAAGGCGCAAATGGCGGCAGGCTTCAAGATGCCGACGGAGGGCACCGTGTTTATCAGCGTCAATGATGATCACAAGGATAAGATCGTGACGGTTGCCCAAGCATTTCAGAAAATAGGTTTCAAGATCCTGGCCACTAAGGGCACAGCCCTGTATCTGCTGGAACACGGCATTGGCGCCGGCGTTGTTTTGAAGTTAAGCGAAGGCCGGCCGAATATCGTGGACTACATCAAAAACGGTGATATCCAGATCGTGATTAACACCAGCATCGGCAGAAAATCTTCAAGGGATGCCTGTCATATCAGGCGCGGTGCACTTGTTTATAACATTCTTTACACCACGACCATCGCCGGCGCGCGCGCCCTGGCGGAAGCGACAACCGCGATAAAAGAAAAGGATTGGCAGGTTTATTCCCTGCAGGAGTATCAACAAAAGTAATGTCACACTTTTTCTCATTTTATTGAAAATGATTGATATCTTGCCTCAAGTTTTCCCCTCCCTTGACGGGAGGGGTTAGGGG
>JBATES010000187.1:0-12066 GCA_049664145.1 Smithella sp.
GTACAGGCCTGCTGCGCCTGATTCCAGAAGGGGGACATGCCCCGCAGCCTCTCGATTATTGCCGGCATTTTTTCAATGACGAAATCAACTTCTTCCTCTTTGTTGTAAACGCTCAGGCTGAAACGAATGGACCCGTGCGCCATCGTAAACGGCACGCCCATCGCCCGTAAAACATGTGAAGGCTGCAATGACCCGGATGTGCAGGCTGAGCCTGACGAAGCACAGATGCCCAGTTCGTTCATCAAAAGCAGGATGGCTTCACCTTCCACATATTCAAAACTGATGTTGGTGGTGTTGGGCAGGCGGGTTTCGATGTCGCCGTTGACGCGGCTCTGCGAAATCTTCTTTAATAATTCTCTTTCCAGTTTATCCCGCAGGCGCCGGACGTGGTTATTTTCACTGCCCATGTTTTTTGCCGCCAGTTCACAGGCCTTGCCCAGACCGACGATGCCCGCGGTGTTCTCCGTTCCGCCGCGCCGACCCTTTTCCTGATGGCCGCCGATCAGGAAAGGCGAAAATTTCGTTCCGCGCCGGATATAAAGAATGCCGATTCCCTTCGGCGCGTGCAGTTTGTGTCCGGAGATGGACAACATGTCAATAACATTATTTTTCATATTGATGGGGATTTTACCGGCAGCCTGCACGGCATCGGTGTGAAAGAGAATGCCTTTCTCATGAGCCAGTCCGGCTGCTTCTTCGACCGGAAAGAGAACGCCGGTTTCATTGTTGCCCCACATAAGGCTGACAATCGCCGTATCGGACGTCAGACTTTTTTCCAGATTTTCCAGATCAAGAATTCCGTTTTTATCCACCGGCAGCTCGGTTATTTTGTAACCCTGTGTTCCCAGATGCGAGCACAGGGCGCGGATGGCGGGGTGTTCCACACGGCTGATCACGATGTGTTTTTTGTCCGGTCTGGTGAGCAGTGCGGAGTGAATGGCGGCATTGTCGCTTTCCGTTCCGCAACTGGTGAAAACGATTTCATCGGGCAGAGCTCCCAAGAGCGCAGCCACCTGTTCGCGCGCGTCGCGGATTCTCTGGCCAACCTGACCGCCGAAGGTGTGCATACTGGATGGATTGCCGTATAACTGTGTAAAGTAGGGAAGCATCGTTTCCAGAACTTCATCGGCCACTTTGGTCGTCGCATTATTATCCAGATAAATTGTATTCATTATGATGCCTCCTCAACTGAGATGTCCGGTGATACCTGTTCCCTGAGCCGGTGTTCGACAAAATCCTTCAGGGTGATATTTGAAGCCTTGCAGGTTGAGCAGGCTCCCCGCAAGGCCACAATCACGCGGTTGCCGATAATATCGAGGATTTCGATATCGCCGCCGTCGTGTTTGAGTGACGGACGAATTTCGCGCTCAATGGTTTCTTCAATCAGGCGGATCTTCTGAATGTTCGTGAGCTTCGGCTTGGTTTCGGTTTTCGGCTCCGCCTTCACTCTTTCCAGAATCTGGACAATGGCGTCGTGGCAGTTGCCGCACCCGCCGCCGGCCTTGGTATAATTGGTCACATCTTCCACGGTGGCAAGATTGTTGTCGCGAATCGCCCGTTCAATTTCCTTATCGGTGATACCGAAACATTCACAGATGATTTTTGCTCCCGGCTCCAGCGCCGGAGCACCACGGTAGTTTTCCACCGCTTTTTCCAGAGCCTGTTTGCCCATGACGGAACAGTGCATTTTTTCATCCGGCAGACCGCCCAGATACTGCGCGATATCCTGATTGGTGACTTTCAGCGCTTCGTCAACCGTCATGCCCTTGATCATTTCCGTCAGCGCTGAGGACGAGGCAATCGCGCTGGCACAGCCGAATGTTTTGAACTTGGCATCCTGGATGCGTTTGTTTTCATCCAGCTTGAAGGTCAGTTTCAAAGCATCGCCGCAAGCCAGCGATCCGACCTCGGCCACACCGTCCGGATTTTCAATTTCTCCCACGTTACGTGGATTAAGAAAGTGCTCCTTCACTTTATCTGTGTATTCCCACATAAACACTCCTTAAATCTGATTTTTTTATCATTATATCAATCTGTTCCACCTCAATAAAACACAGAAATAAGGTATTCACCCTTATACATGAATTCAACCCTGACTCCTCATTTTATTTGTTAAGACAAAAATGGCGTTCAAAGCGAAAAGATTCGGCAGAAAACGCACAATTGTTTTTTCTCCAAGATAATGGGCTTCCTCGATCCGTATTTTTTTGCCGGCGCAGAAGTCTTTAAAATCCGTAATGCTCAAAAAGCGCACATTGGGTGTGTCATACCACAAATAGGGCAGGGATTTTGTTACCGGAGATTTTCCCCGGAAAAAAAGACTAAACCGCGATTTGATGTAGGCGAAATTGGGAAAACCGACAATAACCTTCGTGCCGATGCGCAGGGCTTCCTGAATCACGCAATCTACCTTTTTCACTTGCTGCATGCTCTGATTCAGGATTACGTAATCAAAGGAATTGTCCGGATATTCCCGAAGACTGCTCTCAATATCGTCGTTAAAAACGCTCAATCCTTTTTTGACGCATTCCTGAATGGCCTTGTCGTCCAGCTCGATTCCCTGAGCACGTACATGCTTATCCCGGACCAGAGGATAAAGGAGCTCCCCTTCCCCGCAACCCAAATCCAGCACCCGTGAATCCGGCTTCACAATCGAATAAATAATTTGATGATCCAGATGAATATTTTCAGTTTCCATAATGGCCTGTCACCAGATAACCGATAAATGTTTTATCCAGAAAATGTTTGATCAGCGTTGTCTGTTCCTCCACCTCAATCAGAAAAGCGTCATGCCCGTAAGTGGTTGTTAACTCGCAATACGTGGCATCGACGTGCTTTCTTTTCAAGGCCCTGACTATTTCCTGCGATTGATGCGGAGGATAGAGCCAGTCCGACTTGAAAGAAATAATCAGAAAGCGTGTATCGATAGGTTTCCCGTGCGGGATGAGTTTTCCACCCGACAAGTCAAAATAATCTATCGCTTTGGTAATGTAAAGATAGGAGTTCGCGTCGAAGCGCTTCACAAAATTGGCCCCGCGATAGCGCAGATAACCTTCCACTTCAAAATCCGCGTCGAATCCGAAGCTGAAATTGTCGCTCTTTAAACGTCGGGAAAATTTCTCCTCCATGGACTGATCGCTCATGAAGGTGATATGACCGATCATGCGCGCTACAGACAATCCTTTTTCCGGCTGGCCGTATTCATAGTAGTTTCCCTCACGCCAGGCCGGATCAGCCATGATGGACTGACGGACGACTTCATTAAAAGCAATCTGCTGAGGTGAATGCTTCAATGTCGAAGCAATCGGTATGGCCGAGCGGACGCGATCCGGATAGGAAGCCACCCACTGCAGGGCCTGCATGCCGCCCATGGAACCACCCGCCACACAAAGCAGTTTGTCAATGCCCAGATGATCGATAAGATGTCTTTGCGCTTCAACCATATCGGCCACGGTAATAAAAGGGAAATCCAGCGCGTAAGGTTTCCCCGTTGACGGATTGATGGAGGACGGTCCCGTGGAGCCCTTGCACCCGCCGATAACATTGGAGCAGATAATAAAGTAACGGTTGGTATCGAAAGCTTTACCCGGTCCGATCATCTCATCCCACCAGCCTGTTTCATCCCCTCCTGCGTAAATTCCAGCCGCGTGCGCATCACCGGAAAGGGCGTGGAGAGTTAGGATAGCATTGGATTTGTCTTTGTTCAATGTTCCGTATGTTTCGTAAGCAAGGGTAATCGGCCCCAGCTTTTCGCCGCTTTCCAGATTAAGCTCATGGCCCGGTCCTGCAAAAGTGTAATACTGTGTTTCCACAACGCCGATGGAATTATTTTTTTCTTTTTTTTGTTTATTCATTCTTCCAATCAGATGCTCATAAAGCGTCTCTGTTAATTTTTTGCATTTAAAGTCGTCATGCCGGTGAAAGCCGGCATCCATAAATCTTTAATAATCCTGGATTCCGGGTCGCGCTTCGCTTGCCCTGAATGACAAATCCCCATTGCGATACCGTATCTCCGGGGGAATGACTGGTTTCATTTTTGAAACAGCCATGTTGATAAATACCTTTCCCCGCTGTCCGGCAAAATGGTCACTATTGTTTTTCCCGCGGATTCCTTTCTTCCGGCCACTTCCAGGGCCGCCCACAAAGCAGCGCCGCTGGATATTCCCACGAGAATTCCCTCTTCTTTAGCAATTCTGCGGGCCATCTCTCCGGCGTTTTCATGACCCACCTGAACAATTTCATCAATCAAATTTTTGTTGAGCACATCCGGTACAAATCCGGCGCCAATGCCCTGAATCTTGTGCGGCCCGGGCTTGCCCCCGGAAAGCACCGGAGAATCAACCGGTTCCACGGCAATAATTTTGATGGAAGGTTTCTTTTGTTTAAAAACCTCTCCGATGCCGGTAATGGTTCCGCCCGTGCCGACGCCGGCAACAACATAATCAACGTTGCCGTCCGTATCGTTCCAGATTTCCAGCGCCGTCGTCCGGCGGTGTATCTCCGGATTGGCCGGATTTTTAAACTGCTGTGGCATGAAGCTGTTCTGATGGCTTGCGGCCAGTTCTTCCGCCTTCTCGATGGCTCCTTTCATGCCCTTTGCGCCTTCGGTCAGAACAAGTTCCGCGCCCAGGATGTTCAAAAGCTGTCGCCGCTCGATGCTCATCGTTTCGGGCATCGTGAGGATCAGGCGGTAACCCTTGGCAGCGCAGACAAAAGCCAGCGCGATGCCTGTATTGCCGCTGGTCGGTTCGATGATCACGCTGTCCTGATTGATGAGACCGGCTTTTTCCGCCGCCTCGATCATGGCCACGCCGATTCTGTCCTTGACGCTGGAGAGCGGATTGAATGATTCTATCTTGACGAGAATTTCAGCGTTCAATCCCTGCTTTATTCGGTGGAGGCGCACCAGAGGCGTGTTTCCTATCGTCTTGGTAATGTCTGCAAATATATTACTCATCATATCCTCCTTACAATAGTTACATCTTTGCCAATGCCTGTTCGATATCGGCAATGATATCGTCGATATGTTCAATGCCTATCGACATCCGGATGAAGTCCGGTGTCACTCCGGTGGCTAACTGTTCTTCCGCCGAGAGCTGCTGGTGTGTTGTCGTTGCCGGATGGATTGCCAGAGTCTTTGCGTCTCCCACATTGGCCAGATGAGAAATCAGCCGCAACGATTCGATAAATTTCTTTCCCGCTGCCGCGCCTCCCTTGATGCCAAATCCCAGAATCGCGCCAGCGCCTTTGGGCAGATATTTCTTGGCCCTTTCGCTTTCCGGGCTGTCCTCCAATCCCGGATAATTTACCCAGGTCACTTGAGGATGTTTCTTCAGATAGCGAGCTGTCGCCAGAGCGTTTTCCGCGTGACGGGGAAGCCGCAGATGAATGGTCTCCAAACCCTGAAGAAGCAGGAAGGAATTAAAGGGCGATATCGCCGGACCCAGATCACGCAGCAGCGTTACACGGGCTTTGATGATGTAGGCGATATTGCCGTTGGGTTTTAGCGCTTCAACAAAATCAATTCCGTGATAGCTCGCATCGGGTCCGGAGATCAAAGGAAATTTCCCGTTCGTCCAATCAAAGCATCCCGAATCAACAATCAAGCCGCCCAGCGACGTGCCATGACCGCCGATAAATTTCGTTGCCGAATAAACGACAATGTCCACACCGAAATCCAGAGGCCGCAGCAGATAGGGAGAAACGGTGTTATCCAGAATAAACGGAATGTCATTATTGTGAGCGATCGAGGCTATTCCTTCGAGATTGGCCACGTCCAGTTTGGGATTGCCGATGGATTCCGCATAGACAGCTTTCGTCTTGGTTGTGATAGCCGCCTGCAGCGCACTTAAATCGTTGGATTTTACAAAGTTCACTTTTATTCCCAGACGCGCGAAGGTGTGGCGAAACAGATTATAGGTGCCGCCGTAAAGATTGTCCGTCGAAACAATTTCATCCCCGGCCTGCGTGATATTTAATAAGGCCAGCGTAATAGCCGATTGACCACTGGCCACAGCCAGTGCCCCCACGCCGCCATCCAGCAGAGCGATTCTTTTTTCCAGAACATCGGTGGTGGGGTTCATTAATCGCGTGTAAATATTACCGAATTCTTTCAGGCCGAACAGATTAGCCGCGTGTTCCGTATCTTTGAACTGATAGGATGTTGTCTGATAAATGGGCACGGCGCGCGAACCCGTTGTCGGGTCAGGTTCCTGGCCGCCATGCAGCGCCAGTGTTTCTATTTTTAATTTTGTATCAATTTTGCTCATTGAGTTTGCTCCTTTTTCAGCATTGCTTATGGTTTGTAATCAATCATTCTTTGCAGACAGGTTTTGGCCTTTTGCATGATATTGTGGGGCACGGTCACTTCGAACCCCATTTCCTCCAGAGACCATAAGATTTTTTCCAGCGTCGTCAGTTTCATATTCGGACACGTTGCCCGCTGGGCTGCGGGATAAAATATTTTTTCGGGATTTTCCTTTTGCATCCGGTGGAGAATGCCGATTTCCGTCCCGATGATAAATTCGCGTGCGTTCGCTTCTTTGACATAACGGCACATTCCCTCCGTAGATAAAACTTGGTCGGCAATAGATGTAATGCTTGGCGGACATTCCGGATGCACCAGCACTTCCGCGTTTTTATGCAGGGCTCTTTTCTGTGCGATATCTTCTGGCAGAATCCGTACATGCGTGGGGCAAAATCCTTTCCACAAAATGAATTTACGTCCGGCGCGCTTTGCTATGTAGTCGGCAAGATACTGATCAGGCACAAAAATTATCTCATCATTTTCATGAAAAGCCTCGCGCACAATCTTTTCGGCATTGCCCGACGTGCAGCAGACATCGCATTCGGCTTTGACCGCCGCCGTGGTATTTACATAACAAAGAACTTTAGCCCGCGGATGCTCAGCTTTCAACTTGCGCAGCTCCTCAGCGGTAATCATATCCGCCATCGGACAGCCCGCATTTTTATCAGGGATGAGAACGGTCTTGGCCGGTGAAAGAATCTTGGCGGTTTCCGCCATGAAATAGACGCCGCAAAAAACAATCACGTCGGCATTGGTTTTGGAGGCCTGAATGCTTAGCCCCAGAGAATCGCCCACGTAGTCGGCGATATCCTGAACTTCGGGAATTTGATAGTTATGCGCGAGAATGACGGCATTTTTTTCTTTTTTCAGCCGGTTGATTTCTTTAATCAGTTCCATGCAATACCTCATCGATTATTCCGCCGCCCAGAACCCGGTCGTGATCATAAAAAACGACAGACTGTCCGGGTGTGATCGCTTCCTGTTTTTCGGCAAAGATTACTTTTACTTTTTCCTTTTCTTTTGTCACCTCGCAGAGCGCCTCTTTTTTCCGGTACCTGATTTTCGCGTGAACTTCGTTAGGCCAGTTTTCCGCCAGCATATTGACGTCACTTGCCACCAGTCCTTTGCCCATTAAATCTTTTTTCTCTCCGACAACGATGCGGTTCTTCACGGGATCAATGGAAACTACATACAGCGGCGTGGGGTGACTGATACCAAGTCCGCCGCGCTGGCCGATCGTATGAAAAAAAATCCCGCGATGCTTGCCCAGCGCTTTTCCCTGTCGGTCCACAATAGGACCAGGGTTTACTTCCTTTATTCTCTCCAGAATAAACTCCTGAGAATTTTTCTGCGTCACGAAACAAATATCCTGGCTCTCCTGCTTATGGGCGACAGGAAGAGAATATTTTTCCGCCAAATCCCGGACTTCGTCCTTCATCAGATCCGCAAGAGGAAACAAAATATGGCCAAGTTTTTCCAAAGGAATAGCATAAAGGAAATAAGTCTGATCCTTCTTTTTATCTTTTGGCCTACGCAGAGAATGTCCTTTTTCATCTTTTTCTATCGCCGCGTAATGGCCTGTGGCCAGAAAATCAAAGCCGAGCGCCAAAGCTTTATCCAAAAGAGTGCCGAATTTCAGACTCCGGTTGCATTCAACGCAGGGATTGGGCGTTCTTCCTTTTTGATATTCGCTGATGAAATTGGCGATGACCTTTTCTTCCAGCTGAGAAGCGTAATCGAAAACATAGTGAGGAATCTGGAGCCGGTCGCACACTCTTTTGGCGTCATCAATCGCGTCGGCGCCGCAGCATTTCGCATTGTCTCCTTCCACGGTGATGCCCAGACACATCGTCACGCCGGAAACGTCATATCCTTCATTTTTGAGCAGCAGGGCTGCAACGGAGGAATCAACTCCGCCGCTCATGGCCACTAAAACTTTTTTACCCATATTTTCCTCTCTGGAAGTTCTTTTTACAATGTATTCTCAAATATTCTGCATAATCGCATTTCCCTCTTTTTCCTGATTCATCTTCACCAGTTGATCGAGGGTAATCGAACTCAAGGTTTCCGAAATTTTCCCGCCGATAATCGCCCAGACGTCATGGCTGGCGCATGTCGTTATACGGGGACAGGCAGCAGGATTTTTTACGCAATCAACCAGAGAGCAGTCCCCTTCCAGAACATCCACTATTTCCTTCAACGTTATCTGCGATGGCTCTTTGGTCAGATTATAGCCGCCGTATGCGCCACGAACCGAACTGACCAAACCAACCCCCCGTAACGGAATAATAATCAGGCTCAAATACTTCTCGGAAATATTTTCTCCTTTGGCAATATCTTTAAGAAATATGGGGGGTTTCCCATAATTTTCGGCCAGCACTGCCATTAATCTTACTCCGTAACGGGTTCTTGTGGAAAGTTTCATCCTATCGTCCTTTATGTAATTACTACTATCACTATCGTTTTAATAGTAATTAGGATATTCATGATGGTTTGTCAAGAAAAATGATTATGATTAATCAGGAACGACAAGCTCGTGAACGAACTCCTGTCGCACTTTGAAAAATTTACACCATCGGCCACATTGCTCAGGCCGCCCGCGACGGTTTCGACACCGCTTGGAGTATACAGCGAGCTCCAGTCTTTACCGAAAGAAATTGAACAAGCAAAAGATAAATGATAATATTAAATTAAAAGATAGCGTTTAAAGGTAAAAAAACAAAATTACAATAAAGGAGGTGGAAAATGCAGGACGTAACTTTTCTGACACATAAAGGCGTAAGAATATTATATGAAGATCTGGAAAATGCTCAAATCGAGGAAGTGATACCATGGATGGAAAGAGCTAAAGTGGTTATTCGCAGTCAGCCTGAAAAATCCGTACTTGCTCTGCTTAATGTCAAAAATGCAAAATTTGACACGGCCGTAACCTCCGCCTTGAAGGCTTTCGCGAAAGGAAACGACCCCTATGTCAAATTCGCTGCTGTTTACGGTATAGAAGGCTTGAAGGAAATAATATTCAAAAGCGTCCTGGCCTTCACCGGCAGGAAGAACCTTGTTCTTTGTAAGACCCTTGAAGAAGCAAAAGACGTTCTAGCGCGCCAAGCTTAAAACAAACAAAGTGATGCTTGAAGCGTAAGGCGCACTCCGTCCCTGCCAACTGCGTTGGCAGGGACGGAGTGGGATAGTGAGCACCTTAGCTCTTCATTACTTCAATCTTAAATCTTTTTTCTTTACATAATTGTTCGATAATTTTTACTGTTTCCCGTGCGGCGATTTCCGGCTTCAGCGCAGTGTCGGCAATTCCCGACACTACCTTGGTGATGTCGTGATCGATACCGCCTTTTTTCCAGCCGCCTGCACCGGGCGCGGTAAGATACGCGGAAAAAGTGTGATGCATGGTGCCGGGACGCTCTCCGATGATATGAATAATAGCCCGCTGTTCCCTGGCTTCCGGCAAATCGCCAAACAGAATTTCGCCGATACGGTAACCGGCCCGAACCCGGCCGCCTTTAATCACCAGTATCTCCAGTGCCGGCTTTAAATTATACTTGTGCAGATTTTTTCCCAGGGCGGAAAGATACGGCGCCAGATGTCCCTTATCCATGATGGCGTGGGCATTCAGGCCATCCGATATAACAATTTGAACCTGGCCCGGCTCTTTTCTTTTTGCCTTTAAATCTTTCAGCGCCAGTAAAGAGGGATCGTCCAATACTTCTCCTGTTTGCGGATGCAGAATATAATCGGTTCGATCCGCCGAGCGGGTTTTCAAACGTACAGCGTTAGGTATCGCCGCCACAAAAGAGGGTTCAAGCTCCACCCAGATAGATTTCTTGGCGTCCGCGTAAAGGGCGCGAATTTCACGATCAAGCGCGGGGGCCATTTTCCACGTCTGGCCATCAAATCCTTCTGCCAGATAAACGCCGCGGGCGCGGACCTCCTTCATCTTCTGTTTTCCCTCGCGGTTGATTTCAGCCTTCGATCGCTTATCGCCTTTGGCGCGCCGGAATTGATACCATACCCAGAGCGGGTCTCCAAAATGGGACGTGGGACGTCCTTCGACGTCGATAATGCCCAGCCGCTGAAAGAATTTCCAAATCTTATCATTAACCTTGTATCCGAATTTTTCACGAAGGCGGACATGATCCTGATAAGCGGTTGTCAGATACCCCAGCATGGGATCATTCTTGGTGGGCAGAGCCATCAGATAAGCCGGGTTGGCAGGCATCACCTGATCCTGGCACCAGTCCAGATCATCCAGCGAAACATCCATATGCAACGTTGAGCAAATATCAAGGCCGATTGTCAGACCGTGGAGTTTGCCCATGACGATATCTTCCAGACAGCAGCGCACAAGCTGTTCGCGCGTACGAAACACTTCCGGCCCGATAAATCCGGCCACATCGTTGACATGCACCCACGGGGCGGCAACGCGGCCCGCCTTCTGCTGGCTTTCGGCGACCTTCATTTTCAACAGACGGGCAAAACCGTACTTGCGCGATTCATGAATGACCATATCGGTTCCCTGACCGCTGCCGTTGGTAAAATCCGCACCCTGGCCGGTTTCAAAATAAAATCCGTATTGACCTGTTCTGAGCGAAGCATACTGAAGCATCTTTTCCAGAGAGAGATCAAACGTCGCGTTGGCTTTGTCGGAGCCGGCCAGGCTTTGAAACCAAACGCCCGTCGTATCGGGCTGCTGCTTTTCCACCGCCGCCTGAATATCGATATGGGCTAAGACACTGTGGGGAATAATATCCTCTATGCCGAAAGTACGGCGCAGGTCTTCCAACGCAGTTTCCAGAGCGGCAACGGATTCCGGCTCGCTGCTTACCGGATTGACGCCCAGCACAACATCGCCTGTCGCGTAAGACCATCCGGAAAAGATCTGCCAGATGACATCATCGGGATGATCTGTCGGCGAATTCGGCTGGATGCGGGCGCCCATATATCCTTTCGCGCCGATGTTCGTTCCGGCCAGCGGATTAAATATTTTGCGTCCGACGGCGATGAGTTCATCGTTCGACATAATCTTGACAACACAGCCGATCACATCACTGCACAAACCATCAAGAATCGGCTGAATTTCAGATTCGTCCCGGGACAGAAGAAAGTTTTTCAGTTCGCCGATTGTCATCGGGCTGGTTTTCTTTACCGCATCGGGTGAGAGATTTTCGAGCAGGCGGGAATACAGGTTATCTTCAAACAATGGGTGCTTCAGAATATCGCCGACGCGCGTGTTGGATAAAAGCCGACGCGCTTTTGAACGCACCGCCTCATCGATCACGGCCACGCCGAGAATCTGATCGCCCTCCTTGAAATCATTGGCCGCGCCGATGATCTGCTGATAGGTCACACGGTCAAACTTGCCCATCGTGCGGTTCATAAAAGCAAACAGATCTTCTTCGGGTTTTGTTTCCATAATCCGGGCCTGCAAAAGAGGTGGAAGCAATCCTGAACTGATTAATGTTCCTGCCATCATGCAACAAAACTTTCTTCTGCTGATGCGCCTGTTGCTTTCTTCGTTTAAATCAATGTCTTTCATGATGCGCGCTCATTTTCTCATTACAACTTCTTATAACCATCTTTCAGCGTTAGTATATCAATGATCAGGCCATGAAAACAAGCTGATAATGTTTTCGAAAAATCAGCTGACAAAAGAAATACTTCATGATATTATATTTGTAAATTGTAATTGGTGGTGACAATATGCAAAGATATATTGAACGAATCAAAGCCGGTGAAATACAAAAATCTCT
>JBATES010000188.1:0-1904 GCA_049664145.1 Smithella sp.
TCTATCGTCGCTACTCAAGGTTCTGATCCGGCATATGCCTTGGATTACAAGGAACAGCATTGCCACACAAAATAGGTGGACAGGATATACCCTTTTCTACTTGACAATTAACAACCATATCAGGGTATTTGGGTTATTCGTTTTTGAAACTGGTGTCTCATTAACAATCGATAACCTTACCAAATTGTTAATCTCGATAATCATTCAACCTATCAAGCGGTAATATTTAAAAATAAGAGAATGCTTGATTTGTTATATGGCGTCCGCAATTCTGGCATACTCGAACAGACGTTTTGCCAGAGACAACGACATGCGGTCGGGTTCATGGAGCAGGGCCTGAAGGGAAGCGGCGTAAACCGAACTCATACTGCTCTTTGTCAGAAGCACATCATTAAGATCCCGGGCAATCGGGTGATCCGATAGCAATTCAATCCTGGTTGTTCCTGGTAAAAGTGACATGCCGACATTGCGCAAATCGAAAACGTGGTCTGCCGTCTGAATGCAGCCGTCCTGCCAGAGGTGATTTTTCAGAGTGATTCTCACCGCCAGATTTCCGGTAATGGATTTCCCGTGCAGGGCCAGAATCGGCTTGCCCTGCTCTGACAGCACACACTTACGGTTGCCGCTTTTGTCCTGGGTTATGGGAATATCCGCATAAATCTTGGGGAATCCCCATGTCGCTCTGCCGAAGACATTGGCAATCTCTGTGCTGACCGGCAGGTGCCAGATCCATGAGGGCATATAACCGCGTAGCAGGTCTTTCAACATGGAAAGACCGAAGGGAAGTCCGCCATGACGCAGCGGTACTGCTATGCAAAGCTCATTAACAGGCCCTATCGTGGTGTCAAATTCGAATGCTATTATTGTGACAATTCCGATACCCGGGAATATGGTTGCCGGTTCAATCCGCGAATCCGGAGCCTTGGCACGAAGCTTTGCAGCGCTGGCCGGAAACATGCCGATGGTTGCCGTGCCTGCCGTGTAGAAAAGTGGTAAGGTGCAGACGTGACCATCGATGACCAATCGGTTTTGTTTAATGCCTTTAAAAATGGATTCGTCCTTTCGCATAAAATATTTCCTCCGTATCCCCAAACTGAAACATTATTAACCAATGTTTTTAATCATAGCCCGGCCATCTTTCTCAGTACAAACTTTTTCCAGGAATCGGGAACCATGCCTCTGATTTTATAAAAAATCCTGTTGGGAAGTCTGTCAATCACCCAGTGGAGGCGGTTGCGCTGGGCGGCCTTCCAGACCGTGGCCGCCACATCTTCTGCTGTTATATAAACACCGACACTATCAACAAATTTACCCGGATTCTGTTCAACCATGGGCGTGTTAACAAAGCAGGGCATAATATCGCAAACATGTATTCCGTATCGTTTCCATTCGATATTTAACGCCTCCGTAAATCCTCTCACTCCGAACTTCGACGCGGAGTATGTCACCTCCGTCGGGGTTCCTATATATGGACGCAACGGAAGCCATATTGATTACCCGTGATCCTACGGTGTTTTTAAGATACGGAAAAGCGAAATAGGCGCAATTAATCATTCCTCCCATATTGATGTTGAGAATCGCATGGTGATCTTTCAGAGGGATATCTTCAAAAGGACCGACTCGAAGAATGCCTGCGTTGTTGAATAACACATCCATTCTTCCTTCTGCAGCAGAGTTAAAGTCCTTCAATACGGATGCAACTTTGTCAGCATCCGTTACATCGACAGTCGCCAAGTAGCCTATTTTGCCGCCTGCGCATTTTTTCAACTCTTCGAGACCGGCGGCGTTCACATCGGTAATGCCGACTGTCACCTTGCACAATAATCTGATCTGATTTTTTCACAATCGTTTGATGTCTTGCAAAAAGATTACACGACGCGGTGCACAGCCAGTTCGGAGGCTTA
>JBATES010000189.1:0-3105 GCA_049664145.1 Smithella sp.
GTGCGAATGGTGTCTCGCCTTATTTAAAGCAGGAAATCGAGGCGTTGCAATTTCCGGTTCTAAACGAATGGGACACGGCGATTCAAACGGAGGGAACCCTTCAGGACACCATGATGCTGAATTTGCATCTGCGCACAGCTCAGCGGGTGCTTTACCAACTGGAAACGTTTATCGTTCAAACGCCGGAGATGCTCTATCAAAAAATCAACGCCATTTTGTGGGAAAACATCCTGCACGCTTCCGGCCGGGCAGCTTATCTCTGCGTCACTTCGGTTGCCGATAATCCGCTGATCACCGATTCGCGCTTCGTGAATGTCAAGGTCAAGGATGCCATTGTCGATCGGGTGCGTGATCAATGCGGCAGCCGACCTGATTCCGGTCCGGAGAAAGATAAAGCCGTTATTCATGTTTACTGGAAAAATAACCGGGCTGATGTTTATCTGGATACGTCGGGAGAAAGATTATCATTGCGCGGATATCGCAAAATTCCCCTTTACGCGCCGATGCAAGAGACGCTGGCAGCTTCGGTGATTATGGCCACGGGATGGAAGGGTGAAACAAATTTTATCAATCCCATGTGCGGCAGCGGCACGCTGGCTATTGAAGCCGCTTTGATGGCTCTGAACCGGGCGCCGGGTTTATCACGCAATAATTACGGATTTATGTATATCAAAGATTTTCCCGAAGATTGCTGGCAGGACCTGCGCAGACAAGCCAGAAACGACGCTTATAAAAAGCCGCCGGCGAGAATTATCGCCACAGACATTCATCAGCAGGCGATAGACGCCACGCGGCAAAACGCACAGACAGCCGGAGTTGACCATTGGATTGAATTGAATATCTGCCCGTTTGAAAAAACGTCGGTGCCGGACGGCGGCGGAATCATGATTTTAAATCCGCCCTACGGTGAGCGGATGAGCGCTGATCATTCAAGAACGCCGGCAAGAGACTTTCGTAAAGATAAAGCAACATTTGCCGGTGGCCGTAAAATCATTCTTCGTAAATCATCCGATATGCACGGAGGAGATAAGCAGATTCAGGATAGAGAAATAAAAAAACTGGAGTCAACGTATCAGAGCATCGGTGATTTCTTTAAAAGAATCGGCAATGGATACAGCGGTTATATTTTTACAGGAAATTTGGACTTGATCAAGAAAGTCGGTTTGAGAACAAAACGACGTCTCACTTTCTTCAACGGCGAAATAGAATGCCGACTGCTCGAATATGAACTCTATACAGGAAGTCTTAAGCACAAATCCGATACACAGCAAGAGCCTGATAAAGAAGGACAATAATTTATTTTGAATATTGATTAATAATTGATATAGGGAAAAATCAAATCTTTAAAATACTCAAAAACAAGATTAACAACGGAGACAAAGATGCGAATCGTTAAGGCTGTTCTTGTTTTCATCATGATCTGTATTGTAGCCAATATCGGTTGTCTTTATATGGCTCCGGAAAAATTTACCGAATTTGCTGTTGACATGGAACGCAAACGTTCCGGTCTTGAGCGCAAGGAAATAAATCTTCCGGGCAATATACAATACGTTTATCTGGAAGGGGGTAAAGGTGAACCGCTGATGCTGCTGCATGGTTTCGGCGCCAACAAGGATAACTTTACACGGGCAGCCCGGTTTCTGACCCCTCATTATCGAGTAATAATACCGGACCATATCGGCTTTGGTGAATCCAGTCATCCCCAAAATGCCGACTACAGCGCGGGCGTTCAGGCAACCAGAATCAAAACCCTAGCAAAAGCTTTGGGTATCACGAAATTGCACCTTGGCGGAAGCTCAATGGGCGGTTATATTTCGATGATGTACGCTGCACTTTATCCTGCTGATGTAAAAAGTCTATGGTTGCTTGATCCGGGTGGAGTCTGGAGCGCGCCACCCAGTGAACTGCGCGAGATTATAGTCAAAACCGGAAAAAACCCGCTCATGGCCAAAAATGAAGATGAATTCGCCAAAATATTCGCGTTTGTTATGGCGGATAAGCCCTTTATACCGCGGCCCATATTGAATGTCATGGCGCAGGAGCGCATTCGTAATTATGATTTGGAAAAACGAATCTTTAAAGAGATATCAACCGGGTCGGCTGAGAATTACATAACCGACCTCAAGACACCGACCTTAATTGTATTTGGCGAAAAAGATCGCGCCATTCATCCGGCAACAGCCGATATTCTTCATAATTTAATGCCGAACTCTGAGGTTATTATCATGAAAGGTCTGGGACATCTCCCGATGATTGAAAATCCCCGTCAATCAGCCAACGACTATTTAGCATTCAGGAACAAACTGGACAAGACGCTATAATGAGACGGGAGGCGTTATTATTTTTAAATCATTTGACGACTTTCTCAATAAATTCGGCCTTTATTTTTTATTTCTGCTGATTTCTATAATTATCTTTTTTGTATTCAAGGATTTTATTTTTCTGAAGAAAATCTACCTTTTTAAGGATATCGGCAGCGATTCGATCAACTTCAGTTATCCATATTATTATAGTTTGGCCAATTATTTCGCAAAAGAAGGAATACCCACATGGTCATTCAATCAAGGAATGGGACAGAATATTTTTCCATTATGGATCGCAGATCCCTTTTCATTTTTCATAATGATAATGGGTAAAAAATTAGTTTACCAAACTATTTTTTATGCTGAATTATTGAAAATATTCTTTGCAGGACTATTCTTCTATCTTTTTCTAAAAAAAATCGAACTATCTGAATACACCTCGATAATCGGATCCCTGTTATATTCTTTCAGCGGTTTTATCATCTTAGGCGGGCAATGGAATATTTTTTCCACTCAGGCGGTTTACGTTGCACTATCATTATATGCTTTCGAGAAACTGTACCGAGACAATAATTGGATATTGTTTCCTGTTTCAATATTTCTCATAGCGTCCAATCAACCGCTTGACCTTTATTTTATTGGATTGTTTTTAGTCATTTACATCATATTCCGCTTGCTGGAAAAGGAAGAGAATGACCCAAAGAAGATAATGAATCTATTAATTAAACTTGTTTCCCTGGGCGCAATTGGCGTAGCCATGAGTTCTTTTTTCTTTATTAACGGTCTTCAAGTTATGTTGGAA
>JBATES010000190.1:0-1777 GCA_049664145.1 Smithella sp.
TTTATGATTTTTTGACGCGACCTTCCTGTTGAAGGTCTTAAAACGGGTTGATTACTCTGCCAGCCGCCCCTGCTTTTCCTGGCGATGCAGCTTTTTCAATTCTTTTTGCTGTAACATATGACCGATAATCTGGATATTTCGAGCCACAACGGCCAGAGCGATATATCGCTTAAATCTATCAATGCCGTGATCCGGGCACCGATCCAGTCCATGATTTTCAAGAGCATTGATTGAGGATTCAACAGCCGAATGTTTGCGTCTGGCGGCTTTGAATTCTTCGGAACTTTCAATCTCTTTGTTAATTGCCGAAAGCTTCCCTTTTCTGGGAAGATAAACTTTTTCCAGTATTTCAGGGAGTTTTGCCTGGTTGTACGGTGAGTGAAAACCTTTGTCAAAACTGCATGCACCAAAATCCGGGAATCGGTGCCGCACTTCCTCAATGATGGAGACCGCAATTTGATCGTCGGTTTCGTTTTGCATCACGCGATGGTGGAGAATGAACTGGAACTGATCTTTGACAATACAGACCTTTAAGCCCAGTTCCACCGGAACGCCGGCTTTGCCTTTGCTGATCCATTCGGTGTGCGGCTCAAATAGTGAAAAAACCTTTTCGGCATGGGGAATGCTTTCACCAACGATCACTCTTCGGCGAATCTGATCGATCTGTCTTTCGGCATGATGGATATATTCCTGAATTTCCATGATGCGATAATCCACTATAATATTAATTGGTTGAATGCCAACAAGCGTTTCTTTGACTCTGTCGACATAATAATGGGCCTGATCGATAAGTTCCTGATGAGCGCTGATAATCAGCCGCTCTCTTTCAGCCTTTTTGTCGGGATCTTTTAAAGCGGCTTTTCTTAACAACTGGGCGGAACGGAGCAATCGTTTTATTTTACGGATGTGGTGACTGCCCTGGCGCCACTCGGAAAGATTAATGAATCCGCACACGCTCATGACCAGACTGATCATTTTCCGGATGGCAGTGAAAAGCAGAGTAATATCGGTTGGAAACTCCACATTGGTTTCAACCACGAAAGAGTCGCAACTGCCGGTCAGTTTTTCATCTTTTTTTTTACCAGCGATCTGGTGTCCAAATTTAATAACGATCTGGTTTATTTTATCCAGAATCTCCGGTGTGAAAAGGGAGATATTATCCTTTAAGGTCTGGAGTCCATATTGATAATCGGCATCCATTATCCCGTGGCCGAGCATCTGCCGGAGCGTATTGTGATTATTGGCAATTTCCTGGAGCTTGTCATAATTCCAGTTGCAATTCAGGCGCAAGGTTCCAAGAACAAATATTATCCATAAATCCATACCCTTACGGCCATTTTTGGGATCGACATGAGAAGGAATAAGTTCGGTCAACACCTCAAAGACCTGGTTGCGAACCTCCGGATTGCCATGTATCGCCTGGAGGCCTATGAGCAGCTTTGGTATTTCATCCCTGGAGCGGAGGTCAATCTTGATTTTGGAGATTGCGGTTTCTCCAATTTTCATTTGCATGTCGATGATTTTTCGCATATTTTTTCCTGAAGATTTTTTAAAAAATGGTTGCCGGGCTGCGTAACAAAATCGAAAAAAATTGATTATAATAAATAAATTCAAAATATTATAATTTTAGTAAAAATTTTTGTCAAGTAAAAAACGAAAAAAATTGCCATTTTATTAAAACTGAAGTTTCCCCAAAAAGCGTCATGCCGCCATGCGTAGTAGTACGGCTATTAGAGAATTAACGACGGATTTTTGTGGTACTGGGAAAAGACTACTA
>JBATES010000191.1:0-8108 GCA_049664145.1 Smithella sp.
CGCTTCGCGGGATTGTTCGACTTGCAAATTTCAATACACTTCGTTTTTGAAATTTGAGTCTCACAATAAATGAGAAAAAATTATAACGAAACGGGGAATGGTTTTTGTCCATTCCCCGTCCGGCGAGTTTCTTTAACTAATGAACAACATCTCCCAGAACTTCGGCAAAGGCCAGACGTCATCATCAACAATACCTTCCAGAGCATCCACGTACGCACGCAGTTCCTCCATCTTCGGTTTCACTTTGGAACTTAACATTTCCGCCTTCTTCTGTTCATCGTGCAGGGCGTTGGCAGCTTCCACCTTCTGTTGAATATCTTTGTTGGTCGCATGGATGTCATTCATTAAGTCGGTAATTTTCTTAAGCAGATCAACTTCCGCCGAAACAACAGCCGCGTTGCCCAGCGCTTCCTTTGTGCTGTTAATCGCGTCGGCCAGTTTCTTCTGATAAAACACGGTTGCCGGTATGATCTGGCTCAGACAAATTGCGTTGAGGCATTTTACTTCAATTTCCAGATCCTTGATATAGCGTTCCAGATGAATCAACTGTCGCGATTTCACTTCCAGATTGGAGAGCACCTGGTATTTTTCGAAAAGATCCAGTCCTTTTTTCGTAATCATAGCTTTTAAGGCCGTGGGGGTGGTTTTCTCGTTCGGCAGACCTCTTCTTCCTGCTTCCACTTCCCATTCCTTGCTGTAGTTGTCGCCATTGAAGATCACCGGCTTGATATAGGTGATTTCGTCTTTGAGCACTTCCAGAACCGCTTGATGGATATTTTTAGTATCCTTGGCTTTTATTTTTTCCGCCAGCTCATCAATGCTTTCCGCGACGATTGTATTGATGACCAAAGCGGGAGATGCGATATTTTGCGCTGAACCCACAGCGCGGAATTCAAATTTATTGCCGGTAAACGCAAAGGGCGATGTCCGGTTGCGGTCGGTATTGTCTTTGCTCAGCATGGGCAGAGAGGAAATTCCTAAATCAATAATTTCCGCGTTGGTTGCTTTGGTCACGGTTCCCCCTTGAATGTTTTCCAGAATCTGCGTCAGTTGATCACCCAGGAAAACCGAAATAATCGCGGGCGGCGCTTCGTTGGCGCCCAGCCGGTGATCATTGCCGTAAGAGGCGACGGCGGCGCGCAGAATATCCGCGTGCTTGTAAACGGCGCGGATGGTGGCAATCAAAAACACCAGGAACTGAATGTTGTCATGCGGTGTCTTGCCGGGATTGAGCAGATTATTCCCGTTATTATCGGAGAGCGACCAGTTGACGTGCTTGCCGGACCCGTTGATTCCGGCAAACGGTTTTTCGTGCGTCAGGGCGGCCAACCGATGCTTTTTGGCGACGGATTTGAGCGTATCCATCACCAGCTGGTTGTGATCGACGGCCAGGTTGGCTTCTTCATAGACCGGCGCGATCTCAAACTGGCTGGGCGCCACTTCGTTGTGTCTTGTCTTGGCCGGAACGCCCAGCTTGAAAAGTTCTTCTTCGACGTCATGCATATAGGAAGATATTCTTTCTTTAATGCTGCCGAAATACTGATCTTCCAGTTCCTGTCCCTTGGCGGGAGGGGCGCCGACAACGGTTCTGCCGCCCAGCACCAGATCCTGACGTTTGAAGAAATAATCCATATCGATTAAAAAGTATTCCTGCTCAGGGCCGAGATTGGAATATACTTTTTTGACATTCTTGACGCCCAGCACCTTCAGCATGTTGACGGCGCTTTTACTCAATGCGCGGATGGAACGCAACAGCGGTGTTTTTTTGTCCAGCGCCTGTCCGTTATAGGAAATAAAGACGGTCGGAATACAAAGCGTGGTGGAAATACCATTGCGTTTGATGAAAGCCGGTGAGGACATATCCCAAGCCGTATAACCGCGGGCTTCAAAGGTAGCACGGATACCGCCGGAAGGAAAACTGGAAGCATCAGGCTCGCCCTGCACAAGCTGCTGGCCGGAAAACTTTTCCATCACCTGTCCGTCGCCGCAGGGATCGACAAAAGCGTCATGCTTTTCGGCGGTGATTCCCGTCATCGGCTGGAACCAGTGAGCAAAGTGCGTGGCGCCTTTTTCCAGCGCCCAATTTTTCATGGCCTCAGCCACGACATCGGCGGTTTTCGCGTCGATTGTTTTACCCTCATCGATGGCGTCCAGCAATTTTTTGAAGGTCTCTTTCGGCAGTTTTTCCTTCATCGCCTTGCGGTTAAAAGTATCCTCGCCGAAGTACTGCGAGACCGGGACAAATTTTTCCTTTTCGATCAGGTATTGTCTTTCTGCTGCGGTGTTTTGTTTCGTCTTTTTCATAATTTTGTTTTCCTCATTCTTTTGTGTTTCTCTAATCTAAAGGTTTATTTTCCACGATTTCCCAGACGCCGGTGGGACAGACGCCGGCACAGAAACCGCAACCAATACATAGTTCTTCGTTAACGCTATATTCGTAATGATCTCCGTTCAGCGTCTTGCGCGAAATCGCGTTTTGCGGACAGATGGTTTCACACATGCCGCAGTCACGGCAGGAAGCGCAGGAAGCGCAATTCGCCGCGCAGGAAAGCGGATCGGAGAAACTCTTGATACGGGAATCGAAATATTCCGTCTTCACCCGGTGAAAATCAATCGGCGGCAGTTGGTCGTAAGATTCGTCGACGCCTTTCAGCAGATTATCGATTGTCCGGGCCGCAATTCGTCCCGCGCCGATTGCTTCGGTGAGCAGTCCCGGTCTGACGGCATCGCCGATGGCTAAGGTCTGCTCGTCGCTCGTCCGGAATTGCTCATCCACAATAACAAAACCGTTTTTCGTCACAATGTCTTCCGGCAGGAAAGATAAATCCGGCACATCGCCGACAGCCACAATCACCGTATCCGCGGGCAGGATTTCACCGTCGGTCAGTTCCACACCTTTGGCGGTAATGGCTTTGGTGAAACGGGGCCAGAGAAATTTCGCCCCGGCCGCTTCGGCATGACGTCTTTCCACGCCGAAAGATGCGGGTTGCTGAACGTCAATCAACGTGACATTTTTGGCGCCCAGACGGAATGCTTCCGTCGCCGCATCACAGCCGACATTACCGGCGCCGATAATCACTACCTTTTTACCGACCTTGACGCAATTTAATTTGCTTTGTTTCAGAAAGTCAAGCGCGGGAATAGTCCTGTCCATTCCGGGAAGATTTATTTTCCGGGGTTGAGCGGCTCCGGCGGCAATGACAATAAAGTCATATTCATTTTTCAGTTTTTTGAATTTTTCCCTGGTCAGGGAAACGTTCAAATGAATGTGACGCACATTTTTCGCAAACCGGTTGATTTCATGATCCACGACTTCATCGGAAATGCGACTCTGCGGAATGGTTTCCGTAATCTTGCCGCCCAGCTGTTTCCTGCCTTCAAAGATGACCGCGTCATGGCCTTTCATCCACAACTGCCACGCCACGGACAGACCGGCCGCGCCGCCGCCGATGACGGCTATCTTTTTGCCGGTAGCGGCCAGAGGCTTGGGTTCTTTCGCTTCCAGCGATGCTTTTCCCAGCACAGTTACATCCACAGACGGCAGGCTGACCGTTTTTCGGGAACAATTCTGCATGCATAGATTCGGGCAGAGATACCCGCAAACCGTCGCCGGGAAAGGTGTATATTCCAGCGCGAGATCAACCGCCTCCTGCATTTTTCCTTTCCGGATTAGTTCCCATCTTTTCTGAACGGGAATGCCCGTGGGGCAATGCGCCTGACAGGGCGGCAGATATTTTTCATTGGCCCAGACCGGAACAAAACGGCGCAATTCACCGGTCGTAATCAAGCCGATCGGGGAACGGTCAGCGCTGGTCAGATCACCGATCAGGCCTCCCCTGCCCAGTTCTTTATCCCATGATTCCTGATGAAAGACGTTCATCGGTCGCAGGGCACGACCTTTCTTCTCGTGAGGTTTCAAGGCGATCAGCAGCTGCCAGTCACTGCGCTTTGCTGTCAGTTCTTCACACAAGTATTGTTTGCCAATCGCTTGCAGGAATTTTTTCAGATTATTTTTCAGCCAGCTCCATTCCTGATCCGGAAGTTCGGTCATCAGCCGGGCATCGGACGAGCTGTAGGAACTTTGCCTGCCGCGGAAGAAAATCTTTCCCCCCACCATGCCCACGCAGGGGCGGTAACCCAGAACATCCTGTCCATTTTCCGCCCCGACACCGCAGATAACAGCAATCCCGCCGGCCATAAATTCCGCAAATGAATCTCCTGCTTTGCCGAAGACCCATAGTTCCGGCGGCTCGAAGCGCGGATTGTGTTTGGTCATGGTCATGCCGCGGGCGCCGATATCGCCGTCGATATAAATTTTGCCCTGGGCCATGGCGTTGGCGACACCATTGGTCGCGTTGCCGTGCACGATAATCTGAGCGCCGGCGTTGAGCCACCCGACATCGTCAGAAGCCGGACCGAAAACTTCAACCACCGTATTGGCAACGCCCATGGATCCCAAACGCTGACCGGACGTGCCGGTGACATCGACTTTAATCTGTTTTTCTCCGGCCCTCCAAAGACGTCCACCCAGACCGTGCTGTCCGTAAGCGGTTATTTCAATATGATGATAACCGGCCGCAACAGCCCGCTGAATGCGTTCTTCCAGAACGCGCGATTCAACGCGGATTCCGTTTTCCTGTCCGGCGATTTTTATCGATTCTTTCCTGGTCATCTGTTTTATGAATCCTGTCCTATAAAACGTATTTAATATTCAATCTCTCGGCCGCGTCTGCGTCGGCAATCCCCAGCGCGTCGGACATGCCGATGGGTAGCGAGGTCGAGCGTCCCAGCGGCGCGACGATTTTTTTCAATTCCGTGTCAAAACTCAAGAATACGTCCACGACACGCTCGGCAACTTTTTCCGGATCCAGCCGGCGATCCAGGCGTGAATCCTGCGACGTGATTCCCTTGGGGCACACGCCGATATTGCAGACATTGCAGCGGTCGCCCTCCGATCCCAGGCAACCTGCGGCCGCCTGCATGATATACTTGCCGGTCTGCACACCGCTCGCCCCCAGCATGATCAACGCCGCAGCGTTGGCCGCGAGGTTACCGTTTTTCCCGATGCCGCCGCCGGCAAAAAGAGGTATTTCATTTTGCTTGCCGAGCTTGACCAGATTCAGATACGCATCGCGCAAGTTGCTGGCAATCGGATGCCCCATGTGATTCATCGAAACATTATAGGCAGCGCCCGTCCCTCCATCCTCACCGTCAATGGCCAGACCGGCCGCATAAGGATTTCTGGTCAGATTATTAAGCACGGCCAGCGACGTGCTCGTGGCGGAGATTTTCGGATAAACCGGAACGCGGAAACCCCAGGCCATATACATGGACTGAATCATCTTGGCCACGGCCTCTTCAATCGAATATTTGGTCTGATGCGTCGGCGGACTGGGCAGACTCACACCCTGCGGTACACCGCGAATGGCGGCAATCAGTTTATTGACCTTGTACCACATGAGCAATCCGCCGTCGCCGGGCTTGGCGCCCTGGCCGTATTTGATTTCAATCGCGCAGGGGTCTTCCTTCATGTGCGGCAGATTGTGGATAATTTCATCCCAGCCGAAGTAACCGCTGGCAATCTGTAAAATGACATATTTCAGAAAACGGGATCTGAGAAGTCGCGGCGGACAGCCTCCTTCACCGGTGCACATGCGCACGGGCATTCCCAGTTCTTCATTCAGATAGGCAACACCCATTTGCAGGCCTTCCCACATATTCGGCGAAAGCGCTCCGAAAGACATGCTGCCAATGACCAAAGGATAGATTTCGCGCACCGGCGGCATCCAGCCGTTTTCCCGGGTGACTCGTAACATTTCCTCCGGCGGCAGAATCCTGCCCAGCAGCGTCCTCAACTCAAATTCATGACGTCCGGCATCCAGTGCCGGGTCGGTCAGCATGGAAATACGAATAAACTTGATTTTATCCAGAACGCTTTCTGGTGAATTGCGCCGGCCGCCGCGGCGTCGCGGTTCGCCGCCCTGATTGACATGAAAACGAAGTTTGTCTATTTCGTCACCGCGCAGGGGAACGATCGCACCGTTGGGACAAACCATCGTGCACATTCCACAGCCGACACAGGCGTGCGCGGCGTCGGTGCGCTGATTGATGCCGAAATAAACAGACAGCAGATTGCCCGGTTTCTCCTCCAGGCCAATGGGAACCTGCAGGGCGCGTTTGCGATGGACGCCGAGTTCGATGGCGCGCACCGGACAAACGGTCGTGCACTGGCCGCAAAGCGTGCATTTATCCTTATTCCACATGATCTGCCAGGGCAGGTCTTTGACGCTTAATGCGGATGGGGTAATGGTTCCAACTGATTCCATTTCTTTATCTCCTGACGTTCGCGACTCACTAAAACCGTTTCATATTTCATGGGTTGATAATCGAGGTTGATATATCTGTCCGGGATGGCCGCATCCAGGCCGCACATTTCCGAGGAAAAGGCGAACAAACCGGGACGCCCGCCGACAACACCGGGGCGCAGTTTCTTCGAATCCTGCACCATGAACATGGATTTATCCGGCAGACAGCCGATAACACAATTCGGGCCATCAATGATCAGGGGTCGGCAGGCCTGCTTTAAATTTCTCAACCACAAACCGTTGGGATGACGATCCAGTTCAGTATCTTTCAGCGGTGTAATGATATGCTTGTACATTTCCATGCTCATGCCCAGTTTGTTTTGCATGTAATGCAGAATATGCGTGAAGACCTCCGAGTCAGAGTTGTAACCGGTATAACCGGGGAAGTTGCGCGAACTCAAAAACTCGCGGATGGGCACAAAAGCGGTATTTTCTCCGTTAGTCGCCGAAGCCATCCCCTGAATAAAGAACGGATGGCAGGCGTAAATGTTAATGACGTAATTGGTATTCTGACGCCCCTGGCTTAAGATGACTCGCGCCGTGAGTTCCTTGCGATCCAGCCCCAGGTATTCGGCAACGGCCAGCGGATCACCGACTTCCTTGATCATAATCACATCAGGCCAGAAGCTGAAAATCAGCATGGAGTCGTCCTGCTCTCCCATGCGGCGCAGTTGCAGTTGCACCATCATCAATCTAAAATTGATTTCTTCCTTGCTTAAGTCCTCCCATTCGGCAGGGTATTCATAAACCCGGATAACGTAGTTATCTCTTTTCGGCGTGCCCGCCGGAGGCGTCTTGGCCGGTTTGATGGAGAGCTTGTACTTGACCATGAAATCCTGATCAATCATAAAGCGATCAAGATTTTTTAATCCCTCATTGGAAAATATTCCGGAAAGAATCGGCTCATCTTTAAAATTCTGAAATTCGCCTCCGAGGTCGGTCAAAAAAAGGCCAACGCCCGAGCCGTCGTGTCCCTCTTTCATCACATCAATGGCGCGAATGGCCACCATCGGTGAAAGAGGATCGTTGCTCGTTATGGAAAACAGGCGACACATATTAATTATAACCTCCCCAAACTCTTTTCGGTCTTAAAATCAAAACGCAGAATCTTAACTGCCAAAGCCGTGCCAAATTCAAAAAATAAATTACATTTTTGTATTTCCTTCATTTTTGCGTCCTTGCACTCTTGATAAAATTTACTTTTGTTTTTAAACGGCACAAATTTGTTCTATTAGTGAATTTTGAGTCAATTTTGTGCTTTCTTCATCCATTTTTAAAAAAAGGGTGAATTACTGTTGATTGGATTCGTTTGCTTTCTTTTTGAACAACTTTGAATCGATGCCCATTTTCGATATCTTATACTGAATAATGCGTTTTGTTGTCCCCAGTTTCCGGGCGGCCTTTGTCTGATTGCCCCCCGTTTCTTCCAAGGCCTCGATAATTAAAGTCCTTTCCTGCGCCTCCACGACGGAAGAAAGTTTGCTCTTGTCTTTTTTCTCAATGTCCTTTTCTTTTATCTGTAATGATGGCGGTAGATGCTGGCAATCTATCGTATCGGTCTTGGATAATAAGACAGCGCGCTCGATACAGTTTTCGAGTTCGCGGACATTGCCCGGCCATTTATGATTCAGGAAAGCTTCTATGGCTGCTGTGGAAATTCTTTTCACGTGCTTGCCCATTTCACTGCTGTATTTCACGATGAAATGATCAGCCAGCAGAATCACATCACTGCCGCGCTCACGC
>JBATES010000192.1:0-25757 GCA_049664145.1 Smithella sp.
CCCAGGATGTTTCTTTCTTAAACAATTGGGCATAAAAAATAAAACGACTGAAGTCATCAAGGGACGTGATGAGATACCACTTTTCACCGGCTTGGGGCGCCCATAAATGATGAGATGAATCGTGTTGAATCAACTCACCGGCATAGTGAGTCAAAACCTCCCGATCATGAACACTTCTCTTGGGCTTTTTGAGATAAAAACCGTTTCTCTTGGCCCGGTCAATTATGGTCGGCGGTGAAACGTGCTGTTTGTGGCTTATCTCCAATTGATCTTTGATATAGCTGTAATTGTATGACCGAATAGGTATATCTTTGTTCTCAATCAAAGTCTTCTCTGTGGCCAGTTCCTTTAAAATGTTTTTCTCAACATCTTTCGGAATGGCTCTTGTTTTCTTTTCCCGGAAATACCGGATCGAAAACGACGAAGAATCAAGACGATGCTCTTTAACCAGTGCAAAAAATCTTGTCTTGCCAATGTCCAGAATCTCTTGAAGGTAGTTTCTAGTAACTTCTTTCCTCAGGTATTTCTCAATCAGCTCCTTGACTTGCTCATCCGTAAACCGTTTGTGTAACTGAACCACGATAGAATCCTCCTTTTTTGAAAGATCATATCCCTTTTCAGCTGTTCACTTTTAAATCTTAAATCCACAAAAAACGGTTCACTTTTTATTCTTAGCTGACATAAGGCAATTCGACTCTTGACAATGGCTCTTAATTGTGTTAAAAGAAACTATATGTGTAAAAATTCGCATTTAGTGTAATTCATAAATCTGGGGGGGTTCATGAAAATGCCGGTGTGTTACGAAGATGTTATCGCATCTGAGATGGTGCTGAATGTCTTCTGCAATACACGTTCTCATCTTTTCCATTAATTAATACTTCCATATTTAAAAGCAGAAAAATGAAATATATTTTTCAGGAGATCATATGGGAAATTGTGAATCAGGATATGCAAGAAGACTTATTGAAATTAATTTAACACAGGGGACAATTCAAAAGATTCCCCTGGATGATTCTCTTCTCAGGAATTATTTGGGTGGTGGTGGTCTGGCAGCCCATCTATTCCTCAACCGTTTCTCTCCCGAATCGGACGCTCTTTCAGCAGAAAATCCATTGATCATCATGACGGGGCCCCTCGCGGGAACATTGCTTCCCGGAACGTCGCGTTTTGCGGTATGCTCGCGTTCTCCTCAGACGGGGTATTGGGGGATAGGCACCTGCGGCGGTAATTTCGGACCGGAACTCAAGTTTGCCGGATATGACGGGATTTTCATTGAAGGCAAATCGGGAAAACCCGTTTATCTTTTAATTGAAGATGAAAACGTTGAAATTCGTGACGCCTCAGATCTTTGGGGCAAGCCGGTTTACGAGGTGACCGACATCTTAAAGGAACGGCACGATGGCAAACGCAAACCGAAAGTGCTGGTAATCGGACCCGGTGGTGAAAACCTGGTGCGCTTTGCAGCCATTGCCAATGATAAAGCCCACTACATCGGCAGAACTGGCATGGGCGCCGTCATGGGTTCCAAAATGCTTAAGGCGGTTGTCGTTAGCGGAACAGGAAAAGTCTTGCCGGCTTTACCGGAAGAGTACAAAGCACTCAGAGAAAATCTTCTCGAGAAAATCAAAGAAAACCAGTTCGGCCAGGTCTTGCGGAGCATGGGAACAGCCGCATCCATGGATCCCGGGATGATGATGGGAGATGTGCCGATCCGCAACTGGACCAAAGGAGAATTTGAAGGATCGGTAAACATTGGCGGGCCGACGATGACCGAAAAATACCTGACCAAGGTGCACGCCTGCTATGCGTGTCCGATTGCCTGTAAACGGGTCGTCAAAGTCGACGGTGGTCCTTTTAAAACCGATGAAGGTCCCGGGCCGGAATATGAAACCTGCTGCACTTTCGGATCGTTTCTGGAAAATGATAATTTCGAGGGAATCATCAAAGCCAATGAAACCTGCAACCAGTATGGGGTGGATACCATTTCTTGCGGCGCGACGATTGCCTTTGCGATGCAGTGTTTTGATCATGGCATTCTCACCACGGCGGATACGGAGGGGATTGAACTTACCTGGGGCAATATCGAATCGGCGCTGAAAATGGTTGAAAAGATCGCCAGGCGTGAAGGCATAGGAAAACAGTTGGCGGAAGGTTCTGCCAAAGCGGCGCAAATCATCGGCAAAGGCTCCGAGCAGTATGTGGTGGCGGTCAAGGGTCTGGAATTGCCTGCTCATGATCCCCGTGGATTTCACGGCATGGGTTTGGAATACGCAGTGGGATATCGCGGAGCCTGCCATCTGCAACACATGAGTCACACCATTGAACAGGGAATGACCGAGCAGGTGGATGCCGGATTTAAAGCGGATTACGAGGGTCCGTCGAGTGACGGCAAGGCGGAGATGGTTGTTCTTTCACAGAATATCGGCGTGCCGCCCACATCGGCATGTCTATGTCTGTTCGTTTATGATTGCATTTCCGTGAAAGATTTTGCGGATATGATTCATGTAGTTACCGGCTGGGATTATTCAACGGACGATTTGATCAAAACCGGAGAGAAAATCTGGCTGCTGATGCGCGGTATCACCAACCTGCTGGGTTCAAGAGCAAGCGATGACACGCTGCCGCCCAATGTTATGAAACCGCTGGAAGAAGGCATGACCGCCGGATCGGTTCCGGACATCGGGAAAATGCTCAGAGAATTTTATGAACTACGAGGCCTTGACGCCAACGGCCTTCCCCGAAGAGATGTTCTGGAAAAAGCAGGCCTCAGTGACCTGGCCCTGAAACTCCATGGAGCAGCATGACGTTAATGTTTTTTCCCGGAAATGTTTAATGGAGGAAAAGAATCACGGGTATGAACCGACGCGGTCCCTGCCTTTGTCATACCTTGCGGTTTACGGGATTGTTCAACTTACCAATTCCAAAAAGTCTATGGTGACCTTTAGGTTATTCGCTTTTGGAACTGGGGTTTCACAATAAAATAAAATTTAGAAAAGGAGAACAGACATGCCGTATACGTATGGAACACCGGAATGGGAAGAAGCCTATAACAAACAGACGCAGGAGCGGTTGGCCAACCAGCCAAGACCATTTATTGTTTTTTTGCCCGAATGGGTGAAGGAATGGGAAAAACTTCTTCAGAATGACGCAAAATACAAAGAGTTGGCGCTGCCGAACTGGGAAAATCCAATAGTTATTCATATCCTTAAAGCTCCTCAATTTGGTATAGATTATGATATTTATGTGAAGATGGATCTCTGGCACAATGGCGAATGTAAGTCCATACGATACATTCCGCCCTCAGAAGCCGGAGCCCCGGGTAATTTTGAGATCACCGGTACTATTGATCGCTGGATGGCAGTAGGTAGAAAACAACTTGATGTAGTCAAAGGGATGATGCAGGGAAAACTCAAACTGAGGGGTGATCTTCCGACTATTGTAAAAGCAGTTAAGGCCTCCGTACGTATTGTGGAAACAGTCGGCGAAGTGGGAGGTAAATATGAGGATGAGCTGAGTCCCGAAGAAATAGAACAATTCAGGACCACGGTTAACAATTTGCTCACGGAGTTTAACCTTAAATAATAATTTAAGGTTAAAGACACCGGATGGAGGTATAAATATATTTTACCGACATCCGGTGTTCATATATAGCGTTTAAATATTTTTGTATACATTAAGATGTGAATAAGAATTAATAACATAATAACTTAGAGAGAGGTATAATATGGCGTACGACAGGGATCTTAACTTCATCTATCGCAATCCAACGAAATTGGTTTTTGGAGAAAATTCGATCAATGAAGTAGGGCAGGAAGTTGACGGTCTTAAATGCAGTAAACCATTTTTGGTCACGGACAAGGGTGTGGTTAATGTCGGACTGGCCGAAAGGGTGGAAAAGGTGCTGGGCAAAAAGCTTGTCGGTACATTTGACGGATGCATTCAGGACTCCGATCTTCGCATTATCAATGAAGTGGCCGAAATCGCCAGGAGTAAAGGCGCTGATATTCTGGTGAGCGTCGGCGGCGGAAGCGTTATCGATACGACTAAGGGAATTGCTATTGTTTTAAAAGAAGGGGGAAAAATTCAGGACTATGCCGGCCAGCAATGCCTGTCGCGTCCACAGACTCCACACATCGTTATTCCCACCACTGCCGGTACGGGAAGTGAGGTTACCTACTTTGCGGTAATCAAAGATCAGGAAAACCACCAAAAACTACCCTTTTGCGATGACAATATCATCCCCAATATCGGTATCCTTGATCCGACCATGACGGCCGGACTGCCGCCCATGCTGACAGCTACGACCGGGATGGACGCTTTCAGTCATGCTCTGGAATCAATGCATGCATCGATGTGCCAGCCCGTGGCTGATGCCATGGCCCTTCGCGCCATCCAAATGATCATGGAATATCTTCCGGTATGCGTAGAAAACGGGAGCGATCTTTTTGCCCGCGGACAGCAGCTTCTGGCATCAACTATGGCCGGGATAGCTTTCAATAATGGCCAGGTAGCTATGGTACATGCCTTGGCCCATACAGTCGGGGGTATGTTCAAAGTGCCGCACGGACTGGCCAACAGTCTTTTCCTGCCGCATGTTGTCAGATTCAATATGGATGTTTGCGGGGACAAATACACCATGATTGCCCGGGCCATGGGTCTGGATATGAAGGACATAAACGATGAAAATTCGGGAGAGGCAGTAGCCGAAGCCATAACTGCGTTGACCAAGAAAATGGGAGTGCCTCAGAGATTGCGGGATGTCGGAGTTCCGGAGGAAGGTTTGGCCCAGTTGGCCGAAAATACCTTGGCTGACGGAGCGATTGTCTATAATCCCAAGCCTGTTTTCGACGCTGAAGAAGTTCTCGTTGTTATCAAGCAGGCATGGTAATTTGGATTAAAATATCTTAAACGGAGATAAGTAAGGAGGATCTATGGCTCAGATCAAATTTTCACCCGGCATTGAGGATGACGGAGGTCTTCCCGTAATGATAGCCGATATCATCAAGGGAAATTTGGATGCCAAACCGCACCGGCAAAACGACTTTAACGCATTAAACGGCAATATTTACATGCAGGCTCATGATGCGGAAGTCGATATGACGATGGTTTTTGACAAAGGAAGTCTTACCGTGCATGGCGGCAGGGTCGGAGAACCAAAGATATCCATATCCACCGATTCGGAAACCCTGCTCGATCTTGCAAACCTCGATGTCAAATTTGGTTTGCCATTTTATTTTGATAAAGTTGGCCTGGGAGTATTGAAAAAATTGTTTATAACGAGGGAGCTTAAATTGGAAGGCCTGTTTACGCACCCCATCATGCTCACCAGATTTACAAAACTCATGTCATGCCGCTGAAATGAAGTTAATTATTCCATAAAACCCATAAGCAGCAAAACCGGTTGTTTATGGGTTTTTTATATTTTCTCAACATGTCCAATATTCAGGTTACGTTAAAGTTAGCTCATAAAAGTGTTGCGTTGTGTAATGATCGGAAATATTTTTAATGCTTTGTTCAATCCATATGTATAAAAGACATTAAGTCCTCAATGGAAGAACTTCTGTATTTGTGGGATTGTCATGAATAAATCTCTTCAACGAATGATGAATGTACATAAAGAGAAATCGTCTTTTACGAACATAAGAAAAGCCGCTGAAAAGGGTAGCGCGTGGGCTCAAAATAAACTGGGCGTCATGTATTTAAACGGACAGGGTATCCAGCAGAACGATGTGGAAGCCTTCACCTGGTTTTATAAGGCCGCCGGCCAGGGTGACGCATGTGCAAGATTTATGGTGGGGCGGATGTACGAAGAAGGAAGAGGTGTCCGTCAGAGTTACGCCGAGGCGGTGAAGTGGTATCATCGGGCAGCTGAACAAGGACTGGAGAGCGCGCAGTTCCATGTGGGAATGATGTACGAAAAAGGTCATGGTGTTCCACAGGATTATGATAAAGCCTTCAGATGGTATGACAAGGCTGCTCAGCAGGGAGATCAGGATGCGCAATTAAAAATGGATGAAATGAAAGAGAGATGATCATCATATCGTTATCATGAGCCTTTAGAGCCCCATCTTATTCAAGGGATTAAATTGTCCAACTTAAAAAGTTGTTCCTCAGTTTTCATGGAAAACAAAAATATTTCCCTCAAAGAATGAACAACGCCGCCAGCAGCGGGGTATCCAAAGGAACTGCGCCCCAGGGGGCGGGGAATTAGACCCACATTTATCCCGCTCGGCTTTGCCTCGGGGATATCAAGGATATCTGCGATATCCTCCGCCTGCGGCGGGATAATTCAACTTACAAGTTTCAGTTTGCTACGCTTCTGAAACTTGAGTTTCATTAATTCGACCATCAAATTTCAGTGCACTTCCACCGCTTTGCGGGATAGTTCGACTAATGCTTCAATCTTCGCTCGCTCGATTTTGGCAAGTCTCACTACGTTTCTGAAATTTGGGTCTCACAATAAAAACGTGTTGCTAAAAACATAAATATCTCTTATAATTACAAGTAAAAAAAGTGCATGTATGTGCTCATCCTTACCGGGAGGTGTCCAGATGAATAAAAGAATAAGCGCCCTGAAATTTGCTTTGGAAAACGAACAGAACGAAAGAGATTTTTATCTGGCTAACGCCCACAGGACGAAGAATCTGGCCGGCAAGAATATGTTCAAACAGATTGCCGATGAAGAAAAAGAACACTATGACATGCTGAAAAAGCTGTTCGAGAAATGGGAATCAAAGCAGAAATGGCCTGACACAATTTCCTTGAAAATAAAGAAATCGGTTTCCGGCAATATATTAAAATCGATGTCCGAGAAAAAGGCCGCCCGGATTAAAGGCAATGAAGATGATCTGAAAGCGGTTCGCACCGCGATTGATTTTGAAGCGCGGGGCATGGCGCTTTATACCAAACTGGAAGAAGGCAGCACCGATCCCAAGGAAAAAGATTTCTTTAAATTGCTGGCCAGTATCGAGCGTCAGCATTTCATGTCACTGCGGGAAACTGAAGAATTCCTCACCGATCCCGCATCCTGGTATCAAAATATGGAAAAAGTAACCCTCGATGGAGGCTGAGGCGAATCATCCGTCAAGAATCATTTTGCGATATTTGTTCCAGCCTGATATTCAGGTCCGTCCAGGTGTTGTAGAATTTCTCAAGCTCTGAGTTAATGTCTTTCAATTCCACGTTAATCGTCTTGATTTTCAAGGCGTCTTTGTGCGTTTGCGGATCGCACAGCATTTTTTCATGGCCGGACTTTTTTGTTTCCAGCGCGGAAATACTCTTTTCAATTGCCGTTAGTTCTTTTTTCAATTCCGCTCGAGCTTTATAGGTCTTGTTTCGTTCTTCCGCCTCCAGACGTTTTTTCTCTCTGGTTTTAAATCCCTCACCCCCGGGAGAAACCTGTTCCGTATTTTCCCTGACGGATGAAGCGGCAATCTGGCCGCGCTTCTCAATGAAATAGGAATAATTGCCGTTGTAGTAATGGATGTTCCCTTCTTTCAGTTCAAAGACTTTATTGACCAGATGATCCAGAAAATAACGGTCATGCGAAACGATGGCCACCGTGCCGTGATAATGGATCAGCGCGTTTTGAAAAATATCTTTTGTTTTTAAATCCAGATGATTGGTCGGCTCATCAAGAATCAGAAAGTTGGCATCCAGAAGCATGATTTTTAAAAGCGCCAGTCGTGATTTTTCCCCACCGGAGAGCACGGCAATTGATTTGTGGATATCGTCTCCGGAAAAAAGAAAAGCTCCCAGCAGATTGCGCTTGTCCTGATCGGAAGCTCTGGCTGACACGGAATTAATCTCCTCCCAGATTGTATTCTGATAATTCAGATTCTGCGAACTTTCCTGAGAAAAGAAAGCCATATTGACCCCGTCGCCGTATTTTACTTCGCCACAGGCGGGCTGTTCAGTCTTACTCAACAAACGGGATAATGTGGATTTGCCGGAACCGTTCAAGCCGACAAAGGCAAGCTTGTCGCCACGGAATAATGTAAAATCCAGATCGCTGAAAACATTCAAGTCGCCGTAAGAATGCCCCAGACCGATTGCCCTGACCACCTCTTTGACGCTTTTTTTGCCTTCGGGAAATTTCATCATAACGCTTTTTGCTTTTCCTTCCAGCTTGATTTCGGAAAACTTTTCCAGCATTTTCACGCGGCTCTGCACCTGCGCCGCTTTCGTGGCCTTGAAGCGGAAGCGCTCCACAAACTCTTCATTTTTTTTGATTTGCGCCTTTTGCAGCTCGAGTTCTTTTCTCAAAGCGACCTGCCTTTTTTCTTTTTCATCCAGGTAATAAGAATAGTTTCCCTTATAAAGATGAATATCGCACGAAAACAGTTCGGCAATTTGCGTGGCGATTTTATCGAGGAAGAAACGATCGTGAGAAATAACGATGATGGTTCCCGGATAATCCTTGAGATAGGATTCCAGCCATTCCATGCTTTCCGTGTCCAGGTGATTGGTCGGTTCGTCCAGCAGCATGATATCCGGTTTGGCCAACAGAATGGATGTCAGTAAAATGCGCATCTTCCAGCCGCCGGAAAATAAATCGCAATGCTGCTGAAAATCTTTTTCTTTAAAACCGAACCCCTTCAGCACCTGTTTGGCGCGGGTTTCAAACGCGTAGCCGTCCATGGCATTGAACTGGGCCTGCGCGTCGGAATATTTTTGCGAAAGTTCGCTATATGCGGCGGTATTTTGTTTTACATGGGATAACTGATTCTCCAAGTCCCGGATAGATGCTTCAATGGCGGCAAGGCCACTTTTTTGCTTGAGGAAATCAAGCAGCGGCATCGGTTCCAGTTCCACCAGATCCTGCGGCAGGTAGCCGAACTTTTTTTGCTTCCTGCCGGGAACCTCTATGACACCGGAATCCAGACGCACCTGATCCAGTATCGCCCGGAAAAGCGTTGTTTTACCGGTGCCGTTTTCACCGACCAGACCGATGCGGCCTTTAGGATGAACCGTCCAGTTGATGTTATCAAATAATTTTTTATCCAGAAAACTCAGGCTGACGTTGCGAAAATAAATCAAAACACTCTCTCCATAGATTTAAACGAATATGATGGATTGACTTTCTCATCAGAAATTACGGGCCAACATACAGCATTGCCTTGTTGACATACAAGATTATTTTTAATATATTTACATCACAAACGAAAACAATGAAGTCTCATCTTTTTAACATCAAGAGGCTGATATGACACGGACACCAAAAACCGATCGTCGTGAATTTTTAAAGACAGGCTTATCGCTTGGTCTGGCTGCAGGTGGCGCCATCATCCTGGGCGGAACGGATTTCCTGCATGCCAAAGAATCCCCGAGCGCGATACCTGACCTGGTCGCGATTAGGAATGGCGAACCGGATGCCCTGTTCAAGAAAGCCATGGCTCTGATGGGTGGAATGGGGCAGTTTGTCAAAAAAGGGCAGACGGTTGTCGTCAAACCCAACATCGGTTTTCCACGAAGGCCGGAAGTCGGCGCGACAACCAACCCCCTTCTGGTTAAAACCATCATCGAGAGCTGCTATCAGGCGGGCGCCAGAAAAGTTTATGTCTTCGATAATGTCGTCACACCGACATCCAGCAATGCACGGAATTGTTATAAAATGAGCGGGATTGAAGACGCGGCGAAAGCTGCCGGAGGCATCATTGTTCCGGTTGATGATTTCGGTTATCAGGAGGTCATCATTCCCGGAGCGAAAACCCTGAAGACAGCGGAAGTGCATCGTCTGATTCTCGATGCCGGTGTCTTTATCAATGTGCCGGTATTGAAGCATCACAGCTCCGCTCATCTTTCCATCGCGATGAAAAACCTGATGGGCATTGTCCGGAACCGCATGAAATATCATTTGACCGGTCTGGATCAGTGCATTGCGGATTTTTGTCTTTATAAAAAACCGGATCTCAATATTGTGGATGCCTACCGCGTGCTGATGAGCGACGGCCCCGACGGACCGCGCGACCCCAAAGACGCTCAGGTCTCACTGAAAAAGACATTGCTGATGTCGAAAGATATCGTTGCCGTGGACGCGGCGGCCACAAGAATATTCGGGAAGGATCCGGAAGATATCGGCTACATCAAAATTGCGCACCAGCAGAAAACAGGGAACATGAATTTAAATAAACTGAAAATTGTTACCCATACCATGTAAAGGCAAATCCAGTTGAACCCTGTTAAAATCCGTATTGCAGTTTCCGTTTTCATCTTCACCCTGTTTTTGTTCTTATTTTGCGGCGGCGAGAAAATGGCTTCTTTCCTGTCGTCAACATTGTTGCCTTTCCAGTTTATTCCCGCTCTCATCAGGACTTTCACCAACCCGTCGGCAATTTTTGTTGTCGGCTTCATTGCACTCATCCTGATAACACTGATTTTCGGCCGGGTTTATTGCTCCTTTCTCTGCCCTTTGGGAACGCTCCAGGATATTTTTATTGCACTTTCGAGGAAAATAGGCTGGCGTAAAATACACTCGTTTCAAAAACCGCGCAACCTTCTGCGCTATTCCCTTCTGGCTATCATCGTTATCACCGCCGCCATGGGTTCCATGTCATTATTGAATCTTTTTGATCCCTTTTCGATAACAGGAAGAATCATCACGCAGTTTATTCAACCCCTCTTTTTCCATCTGCACAATTTCACAATCGGCTTAATAAAATATTTTGATCTTTATCTCTTTTCCAGGGATTCAACCCCCTTGATTCTTCCGGCATTGGTGGTCAATATCGCTCTTGTGATTCTGATTGTGGCGATGTCGCTTAGATACGGACGCCTGTATTGCAACACGCTCTGCCCGGTGGGTGCTCTTCTGGGACTGATCGCGCACGTATCTCTTTTTAAATTTGCGATTGATAAAACCAATTGCATTGAGTGCCTGAAATGCGTGGACGTATGCAAGGCCGGCTGCGTTGATGCGCAAAATGCGAAAATAGATCAGAGCCGATGTATCGGTTGTTTTAACTGTCTGAGCATTTGCCCGCAATCGATTGTGAGCTATCATGCTTCCATCAAGAAGACAGCAAGTGCATCGTGGTCACCGGCAAGACGCAGTGTTCTTATCGGTTCCATCGCCGCTGCCGGTTCCGCCTTCCTGATGTTCAACTCCGGCATTCGCAGTCTGCTGCGTCCGGCTCAGGCCGCGGCCGCTTCACCCATTACACCCCCCGGTTCACTGAGTCTGGGACATTTCACGCAATCCTGCAGTGCCTGTCATCTTTGTGTCAGCGCCTGTCCGACAAAAGTCATTACACCGTCACTATTAGAATATGGAATCAGTGGACTGCTTCAACCGAAGATGAATTATCCGAACGGTTTCTGTGAATATGAATGCAATCTTTGCGGACAAATATGCCCGACCGGCGCCATCCTTCCCCTTCGTCCGGATGAAAAACAAATCACGCAAATCGGAGAGGTTGATCTTTTAAAAGACAAGTGCGTGGTTTATTTGAAACATGAAAATTGCGGCGCGTGCGTGGAAGTATGCCCGACTCACACAATCACTTTTATTGAGAAAAACAATATCCTCTATCCGGAAGTCGATAACCGTTACTGCATTGGCTGCGGCGCGTGTTCTCAGGCGTGTCCCACCGCTCCCAAATCCATTATCGTCCGGTCAAACCCTGTGCACAAAAAAGCTGAGAAATATACGGCACTCAAGCCGTCCCAACCACAAGAAAAGACGACACAGGATGAATTTCCTTTTTAGTTGAAAATGGCCGGCGGCTCAAATCATGATATTTCAACTCATTCCAGGGCCTGCCTTGCCTCTTCTTTCGATTGAAAGATGTGCGGAGCCAGGCCGCGGCTTTTCAAATCATCCCCCAGTTTCATACGCAGGAACGCGCTCGTTGTGTAGCGTGTCACATCCGTATAGAACTCGAACACCACGTACTTGACCATGCTGATGTAGTCGTCTTCCAGTTCCGGAGCAATGGAGAAGTTGTCATAATTAACGATGGTCTTGACCCGTTTGCCGAGGGGCCGGCAGATCGCCTCCACCCTTCGCCGGATCTCTTCGATATCCTCTTTTTTCCGGACGGCCAAACCTTCAAAGTTGTTAAAGAGGATGTTCGCCTCCGGATCGTAGATCATGCGCTCCAGAATCGGAATAGAGAGGAGATCTTCCTTGAGACCCATCACGGGCAGTTTGAAAATCCGCTCATCCATCAGACGCGGTTTTTTGATGATGGGACGGAAATCCATAAAGGCGAGAATGTCTTTTTCCAAATCCATCCCGTGAGCGATCTCGATGAGCTCCACGCCTTCCGGAGTCAGCATGAAGACACAACGCTCGGTCATATAGAAAACGTTCATATGATTTGCCTGTGCCGTTTTTCCACTGAAAGTAATCTGCTCGACGTCTCGGAGAAACTTCTTCAAGCCTCCCTCTTTTACAATGCGGAGTTTGCCGTCTTCCACAGCCACCTCTGTATTACCGGCCGTAAAAGTTCCTACAAAAACGATCTTCCGTGAGTTCTGGGTGATATCGATAAATCCTCCACAACCCGCGATCCGGGGTCCGAAGCGGCTTACATTGACATTGCCGTGCTGATCCATCTGGGCCATGCCCAGGCAGGCCAGATCGAGGCCGCCGCCATCGTAAAAATCGAACTGATAAGGCATATCGACGAGGCAATCCATGTTCGTCGCCGCGCCGAAATTCATGCCCCTTGCCGGTATGCCTCCGATTGAGCCCGCTTCCGCTGTCAGGGTAAGGTATTCGAAAACCCCTTCTTCATTGGCGATGCTGGCCACGCCTTCGGGCATGCCGATTCCCAGGTTGACGACCATGTTCGGCCGGAGTTCAAAAGCCGCCCGTCGGGCGATGATCTTGCGCTCATCCATCTTCAGGGGTTCGATGCTGGTTGCCGGGATTTTTAACTCGCAACTGAAAGCCGGGTTGTATGGCGTGACATAGGTCTGAAAATGATTTTCCGGGCGGGCGACCACAACGCAATCCACCAGAATGCCCGGGATCTTGACCTGCCGTCCATTTAAGGTATTGCGATCAGCGATCCGCTCGACCTGAACAATCACGAAACCGCCGGAATTTCTGGTGGCCATCGCAATGGACAAGACCTCCAGCGTAACCATTTCTTTCTCCATGGTGATATTGCCATCCATATCTGCCGTCGTCCCCCGCAGGAAGGCGACCTGAATGGGAAGCGTCTTGTAGGCCAGATATTCCTTCCCGTCAAAATGGACAAGCTCCACGAGATCCTCCATGGTGACGGAATTCATTTTTCCCCCGCCCTGCCGCGGATCGACAAAAGTTCCCAGACCTACCCGTGAAACCGTCCGGGGATTATTGGCCGCAATGTCACGGAAAAGATGGGTCAAGACTCCTTGGGGCAGATTGTAGGCCCTGATCTTTTCGTTCAGAACCAACTGCTGTAGCTTCGGCGTCAACCCCCAGTGGCCGGCGATAACCCGCTTTAGAAGGCCCTCATGAGCCAGGCGATTTGTCCCCTTCTCTTTTCCGTCGCCGATGCCGGAAGCGTAAATCAGCGTCAGGTCCCTTGGTTCCCCCGTTTCCAGAAACCGCTTTTCCAGACCGATGATCAGCTCCTCCGGAATGCATCCGCCCACAAAACCATCGAGGGCCAGTGTGTCACCGGAGCGGACCACCTGCATAGCCTCAGACAACGAGACAATCTTTCCTCGCTTCATTCTCTTTTTGATATCTTCAATGACGGGACTGACTATGACATCTTTACTCATGTGCCAAACTCCTTTGTGCCGGCAGCATCCATCACCTTGTCCACTTCCTCTAACTGAAAACATAACGACGCTGACAAAGTGAAAAATATCACTCAAAACCGGTTATTGTGCTGGTTAAGAATCCTCTACTCTTCTTTGAGTTTGATACCCTCGACGCGGCGTGTTTTTTGTTCGACTTTATAAAGATCTTCCGCAACAATAAATAAACAGGGATAACTATAGAAATAATCCACCTTGAATCTGACACCATCATAAAGCACAGAATTGTCCTGATCCATTTTCAAACAATAATAAGCGCTGTTATCATATAAAACCTGAAACGGAAGCGTTTTCCCCGCTTCAAAGCTGATGTCCAGCTGGTCGTATGTGCTGTGAATCGCGACACCCGGAATTAAGGCATCAAATTTGACTTCTTCTATCACTTTCCCCTGTTCTGATCTAAGGGTGTGCCCCTTGGCGACTTTTTTGCTGTCGAGTGTGGAAACTTCTCTCGTCAACTTAAATGCCTGGCTGTTGTAAAATTGCACCTTTTTAATATCGTCATCCGTTAATGTGTAATAATCTCTTGTCCCCGCTGCATAATAACTGTAATATGTGCAGGAAACCAAAACCAAAGATAACAAAACAAAGATAACCGCATTCATTATGGCTTTCATGTCAATACTCCTGTCCCTGATATAACAGTTCTCGTTTGTTAAAATTGTTTCTGCTCTTCATCAAAACGGTTCGTCTGAATCGTGATATTTTTATATCACAAACCATTAAAAATTCAACTTGCAATGCGCCCTGTAATAACCTGTAATAATCTGTTGACTCCCGGGTTTATTCTTCCTATAATTCACCTCACATATTTTGATGATCCTTATCCACATCCATTCAACCCTCGCGGAGTGGAATTTTGAATCCGCGAAAAGGAGGAATTCATGTTTGATTTTTCTCTATCTCCTGCTCTGGTCTGGGCGGTCGTCGGTCTCGTTCTTCTGATTGCAGAATTGGCAACGGTCAGTTTTATCTTGTGTTTTATAGGGCTGGGCGCGCTGATTGTCGCATTCACCACGTGGCTCGGAATCACACCATCATTCAGCAGCCAGCTGATTGTCTTTTCAATATCATCACTGTCGCTTCTTTTCCTTCTACGCAAAACAGCAAAGAAACTTTTCGCGGGACATGCCGATGTGCCGCCTGATTATGCGGGACAAAAGGCGCAGGTCGTCAAACCCATTCCCGCCGGCGGTGAAGGAACCGTCATGTACCGGGGTTCGGACTGGCTCGCATTCAGCAATACCGCCCAAACCATCCCCGCAGGGGCAACCGTGCAGATTGAAACGATCGAAGGCATTCGCATCAAGGTCAAGCCTGTCAAATAAAAAAAGGAGGAATCAGTTTATGGAAGTTGTATTGCTTGTGCTGGCCGCGCTGGCCGTGATTATCATCGCCAAAGGGGTGTGCATTGTCCCGCAACAAAGTGCCTATGTCATTGAACGGCTGGGGAAATTTGACCGGGTGCTCAACGCAGGTATCAGTTATATCATTCCTTTCATTGACCGGAAGGCTTATGTGCATACGCTTAAAGAACAGGCCATGGACATCCCCGAACAGATTTGCATCACCCGTGATAACGTCCAGGTCGGTGTGGATGGCGTCATCTTTATTCAAGTCTTCGATCCGCAAATGGCGTCTTACGGAATCAGCAATTACACATTTTCCATCGTCCAACTCGCACAGACCACCATGAGAAGCGAAGTCGGCAAGATCGACCTGGATAAAACCTTCGAAGAACGAACCACTATTAATTCCGCAATTGTCAGCGCCATCAATGATGCCTCCAGAACCTGGGGCGTTAAAATCCTGCGTTACGAAATCAAGAACATCCGGCCTCCGGAGAATGTTCTGAACGCCATGGAAAAACAAATGCAGGCCGAACGGGAGAAACGTGCGGTTATTCTGCAATCGGAAGGTGAAAAGCAGTCGGCAGTCAACGTGGCCGAAGGCCAGAAGCAGAAAGTCGTATTGGAATCAGAAGCGACGCAACAGAGGCAGATTAATGAAGCTAATGGCCAGGCGGAAGCCATCCGCGCGGTCGCCAGCGCAACGGCGGACGGCTTGAAAGCGGTTGCGGGTGCGGTTCATGTTCAGGGCGGAATGGAAGCGGTGCAGCTTCGCGTGGCGGAAAAACTGGTTGAACAGTTCGGTAGCCTGGCAAAACAGGGAAATACCATGATTCTTCCAGCCAACTTCGGAGATATTTCCTCCCTGATCGCCACAGCCATGAGCGTCGTGAAACAGACGAAATAAATTTCAGCAGGCGGGCGGAAAAACTTCCGCCCGCTGTCTTTTTTTTATGCAGCAAAATCTCTTCATACTAAGGTGCATTCATAATATCAAAAACCAAGTTGGTATATTAATTGTTTGGCAAACGATGATAGGAGCGTGTGCGCACATGAAAAAAATGCAGATCAGTAAAGTTTTTACGTTGATTGAATCCGGTCCAGTTGTTCTTGTTACGACACATGACGGAAAGAAGAACAATATCATGACGATCTCATGGACCATGGTGGTTGACTTTACGCCTGTATTTGCCATGACCACTGGGCCCTGGAACTATTCCTTTGCTGCTCTTCGTAAAACAAAGGAATGTGTTATTGCAATTCCCACTGTCGACATGCTTGATACGGTCGTTGGAGTGGGAACATGTTCCGGCGCTGATACAGACAAATTTGAAAAGTTCATGCTGACCCCCATGAAGGGAAAGCATATCCAAGCGCCCTTGATAAAAGAATGCCTGGCGAATATCGAATGCAAAGTTGTCGACATCGTCAAGAAGCACAATATCATTGTCCTCGAAGGCGTCGCGGCGTACTTTGATCATTCACGAAAGGAGAAGCGAACTTTTCACGCAGTTGGCGATGGAACTTTTATTGTGGATGGGCGTAAGTTGAACCGAAAGGAAATGATGCACTCAAAAATCCCGGCTGGTCTATAATGGTATATAACATTTAAGGGTCCTTGTTTTTCCAGCACTTGTACTATTATAAACGAATGCAGAAAGATGAATTATTGATAAATAAAGCCGCAAACGTTTCTATCGATACGGATAATACCGTTATGAAGCTTTATCCGCATAACAAAAAAGCGTTACATTATTTAATGGCGATACTTACCTTTGTTGTTTTTATTCCCTTCACTTACATAGCTTTCCCTCTTATGGTCATATTAAAACTAATCCTGTATACTCCCCTTTACATTCTGTTATTCATAACGAATGAAGCTGCAACCGGTAAACTCTGGGACCTGAAAAACAAAGCCGTCTTATTAATACAGCATCTTGTTTATAAGCTGTATTATGTTCATATCGGATTGTGGATCTCCTGTTTCTCCGATTTCGATGACTACTGGTACGGGCTGGACATTACAAAATACAGGGATCATGAGGACTACCTCTCCTCCTACCGCGATTCAAGGGTGCGATGGCAGTTTAAAAAGAAGCTTAAGACTTATAATTCTTATGGTATCAGCGAGAAAATCATCCCGGATCATTCGGTCTTTTATAAATTTCTTTTCTCGCATAAATATTTTAAACTTATACGCAATTCCACTTTCAGAAAAAACAGTGGCTACGAACTCCTGTTCGGCCAGTATTTAATCATCAGGGATTATTTTTTAATCCTTTTTCTCCCTGTGCGTGTGCATGTTTATGAAAAAGATGGGACGGCTGTTGGGATTGCCACTTTTTTAAAAAGGGGCAATACGGTCATCATGTGCCAGCATATCATAGATGACGAATTTACACGGTCAGGCATTTTTTACAAACAGATGAATACCTGTATCCATTACGCGTTTCATCAGCCTGATGTACGCTATGTATCATGCGCTCCCACGACGAGTCAGGCGAAGCAGACCTCGGGATGTTATCCTGTCAATTACTTGCTTACGGATGAATTCAGTTTAAAACCATTTACGCGATTAAGGAAAATATAATGAAACCTGAGTCCCCTTGCCGTACTGGCTTTCGATATGCATTTTGCCGCCGTGAGCAATCATCAAATGCTTGACAATGGATAGGCCGAGTCCCGTGCCGCCCAAGTCGCGCGAACGGGATCTGTCCACGCGATAAAAACGTTCGCCCAGACGATAGATGTCGTCACTCGGCACACCGATGCCCGTGTCCCGGACAGAGACAACTCTAAAAGCGCCTTCTTCTTTTGCGTCAATGGTGACACTGCCGCCATCGGGCGTGAATTTGACCGCGTTATCCAGAACGTTGACAAAGATCTGTGTGAGTTTGTCCCTGTCAGCTTTTATCGACGCAAGATTTTCGGACACGTTGTTGTGAATGGTAATATTTTTTGACTTCGATTTTGCTTCCACCAGGGAAATAACATTGGTGATAACCGCGTTTAAAGAAACATCGTTAAAAATGAGTTTTGTTTCTTTCATTTCGATATTGGATATGGTCAGCAGGTCTTCGACCAGGCGATTGAGCCTTTCGGCCTGTTTTAAAATGATGTCGATAAACTTTTTAGTTTCTTCAACATTATTGATCGCGCCGTGTTTGATAGTTTCCAGATAACCGATGATTGCCGTCAGCGGCGTTTTGATTTCGTGAGTGACGTTGGCTACAAAGTCAGCCCGGATCTGTTCAAGTTTTTTGAGCCGCGTGACATCATGAAAAACAATCATCGTCTTTTCTTCTTCCGGTTGACCATGCACGGCGGATATGCTGGTATTTAAAATAACCGGTTCGGCACCGCCTAAAACGATTTCACGAGTGACGCTTTCACCTTTGCTTTTGAATTCAACAAAAGCTTTCTGTAAATCAATGCTGCGGAAGGCTTCCATAATGGTTTTCCCGAAGACATCTTCATACTGGACCGAAAGCATATTGCTTAAAACCGGGCTGACAAATTCGATCACGCCCTGCGCGTTGATAATCAGGACGCCTTCATTCATGCTGGTGAAGGCTGTCATCAGTTTGCTTTTCTCTTCATGGGCAATATTTATTTTATCCCGCAGTTCTCCGACGAGATAATTGATGTTATCCGCCAGCGTTTTGGTTTCATCCGCCGTGTCCAGAATGATTGTTCCAACAGCTTCCCCCTGACGCAATCTTTCGGTAAATCTTTCCATGGCTTTAATCGGCTCATATAAACGATAGGAAAAAAACAGCGAGATGAGAAGTGATATCAGGGCCACGATAAACAGCGTAAGAAGAATGTACTGATTTAATTTTTCAATGACAGTCTGCACATCATGGAGCGGGCGCGCCAGACGGATATAACCGGCAATGGCCGTTCCAGTTTTTGCAGACACCGCGACATAAAGCATATCGATGCCTAAAGAATTACTGAAGCGCACAGACTTGCCGGTTCCTTTCAGGCGGGCTTCCTGAACCTCCGGACGGTTCAAATGATTTTCGAGTTTGGAAATATCGCTTTCCGAATCGGCAAACACCTTGCCTCGCGCGTCAATCAACGTGATGCGGGATCGGGATGTCTGCGCCACATCCTGGAGGTGTTCGGAGGCTTTTTCCGGAGAAGTCTGGTCAATAAGTTTTGCATAAGACAATAATTCCGTTTCAATCTGTGACGTGAGAACATCTTTGATCTCGTCACGCACAAACAGATCTAAAAGAAAAAAAGATATGCAGATAATGACCAGATAACTGAAAAATATTTTATAAAAAAGATTCTTCTTCACGATCAATCTCTCTAATTCACCTCTTTTGCCAGATGACGAACATTTTCTCCGGTGATCATATACGTTACCATGTCCGCAATGCCCTGGGCGTGATCGGCAATGCGCTCCATATTTTTCGACACGTGCATGATCAGCAAGGCACGGTGAATGGATTTGGAATCTTCCATCATGAAAGTCAGGAGTTCCCTGAAGATCTGTTCATTCAGATCATCAACCTCCTGCTCGATCCGCCGGACTTCCTCGGCCAATTGCAAATCCCTCTTAATCATCGCGTCCAGAGACTTGGCGACCATTTTTCCCACAATGGAAGACATATTGGGTAAATCAATATAAGGTTTGAGTTTGGGTTCCTCGTTGAGCTGAACGACTTTTTCCGCGATGTTGACGGCCATATCACCGATTCTTTCCAAATGTCCGGTTATTTTGATGGCTGTGGTAATGAACCGCAAATCAATCGCCGTGGGCTGACGCAACGCCAGCATCTTGATGCATTTCTCTTCAATTTGCTTATCCATTTTATCAATTTCATAATCATTGGAGATCACCCTGTTCGCCATGTCCGTGTCTCTGTCGGTCAGGGATTTCATGGCCAGATGAATGGCATTTTCCGTAAGCGCGCCCAGATAAATCAGATTGTTCTTAATCTCCTGCAATTCCATTTCATAATGAGTGCTTGTGTGTTTTTTTTCTGACATGATTCCTCCCGTCATCTATCAGCCAAATCGGCCGGTAATATAATCTTCCGTCTGCTTCACATCAGGATTCGTAAATATCTTTTCAGTCTTATTATACTCAATCAGATTCCCCAGATAAAAGAAAGCCGTTTCATCGGAAATCCGTGCCGCCTGCTGCATGTTATGGGTAACGATGATGATAGTATAATCTTTTTTGAGTTCCTCAATCAACTCTTCAATTTTTGCCGTGGAAATGGGATCCAGCGCGGAAGTCGGCTCATCCATCAGCAAAACATCAGGCTTCATCGCCAGCGCGCGGGCAATGCAGAGCCGCTGCTGCTGGCCTCCGGAAAGATTCATAGCCGACTTATTCAGAATGTCCTTGACCTCATCCCAAAGGACGGCCTGTTTGATGCTTCGCTCAACCAGCGCATCCATGCTTTGCGCGCCCATGCCGGTCAGTTTCGGTCCGTAGGAAATATTGTTATAAATGGTTTTGGGGAAAGGATTGGGCTTTTGAAAAACCATGCCTATTTTGCGGCGGATTTCGACAGGATCGACATCAGGAGCGTAAATATTTTTGTCCTCAAAAATAATTTCTCCTTCCACCCTTGTCCCGTCAATCAAATCATTCATGCGGTTCAAAAGCCTCAACAGTGTGGACTTGCCGCATCCGGATGGACCGATAAGCGCGGTCACTTTATTTTTTACAAACTTCATCGAAATATCCGTCAGGGCACGGGTTGGTCCATAATAAAAGTTCACGTTATTAATTTTGATAATATCAGTACTCATGGTTACCACCTTTTATTCCGTCTCATGTATCCGCGGATTATAATAGCAATCAAATCAATTCCCAGGACAACGGCAACCAAAACAAGCACCGTTCCATATTGAATGGGACGTGTGGCCTCGATATTGGTGCCGGCTGTTGCCAGCACATAAATATGATACGGCAGCGCCATGACTTCGTCAAATATAGAGGAAGGCAGCTTTGCCGTAAAAAACGCGGCGGCCGTGAACATGATAGGTGCCGTTTCACCGGCGGCGCGGCCTATGCCCAAGATAGAACCGGTTAAAATGCCCGGAAGCGCATTGGGCAGAACAATTCTGTAAATTGTCTGCCATTTGGAAACACCGAGTGAAAGTGATGCTTCGCGAAACGTTTGCGGTACGGATTTCAGAGCTTCTTCCGAGGCCCCAATAATGGTCGGCAGAATTAGAAAGCCCAGCGTCAGCGAACCGGACAGGATACTTGAACCGAACTTAAGAAAAATAACAAAAATGCCCAGTCCGAAAAGTCCGAAAACGACAGAAGGAACACCGGCCAGACAATTGATGCCGATCCTGATCAATCTGATGACTCTTCCCTCTCTGGCATATTCCGTTAGATAAATAGCAGAGGCGATGCCCAGAGGAAGACCAATGGCAAGGGCACCAAACGTCAAATAAATTGTGCCGAGAATCGCCGGCATAATGCCGCCTTTGGTCATGGCGTCGGTGGGAGGTTGGGTAATAAAATCCCAGCTAATGGAGGAGATGCCATTGTAAAAAATATAGAAAAGAATACCGCCCAGCGCCAGCGTGATCAGCAAAGCGGAAGCGCTAACCAGCATAAAAAAAATACTTTGCTTGAAGTACCGCCACGTCATGACCTTTGTTTTAAAAAATTTCATAAGCCAATCTTTAATGCCGCTCAGCTGGATAAGTGCGTTAATGAATTTGTTTTACTGCATAAAAAAAATTCGAACTTACTAATGCGTTGATGCAATTGCATAATTACTAAAGCGTTCCCGATCCCACCTGTTTGAATTTGTGTGAAACATAATCGGCAATCAAATTAAAAGCCAGGGTCAGGCAAAACAAAACGATGCCGATGGCAAACAGCGCCTGATAATGCAGACTGCGAAATGGTGTTTCACCCATCTCGGCGGCAATGCTTGCGGGCATCGGACGAACCGAATCGAAGAGGCTTTCCGGAATCGCGGCGGCGCCTCCAGCCACCATCAAAACAACCATGGTTTCTCCGATAGCCCGGGCCATTCCCAGCATCACCGCCGTGGAAATACCCGATAGCGCGGCAGGCAGAATCACTCTGGCAATCGTTTCAAATTTGGTGGCGCCCAGCGCATACGATGCTTCCTTGAATTCCCGCGGAACGGCATAAAGCGCGTCTTCCGATATACTGGATATGGTGGGAATAGCCATGAGAGCCAGAACCATGGAAGCATTAACAATATTTAAACCGGTCGGCAGATCGAAGGTTTCCTGCATCCAGGGAGCCACTATGACCATACCGAAAAATCCCAAAACAACGGATGGCAACCCAGCTAAAAGCTCAATCACGGATTTGAGAATAATCTTGATTTGCTTTGGAGCAACTTCGGAAATGTAGATAGCAGCCATTACGCCCAGTGGCACAGCAATTAAAGTGGATAAGCAGGTGACAATTAATGATCCGACGATCAGTGGAAAAATGCCGAATGACGGCGGATCATAAGTGGGATACCACTCCATGCCGAAAATAAAATCTTTTATGGATACTTTGCCGAATAAAGGCAGGCCTTCGCGGAAAAGAGAAAAAACAATCAACCCCAGAACCACAACGGAGACCAGCGACAAAAGGAAAAAGATATATTTGATGATAATTTCTTTGATGCGCCTGGTCATGATTTGCCCTCATTCTGGAATTCTTTCTCTATCCAGGTTTTTATTTCATCTCGTATTTTTCTGTATTCTGTAATTTTATCAGCGGGAGATCCCACAAATTTTGACGGATCGGAAAATCCTTTGTGGATATTGAATTTCCCGCCGGGAAAATACGGGCAGGACTCCCTGGCTTGATCGCAGACAGTCACCACATAATCGAAGTTATCGTCTTTAAACATATCCAATCCTTTTGAATAGGCATAACTGAGATCAATGCCTATTTCGTTCATCACCGACACGACAAGGGGATCAATTTGCGCAGGATCGGAACCGGCACTAACGGCCGTGTACCGATCCCCGCAAATCTTGTTTAAAAACGCTTCCGCCATCTGAGAACGGACAACGTTATGTTTGCAGACAAAGAGAACTTTCTTTTTTACAGAATCTGTTTTCACGGCAATACCTTAATCTTATTTTTTGCCTCTTCCCGATTTTTTGGTATCCATCAAGGGCACAAATCCTTCTTTCACGACAATTTTCTGTCCTTCCGCTGATTTGACAAAATCAATATACTTGGCCACGTCACCCTTTGCTTCTCCATCCGTGTACATATAGAGTTCACGGGAAAGCGGATATTCTTTGGAAAGTGCCGTCGCTACGGAGGCGGTTACACCGTTCACCTGTAGAGGCTTCACGCTTTTGTTGACATAGCCGATGCCGAGGTAACCGATCGCATAACGGTTCTTGGCTATCGCCGTAACGATAGCACCGTTGGACGCCAGCATCTGCGCTCTAGGTGACACTTTAGCTTTTTTCATCACAAAATGATCCCATGACTCAAAAGTTCCAGAAGAAGAATCGCGCGAAATGACCACGATTTTAAGATCATCCCCACCGACTTCTTTCCAGTTGGTTATCTTGCCCTGATAGATCTGGCTTAACTGATCAATGGATAAATTTTTAACTTTGTTCTTAGGATGAACAACAGGAACAATAGCGTCATTAGCGACGACATGCTCCACAGGTTCTACACCTTTTGTTTTGGCCAGTTCCACTTCTTCCTTTTTAATTTCCCGGGATGATGTCGCAATAGCCGCTGTCTTATCAATCAAAGCTTTAATGCCTTCACCGGAACCTCCACCTGAAAGAGACATCTGTACTTGCGGATTCTTTTTCATAAAAGCTTCCAGTGTCCCTTGAGCAACCGGCAAAACCGTTGTTGATCCCTTGATAACAATTGATGAACTTGCAAAAGCAAGCCCACTCATCAGAGCAAAGCCTACCATTGCCATTACTGTTTTTTTGAAGATGTTTAACATGAATATTTCCTCCTGATTTTTTAATTTGCGTTAATTTACAGGATTAATGTTACAGTTTGATGACGGCTTAAAGAAAGTTAAAAAAACAAAGGAGCGGGAAAACAACAAACAAACTATTTAAGATCGGCAAATTTATAGCCAAATCCCCTAACCGTCAGAATATAATGTGGATTTTCTATATCTTTTTCAATCTGGAAGCGTAATCGCCGAATGTGCACATCAACGGCGCGATCGGTGATAAAAGTTTCATCGCCCCAGACATGATCGAGAATCTGGTTTCTGGAATATACTCGTCCGGGATGACGCGACAAAAAGAAAAGAAGTTTACGTTCGGTCGGACTTAATGTCACTTCCTTCCCGTCAACGGACACAAGACAGGAGACATAATTGATTTTAAGACCTTTATATGAAAACTCTTCTTTAGCATCAGATTTTTCCGTTTCCGTGAGACGCCGTAAGATGCTGCGAACTCTGGCAATCAATTCTTTAACACTGAACGGTTTGGTTACGTAATCATCTGCTCCGACTTCCAGACCGGTCACTTTGTCAATTTCGTCACTTTTCGCGGTCAGCATAATTATCGGCAGAGCGGCTGTATCCGCATTGCGGCGAACATTGCGGCAGACATCCATTCCATTCATTTTCGGCAACATCAAATCCAAAATTATTAAATCCGGTTTTTGTGTTTTGATGATGTGCAGGGCAATCTCGCCATCGTAAGCTTTGACAACAGAGAATCCCTCTTTCTCAAGATTGTAAGAAATCAGTTCAACGATATCTTTTTCGTCGTCAACAATCAGAATTTTAGACATAAAAATCTAACCAATGGACAGAGGAATAAATTGCGACACGATAAATGCCCTGTGTGACTTTTGCAGCATCATTCACAAAAGTCTCAAATACAATAAAAGTGATCTAATCCGGTATGACTTTGAATACTTCATCACCGGGGCGCACTTTGTCAGAGACCTTGATGCCGATAAAATCGCCGGTAACCGCTTTCTGTACCGACTTGTTATCGACTTCCATCGACTGAATCACATCGATAAAATCGGTGGTATGACCGGAAAACTTCAGGCTGTCGCCGACATTCACTTCGCCTTCCATTATTTTTACCGCGGCCACGGAAGGTTTCGAGAAAAATTTCATGACTTCGCCGATTTTTTTTTCTGCCATAAATACACCTCCATCTCTTATTTGAGGTTTTATTAATTAACTTCCAAGTTGGCGTGAGTATAAAAAATTTGATGTGAACTGTCAATTAAATTAGCGTCAACTTGTTTTTGCATTCGCTTTCGTCTTCAACGTCTTAATGAAATCTTTAACTTAATGTCATCAAATCGAAACATTGACATGCTATTTTCTGCCACGAAATTAAGGTAATAATATTTTGAAAAGGTGAGAAAATGAGCAAAACCAGCAGGGGCGTTATTCCATATCCCTTAAAAACAGACATAAAATTAGACAGGGAACTTTGGAATAAAATCGGCATTGCACAAAACATGCGAGACATGACAATCAATGTTGCTTCTCTGCCTTTTGCGCCTGGCGATATTTCGGCCGGAAGCGAATCCGAAATGCAAACCGTCGTCAAAGGAAAAAGGTCGGATGTTGATCTGCCGCTTTTCATAGAACAATCAAATTACTTGAGCAATATCCGCAGAAGAGCCAAATCGGGCGACACATCATTAAAAAT
>JBATES010000193.1:0-5413 GCA_049664145.1 Smithella sp.
GTGTCGTTGCCGGTTATACCGGCACGCCATCTTCCGAAGTTATCGAGCGCCTCTCGGAAGTTGCCCGCGACAAAAATCTTTACGTGGAGTGGTCAACCAATGAGAAAGTTGCGCTGGAAGTGGCCGCCGCCGCGTCTTTCGCTGGATTGCGTTCGATGTGTGTGATGAAGCAAAACGGCGTCAACGTGGCCTCCGATTTCCTTCTGCATCTGGCCTCTTCGGGAACACGCGGCGGAATCGTGCTGGTCGAGTGTGAAGATCCCGGCGCACTGTCGAGTGTCAACGAGGGTGAATCAAGATATTTTGCTCGCATGCTGGAAATACCGCTCTTGGAACCGGCCACTTTGCAGGAAGCCAAGGATCTCACCAAATGGGCATTTGAGTTGTCGGAGCAAATCAGAAACGTGGTCATCCTGCGCTCCGTGACGCGCATGTCGCACGCCAGCGGCAATGTGATTTGCGGAAGACTGCCGGTGAAATCCCGAACAGCCCGCTTTATCTTTGACGGGTCGGTCATGGATCCCCTGCGCGGGCCAGTCGTCAGTACCCCCGTGGTTGTTAAACACGGTCTTCAACAGAAAAAATTGGAAACCGCGACGGGGCTTTTTGAAAAAAGTCCATTTAACAGCTACGTGGGTCCAAAGAAGCCGGAACTTCTGATCATCACCAGCAGCGCATGTTTCCTCTACAGCCGGGAAGCCATCGAGATACTCCACCTGCAAAAGCGTGTCGGAATTTTAAAATTAAGCTGCACCTGGCCTCTGCCTCAAAAGCTTGTGAAAAAATATCTCCGCCTGACCAGAAAAATAATGATTGTGGAAGAAGTTCTGCCGTTTCTTGAAGAAAACGTCAAGGTTGCCGCGATGGGCATGACGAAGGACATCGGCAGTAAAACTTTCTACGGGAAAATGGACAAGACGTTGCCTTCAGTGGGAGAATTGAATCCGGAAATTGTTGCCGCAGCTCTGAGCAAAATCATGAAGGTCAAGCCCAAGTCGTTGCCCGCCGATTATGTTCGTGAAATTCAAAAAGTATCACCGATCATCCCGCCCCGGGAGCAAACTTTCTGCCCCGGCTGTCCGCACCGCGCGTCGTTTTGGAATATTAACACGGCTCTGAAATTCGATGGCCGCGACGGCATTGTCTGCGGCGATATCGGCTGCTATTCCATGGCGGCTCTTTCTCCGGCGGTTGGTTTTCACACCGTGCGCACGCTTCATTCCATGGGATCTGGAACAGGTCTCGCCAGCGGGTTTGCCAAATTGCAGGCTTTCGGTCTTGATAATCCGGTGATGGCGATTTGCGGTGATTCCACATTTTATCACGCTGTCATTCCGGCGCTGATTAACGCCCGGCACAATCAAGCCGATATAACCTTTATCGTTCTGGATAACGCCGGAACGGCGATGACCGGCTTCCAGCCTCATCCCGGCATTAATCAGAGCGCCATAGGCGAACCTCTTCCTTCCGTTGATATTGCGAGCATTTGTGAGGCCATCGGCGCAAAAGTTACCGTATGCGATCCTTTTGATCTCGAATCGACCAGTAAAATTCTCACATCTTTTATGGCCGAACGAGGTTCAATGAAAGTTCTGATATTGAAGCAGGCTTGCGCCCTGAGCCCCGAAAAAAAGGGCAAGAAACAATTCCAGATGAAAGTAAACGAAGAGCTATGCCTCGGTGAGAGTTGCGGCTGCAACCGCTTATGCACCAGGATTTTCCGCTGTCCGGCGCTGACTTGGGACAGAATAAAAAAGAAAGCGGTTGTTGATGAAGTCATCTGCGCCGGCTGCGGCGTATGCTATTCGATCTGTCCGCAAAAGGCGATCATGAGAACGGAGGCTGAAGAATGAAAAAGGCTTTGGCTAAAGAACCCACAAACATTATTATCACCGGTGTTGGTGGTCAGGGTAATGTCATGGCGTCTCGCGTGCTCGCCGGAATGCTGGTGAATGCCGGTTTCATCGTGACCATCGGGGAAACCTTCGGTATGTCCCAGCGCGGCGGTTCGGTGATGAGTCACTTGCGTGTTTCTGCAAATTCGGTTTTAAGTCCGCAAATTCCGTCCGGGAACGCTGACATTATCATCGCGCTGGAACCGGTCGAAGCACTCAGGGTGCTGACAAAATACGGCAACCCCGGTGTCGCTGTTTTATCCAACTCGCGCATGGTTTATCCTCTGGGGGTCATCACCGGCGAATTTATTTATCCGTCACTGGATGAAGTCAAATCCATGTTCGCGAAACTGGCGGCAAAGAACTGGTTGATGGATGCGACATCGGTGGCTGTGGAATTGGGAAATCCAGTGCTCAGCAATATCGTCATGATTGGCGCACTGTCGGGAACCGCATTGCTGCCGATTGACCGCCGTGCCTTTGAAAAGGAAATCTCGAAAAGTATTCCTGCCGCTAAACGCGCAATCAATCTGACCGCCTTCGATTTCGGCGCAAAAATGATTTAATCTTCCTCCAACAGTGTTTACGTCTTAAGGAATAGTCGCCATCCCGCGTACAACGATTCGGGAATCAAGTCCAGAGCGCCGGAAGCTTCGGCAACCGGTGTGAATCCGCAGGCGTCGCAATTTATTTCGCCGCGGCTTTTGACATAACAACCCCTTGTTATTGTTCCATCCGGATCGACATTGATGAGAATGTCGTCGTGGCAATGCCAGTGATTATCTATCTGGGCTTTGAGCCTTCCCGCTGAATTTAAAATGGGGAACCCTGACTTTTTCAGCTTTAATAATTTTCCAATAGCGCAACGCCTTTCTTCAGGTGAAAGCGACAGGTCTTCTTCTCCCTGATTGTATGGATAGAAAAACTGAACAGTCATACCTTGGATTGCCGGTGTTTGCCGGACCAGCTTTGCCAGGGATTCCACGTCCTGCCAGTTGCGGCGATTCAGTGTGCAGTGAATAAAAACCCGGGGATGTCTTGTATTCTTTATATTTGACCAAATACGGTCAAAAGATTCACTTCTCAATTCATCATGCGTTTCCTTCAGGCCGTCGAGGCTGACCCACAACGTATGGCACGGAACATCGAGGGGCAGTGTGCCGTTTGTTGTTACGGCCACGCGCAGAAAAAGTTCTCTGGCATACAATACAAGATCATGAAAACGATAAGGTCCGTCGCGCCACAGCAGCGGTTCGCCGCCTTCAAAAACAATGATGCGTGTTCCGGCCCGACGCAGGATATTCATTGCTTCAATGGCCTTATTCCAGGACATGGATGATTCAGCATTGTCTGAACGCAGATGAAATGGGCAGGCACGGCAAGCCAGGTTGCATCGATAAGTCACTTTAAAACTGGCCAGCAGGGGAATTTTACGGTTTAATATTTTCCTTTGCAGGAAGAACCACGACAGATTAAGCGGCCAGGATAAATTTGCAGCGTGTAAATTCTTTGAGTCTTTCATTGGAAAACGTCTCTTTTGTTGAAACTATAGGAATAAAAGGAATGTCTGTCAATATTACAAAAAATAATAACCACCTTGGATATTTGTGAAAGTTAAGCTTTCCGTAATAAAATCAAAAACTAAAACTCTTCACTAACCGTTGATTTGGTTGCTGAAAATTACAGGTAAATTGATGTAAGTATTGATTGACATAACCCGATGAGACCTTATATTATCCCCAACGTAAAATAATCTAGAGGTGAAAAGATGAAGGATATTTATTCGGCAATAAAAGTTTCTGAAAATGTTTACTGGGTTGGCGCGATTGACTGGACCATTCGCGATTTTCACGGTTATACAACACCGCACGGTAGTACTTATAACGCCTATCTGGTGATGGCGGATAAAATTACCTTAATTGATACCGTCAAGAAGCCATTTATGGATGAAATGATCTCCCGCATAAAATCCGTCGTCGATCCTTCCAAAATAAAATATATCATTTCCAACCATTCTGAAATGGATCACTCCGGATGTCTGCCGGAGGTGATTGATTTGATCAAGCCGGAGAAGGTATTCGCATCGGCGGTTGGCGTAAAAACCTTGCAGGAGTTGCTCCATCACCGGCATGAAATCATACCCGTCAAAGATGGCGAAGCGTTGAGCCTCGGCAATATGAATTTGACGTTTATGGAAACGCGCATGATTCACTGGCCGGACAGCATGTTTACTTATCTGGCCAAGGATGAGCTTTTGTTTTCGCAGGACGCTTTCGGCATGCATCTGGCGACACAGGAGCGTTTTGCGGATGAAATTCCGGCGGCGACGCTGGAATACGAAGGCGCGACCTATTACGCCAATATCATCCTGCCTTATTCTCCGGTTGTTTTAAAAGCCCTGGAGAAGGTGGCTTCAGCGGGATTGAAAATCAAAGTCATCGCTCCCGATCACGGACCTGTCTGGCGCAAGGATATCGGCTGGATTATCGATCTCTATAAAAAATGGGCAACGCAGAAACCCACGGCCAAGGCGGTTGTAGTTTATGCAACAATGTGGCACTCCACTGAAAAAATGGCCAGAGCCATCAGTGAATCTCTTTCACAGTCGGGCGTTAAGGTAAAACTCTTATCGATGAATGAAACTCACCGCAGTGAAGTTGTTTATGAAGTGCTTGATGCCGGAGCGCTGATTGTCGGATCGCCGACGCTCAACAACAATATACTGCCGCAGATGGCGGATGTAATGACTTACTTAAAGGGCCTGAAACCCGCCAACAAGATAGGCGCCGCTTTCGGTTCTTTCGGTTGGAGCGGAGAGTCGGTAAAAAATCTGGAAGCGATGCTGAAAGAAATGAAAGTTGATGTTGTTGCGGAATCCATTGCGGTGAAAAACGCTCCCGGCGATGATGTTCTGGAAAAATGTCACGACCTTGGCAAAAAAGTAGCTAAAATACTGCTCAAGAGAATATAAAATATAAAAAACTCAAAGGAGATGAAAAAGATGAAAAAATATGTATGTGGCGTCTGCGGTTATGTTTATGATCCTGTCGAAGGTGATTCCGAAGGCAATGTCCCGGCCGGAACGCCATTTGAAAAACTACCCGATGACTGGTCATGTCCTGTCTGCGGGGCGGCGAAGGACGAATTTTCCCCGGAATAAATGTTCCAATTCCAAATCAAAGCGCTATCTGTGTTGGCGTCGTCGTCGGCTTCCTCAACGTATTTTTATATACGCCTGCGGAGCCTCCTCCTAGCCGCCTTGATATCATCTTTGATTTGAAACCGGAAAAATTCTATTAAATAAAGGTAAATATATGGATAAAATAAAAGATGCGTTGAATCAGGCGTATGTAGGTGAAGCCAAGGCGGCTCTGCGTTTGAAGGTTTATGCGCAAAAGGCGGAAGATGAAGGCTACAAGCAAATGGCTAAGCTTTTCCGCGTAATATCTTTCTCGGAAGAAATTCACGGCGCGAGAGCTTTGAGGGTGCTTAAGGAAATAAAAAGCACGGAAGAGAAT
>JBATES010000194.1:0-3115 GCA_049664145.1 Smithella sp.
ATGGTCTCCAGTGCCATGAACATCCAGCCCGTAGCGCCCCCGCGGTTGTAAAATATTTCACAGGCATTTTTCAGAGATTCGGCCCGGGCCATTTCTGCTTGAGAAAAACCCGGCGAGGAGATCAGGGTATATGGTGCATCTTTCAGACAGTTCAGCGAAAAGGATTCCGCCTGATCATAAAGTGCAGTCCCCGGTATAACAGCCAGTGGAAAAATATCGAGATGGTTCGGCTGCAGACCCAGAGCATAATTCAGGCTCTCTTTGAATCCGGCGAGCGTATCGCCCGGGAGTCCGTAGATCAGGTCAAGCCCGAAGATGGCGCAGGCCTGGTTCAGCAGGGATATTTTTTTAGCGTATTTAACGGTGTCGATCTTTCTGTTGATATTGGCGAGCACTTCGGGATGAGCGCTCTGCAGTCCAACCTGGAGGCCGCAGTGAAGCCCGGCAAACAGCCCGGCGATTTCACGGTCGATAAACTCGGTTCTTATTTCAAAAGTATAATGAATAAGTGGAGCTGTTTTAAGAATCATGCGCAGAATTTCTTTGGCGCGCTTCAGGTCACAGTTAAAAGTCGGGTCCAGCACAAAGATCTGGTTCACTTTTTTTTCTTCGAAGAGTTCCAGTTCTTTCTGAATACGTTCCAGGGAGTATTGTCTTACGCCTGCCACACCCCGTGATTCGAAACAGAAACCGCATTTAAAAGGACAGCCGCGGGAGAGTTCCCACCACAAGCCGGCATAAAGACAGGGATCCATTGTTCCGGAAAGATATGGCGAGGGCAGGGCGTTAAGATCCATGACGGGCTGCTGGTCTTTTCCCGGATTAGTCTTTGCACCTCTCAAAAAGACCCCGGGGATGTCTTCAAGTGTCTCACTATTCAGGAGCCTGTTCATGACTTCCGTCAGGACGATCTCGCCTTCACCTTTAATGACAAAGTCAAATGGCGCGCTATCCAGCAGTCTTAAGGGAAGCGCTGTTGCCTCCGCGCCGCCGGCAAAAAGTAAAACATCAGGGAATTTGCCTTTGATGAGTTGGCAGGTTTCACATACAATGTTCTTGTTCCACAGGTATGCGGAGAAACCGAGCATATCCGGAATATTCCTGCATAAATCCGCTGATATAAAATCCGCAGAGTTATCGACAGTGTAATCATGAAATGAAACATCAAGCTTTTGGCTTATGGAGTCAACTGAATCTAGCTGCGCTTTAAGGGATGCAGCAGCCAGAGGGACAGCCTGGGGTGAGTCCTTAATGTTTATGGATATAAGTTTAAGCGTTTTTTTTATATTTGCAAACAAATCGAATCCATCAACCTCGATTTTCTCCAGCCCGGATAAGACAACCTTCTCTTCCTGATTTTTGTTGGTTAAGCGGCGGATTTCTTGCGCAGCTCTTCTCCGATTTTTTCCGCCAGAAATATTTTCATCAATGATTGATACGGGACATCCCGCTTATTGGCAAGCATTTTCAGCTCTTCCAGAACAATTTCCGGCAAGCGAATGGATATGGTTTTTGATGAAGGTTTCAATTTGGAAAGAGTAACCTTTTTAGCTTTTTTCCAATCCACATAATCTACCGAATCATGCTTGTCCCAGAATTCCCGTTCCTGAGCTTCACTTCTAAATTTTGGTCTAATCGCTTTCATATTGTTTATATACCTTTCTTTCCTTGCTGCTCATGTCTCTTGCCGATATTATGCGGATTTTGTCTTTTCTAATCATAAATACAACAAAGGGCAACCGCTCGTCATCTGCTCTACCCAAAGCAAACAATCGTTCTTCTGCTTCGGGATGGACGCTATCTTCCGCCACAACCAGCGGTTGGTTGAAGAACATCTGTTCGCACTCAGACGGTGAGACACCATGCTTGATCCAGTTTTTGTCGATGTTGCCATCATCCCATTCAAAACCGGTTGCATTCAGCAGTTTCTTCAATTCCATGCTTTTTGTATACTACCATCATTCCCTTAAAGGACGGCATCAAGGAACGTACGCAGTAAGGATAAACTACGAGTATCGGATAGTTTTACTTCTAAAAATTATTGATAGAGAAGTTATCCTTTTGGATGTTGGTTCATACGACGAGGTTTATTAGTGAAACTCCAATTTAATGAGTCCCAAATATCAGAAGTGTAGCGAACTGAAATTTGTTGGACGAATTATCCCAGGAGCGAAGCGACGCGGGACCATAAGGAAGTGCACTTAAACTTACAGGTTGAACAACCCCTTTTTCGCAACCACAAATCATCTTGACAAAAGTTAACCCGTAGGTTAACATAGAAACATGAGCCGAACGGTAATGTTTTACAAGACTGCTGATGGAGAATGCCCTATTCAGGAATTTCTTGATTCATTATCAGGGAAAGTTGCCCAGAAAATATTGTGGACACTTAAACTCTTGGAGGATATGGAAATATTGCCCGCCACGTACTTTAAGAAACTGACCGGTACAAATGGTATATGGGGAATGCAGGATTAAATATGCGTCCAATATATATAGAATATTCTGCTTCTTCGGCACACATTCAGTGGTAATATTAACTCATGGTCTGATAAAGAAGACTCAGAAAACGCCAAAACAAGAAATCGAAAAAGCAGAAAGTTACAAAAAAGATTTTTTAAGCAGGAGAGGAATAATATGAGTGATTTAAAAAAATATGTAGAAAATAGAAAAAAGAAAGATAAGAAATTCGCTGAGAATTTTGATGAAGGCTATGAGCAGTTTAAGATAGGAGTTATTTTGCGTCAGGCCAGAGAATCATCAGGACTAACCCAGGAAGAACTGGCCCATCGTCTTAAAACAAAAAAGACTGCAATTTCCAGAATTGAAAATCATGCCGAAGATATAAAGCTGTCTACTTTAGAACGTGTCGCACACGCACTGGGAAAAAGATTGCAGGTTCATATTGCTTAGCTGAGGTTTATATCGCCCACAACGTTTCCATATCTTTCCTCCCTTGAGGGCCATGGTGACCCTATAGTGCCCTTTAGACATAATGGTTGTTAAGTAACAAGGGTTCAAAAAAGACCTGCCAACCTTGCAAACGTGGGTTATGCTGTAGAGAAGAAAAAATACTACGGCTCAGAGCCACAACCAAGGAGGCAGGTCATGAAGA
>JBATES010000195.1:0-30931 GCA_049664145.1 Smithella sp.
TCCATGGGGTCACCATGCTGATACGGCTGCTTGAGAGTTCGTTACGTCTGTTAAAAAATGAATGCGGCTTTTAAAAAAATATAGCAAGACATCGAAACAGTGTCAAGACAATTTACCAAAACGAAAAGAAATGAAAATAGTTTCCTGAAAAGAATTTTTTATTGACCTATAAGAATCTTTTTAAACCAGGGGAAGAAGAGTGTTATGCAGGCGTCCTTGACCCAGGTGCGATATTTTTCTTCCAGAGGGTTCATGTTCAGTATCTGCGCCTGACATGAGCGGGCGCCGATAAAAGATATCATCAGGCTGTAAAAACAATAGATGAACATTTCGATTTCCCGGCCTGATCCCTTGGGGGCAAGTTTTTCTTCCATGATGCGTTTCATGGCAGCCATGCTCGTAATGATAAAACGGTATCCCGGTATCTCTTCGAGGTCGCCGATGTTCACTGCATTAAGGGCTGCAATCCGCAAAGCATCTGGCGTCGTCATGGTATAGTCCAGCATCCGGTCAATAAAAATCGAGAAGCCTTTCTGCATGGACATGCTTTCCATCCCTTCATAAAAGGATTCCAGCACCGGCAGGGTCTCATTATAAAGAGACTCGGCCATTTCATAAAAAAGTTCTTCCTTGGAACCGAAATAATAATGAATCATGGGATGCTCAACACCGGCCTGCTTGGCTATCATGCGGGTGCTGGCTTCTTTAAAAGCATAGACCGTGAAAATCTCTCTGGCTGCTTTCAGAATTCTTTCCCGGACATTGCCTTCATTGGCCAGGGAACGCCCCCTGGCTGTTTTCTTTAATTTAGGTTTGGATGATTTCATTTATTCCTTTCTTCCCCATAGCATTCTTTTACCACATTTTAAACCAAATGGTAAATAAAATTATTGAATGGTTTAACATGAAATTCATTCAGGTTCCACAGTTTTTCAACAAACATCCATTAAAATTATATAAGTTATTGTTTATTTGGTTATTTTTTATGTTTACGAAAACAACCAACGAACGGATAGAAATTTTTTAAAAAAAATGTTGACAAGGAGTTTCTTTTTCTGTATTTACCAATCGGTAAATTATTCATGTTGTAAAATATCTTATAAGAAATTGGAGGAAATTGGATATGGCAAAGTTTAAAGTTCCCAGCGGTGTAGGTGTAAGCGATTTTTTTGAGAAACATGTACCGGAACAGTTTAAAGAGATTACCGCCGGCGCCAATCTTTCGTCTCTGGCCGGAAAAGAAGTCAATCTTCAGTTCAATGTGAATGATCAGAAATATTGTTTGAAGATCACAGACGGCTCTAATCTGGAAGTTGTGAAAGGTGGCGTCGATAAACCGTTGCTGACCCTGGCGCTGTCCGATCAAGTCTTTCTGGATGCCATCACCGGCAAAGTCGAAGGCATGCTTGACCGTTTCACGGACCCCGTTGAAATTGCCGATCCCATAAGACTGAAAAATCTTATGGAAACCAAAGGCACATTGAATCTGACGCTGAAACAGGACGGCAACAGCATGCCGGTGACCATGATTTTCAACGGAGAAGAAAAACCGGTCGTGGAGATCAGTCTGGAATTGCAGGACTGGATCGCGATGCAGAATAAGCAGACCACCGGACAGAATCTGTTCATGAACGGAAAACTCAAGTTCACGGGCGACATGGTTCTTCTGATGAAACTGCAGTCGCTGATCTGAATCGCGAAACCGGGTTAACAGCAATTCATGAATTATTGAAAATGTAATTGCCGGGGGTGTATCGAAAAACCATCCTGGGGGGGCTTGGGATAGACATCACCCCCGGCAATTTTTTGCAGCCCGTCAAATGTCTCTTAAAAAATGAAATAAAAAATATCATTAAGTGCAACCTGGATGATCCTTATTAAGGAGAGAATTATGGAAGATAGAGAATTTGGTTTCAGTATGTCTGAAGAACAAAGCAGTATGAAGGATACTGTCGCAAAACTCATCAAGAGCATGGTCATCGGCAATCCCGCTCATGACATGGATGAGGAGAAAATACTTCGCAGGGAAATTATCGATAAGGTTTGGGAACTGGGCGCCACGGTTTCCACGATTCCCGAAGAATACGGGGGATACGGGATGGAATATTCTCCCATCATGAACACTATTTTACTGGAAGAACTGGCCGCCGGTGATATGGCGCTGGCGATTGCGTCAACGCTGCCCTCCACTTTCATTTACACTGTTCTGGAAATGGGCACTGATGAACAAAAGAAGAAGTATCTGCCCCTGTATTGTGATCCGGCTTATAAAGCCTGCACTGTAGCGATCAACGAACCGCGATTCGGTTTTGATGCCGTATCGCTGGAAACAAAAGCCGTAAAGACCGGCGGTAAATATATCATTAACGGTAAAAAATGTTTTGTCCCCATGGCTAAAGATTCCGGCCATCTGCTGGTAGCAGCCGATGCCGACGGAAAGATGGATTTGTTTATTGTTGAAAGCAACAATCCCGGAGTGAAAATCGGCGAACGCGAAAAAAATCTGGGCTTATACGCGCTGGAAACCTATCCGGTCGCGCTGGAAAATTGTGAAGTTGCCGCTGATGATCGAGTCGGAGGAGAAAACGGCGGCGATTACGGCAGATTTTTGCAAAAAACACGCATCGCGATATCGGCCATCGGCACCGGTGTTTCACGTGCTTCTTATGAATATGCCAGAGAGTATGCCAAGGAACGCGTGCAGTTTGGCGAACCGATTGCCAGCCGGCAGGCTATTGCCTTCATGATTGCAGAGATGGCTTACGAAGTGGACGCGATGCGACTGATGACCTGGAAAGCAGCCTCGGCGCTGGAAGCCGGAAGAGATGCTAAACGCGAAGCGTATCTGGCCAAACTGTATGCCGGGGAAATGACGATGAAGTTAACAGATTACGGTGTGCAGATTCTCGGCGGTCACGGTTACATTCGTGAAAATCCCGTTGAACGTTATTATCGTAACGGCAGAGGCATCGCCATTCTCGAAGGCATGGCCACGGTATAGGAGGAAAGACTATGATTAATCTGGAAATGACACAAAAGATGATAGATGTGAGAAGCGGCATGAATAATATGGCCACCAGTATGCTGCGGCCGATATCCAGGCATTACGACGAACACGAACATGAATATCCGAAAGAGCTGGATATGTTCCGTTCCATCAAAATCATGAGCCGGCCGAAAAAGAAAAAAGCGGGTGAAGAAGCCAAACCGGAAAAACCGGGAGCAAAAAAACTGGGAACAAATCTTTCGATGGTGATTGTCATCGAAGAAATGTGCTGGGGTGATCTGGGGCTATTATTATCACTACCGAACGCCGGTCTGGGCAATGCCGCCATCGCCGCCGTAGCCACCGATGAACAAATGGAAAGATTCGGTGAAAAATGGGCATCGATGGCCATTACCGAACCGGGCTCCGGTTCCGACTCCGGCTCCATCACCGCCAGAGCCACTCTGGATGACAATGAATGGGTGCTTGACGGAGAGAAAATATTTGTCACCTGCGCGGAACGCGCTGAAGTGGCAGTCATCTGGGCCACTGTGGACAGAAGCGCCGGAAAGGCCGGCATCAAATCATTCTTGGTGGAAAAGGGAACGCCCGGTTTTAAACTGGAAAAATTGGAACACAAACTCGGTGTGCGCGCATCAGACACAGGAACTTACGTCCTCGATGAATGCCGCATACCAAAAGACAATATTCTGGGCAGCGCTGAAGTCAAGCAGTCCACTGAAGGATTCAAGGGCGCCATGAAAACCTTCGACAACACCCGTCCGTTGGTGGCCTCGATGGCGCTTGGCGTTACCCGAGCGGCACTGGATTTTACACGGGAAAAAATTGAAGAAAGCGGCATCAAACTCGATTACGAAAAGAATCCCAGTAACTTAAGCGCTATGGAAAAAGAATTTTATATGATGGAAGCTCATCTGGAAGCTATGCGACTGCTCACCTGGCGCGCTGCCTGGATGATGGACAACGGTGAATTCAACAATCTGGAAGCATCGATGTCTAAAGCCAAGGCAGGACGTTACGGCACTTTGATTTGTCAGAAATGCTGTGAACTTCTGGGACCGCTGGGTTTCTCCTGTGAAAATCTTGCCGAAAAATGGATGCGGGATGTCAAGATCACCGACATTTTTGAAGGCACCGGACAGATTCAGCACTTGATTGTAGCCAGAAATGTTCTGGGGTATTCCAGCAAGCAACTCAAATAAAAAACATCTTCTCTTATGCCTCAAAAAATATGCCTGCGCGTCGTAATGCGTGCAGGCATATTGATATCATAAAAACCAGCAAGGACAATGCTTGCCTGTTCTTCCCCTCCCAAACCCATCAGATTAAACCGTGTCATTCCAAAATAAATATGATATTAGCAACGGCAAAGGTAACTATGAAGAAAAGTATTTTAGTCATTGATGATGACGCTGTCGCCGGAGAATTTCTACAGGAGGCACTTTCGCTCGATGGTTATGATGTGAAAACTCTTACGTCGGCAAAAGAAGCTTTAAAGCTGGAGCTTTCTCATTTTGATTTACTGATGTCCGACATTCGCATGCCAGAAATGGACGGGTTGCGGTTTCTTGAACAAGTGCATCAAAAGTGGCCTGATCTTCCTGTTATCCTGATGACCGCTTACGGTTCACTGGACACGACGATGGAAGCGTTAAGCCTGGGAGCATGGGATTATATCAGCAAACCCTTTTCACCGGATGATTGCCGTAAAATCGTCAAAAAGGTTCTCGAAATCAGAGAACTTCGCGAAATACGCTTGAAATTAGATTCTCCGGAGGAAAGATCGGAAACGAAATTGATCGGTTCTTCGGCGGCCATGGTGGAATTTTACAAACAGATAGCACGTATTGCGGATTCACCGGCCAGCGTTTTAATAGAAGGCGAAAGCGGAACCGGCAAGGAATTGACCGCACGCTCTTTACACAATATGTCAGCGCGCCGCGATAAACCTTTTGTCGTGGTGCACTGCGGCGCCATCCCGGATAACCTGCTGGAATCGGAATTATTCGGTTATGAAAAAGGATCTTTTACCGGCGCCCATCAGCAGCATATCGGACTGCTGGCTTCCGCGGAAGGCGGAACGGTATTGCTGGATGAAATTACGGAAATGTCCACAGCGCTGCAGGGGAAATTTCTGCGCTTTATGCAAAACGGAGAGATAAGAAGAATCGGCAGCCACGACGTGCTGAATGTGGCGGTGCGGGTTGTGGCTGCGGCCAACAAGAATATCGACGAAGAAGTCAACACCAATCGCTTCCGGATGGACCTGTTATACAGGTTTATTGTTCGCTTGCGTGTGCCGCCTTTAAGAGAACATAAAGAAGACATCCCTCTGCTCGTGGAATCATTATTGAAGAAATTCGGCTATCCGAAAGTGCGTGTTTCCGAAAAGGCCATGGAGTTGCTGATGGCTTATCACTGGCCGGGCAATGTCCGGGAAATGGAAAATATCCTCCAGCAAACCCTGTTGCTTTCACCCTTTGAACTGATTCTTCCGGAAAATCTTCCGGATAAATTCCAGCAACAGAAAGAAAAGGTTGAAGAAAACGCGCCGTCCGATTTATCACCTCTGGAGGCAGTAGAAAAAGATAAAATTTTACAGACGCTGAAAGAAACTGCTTGGAACCAGTCTAAAGCGGCACAGCTTTTGGATATTGACCGGAAAACTTTGCGTTTAAAAATTCGTCGCTATGGTCTTATGGAAGAAAGAAATGAGCGTGGATAAACAAAATCAGGCATTGTTCATCAGCGCTGCATTCTACACAACACGCTTATTATCTTTAAACATCGGCAAATAAAGAATAACAGCTGTGCCGGTATCCGGAGAGCTTTTGATTTCCATCTTACCACCATGAGTTTTCATAATATCACGGACAATCGCTAATCCCAGTCCACGCATTCCTTCATTCTGTTTTGTGCTGAAAAAAGGTTCACTCGCTTTTTCAATGATATCAGGCGTCATCCCGGGACCATTATCACTGATCATCAGCGCCAAATAATTATCGGGTAAAACAGTTTGAGCTGAGACATGTATTTCACCACCTTGCGGCATCACCTCCTGCGCATTTTGAATGATGTTCATAATAGCCGTTTGAATACGATATCGATCCACATATAGAGGCACGCTTTCTATACCAATATCAACTTTGATGCTGACATTACTTTTATGTACAAAAGGTTCAACCAGCGGTACTGTTTCGCTTAATATTTGCTGAACAGTTAACACTTCAAAATGAGGTTCGGGCAGGCGTGTAGCTTTTCGTACATTTTGAATGACATGATCCAGGCGTTGCGTCTGCTGGACTATTAAATTCAATTTATGTTCCACATCCTGAGGCCAGCCACCCCTCTCCAGAAGAAGTTTGACCAGACCACCGATGGAATGAAGCGGAGTTCCCAAATCATGAGCGAGATTGGCCGTCAGTTGGCCCAGTGTTGTTAATTGCTTCAAATCGGCAACCTGTTTCTGCAACTGAACAACCTTGAGAGTTTCCTCACGAACCCGCTCTGCCAGATTTTTATTGAGTTCCAGATTGTTGTTCATGACTTCCTGGATTTCATCAGCCATAACGTTGAAATGCCTGGATATCTGCCCCCATTCGTCATTGTGAACAATGGAAAGCCGGTTTTTGTATTGCCGATTCTGAAATTCATCAATGGCCTGGAGAATCGCCTTGAGGGGTTTTTCAATGATCCAGCGATAACTTAATCCGAAAATCAGAAGAATCAAAATTAATAGTCCGGCGCTGCTGAAAATCAGTAATATGCGCGCCCGGTTCATGATCTCCATATTCGAGCGTGAAAAACCAATCACACCGACAACCAGTTGCGAACGTTTCGTTTCTCCTGAAACAGGATAAAGCAGTCCCAGAGCCGGACCGCTTTCCGTATCGATTTTAACGTATCGCTGCTTATTGCCGGCGCCTGCGGCTGCAACAATATCATCCGGCCATTCATATTGAACACGACTTGCCCCTGCCACATAATCGACATCTTTATGAGCTGTATCAAAAATATCAATCCTGGCCAGACGCACATCCGTTTGCACGTGATCTTTCAAAGCGGAATCGAGGGCGCGAAGTCCTCTTTTGGTTGGGAAATACTGATAAAATGTATTAACTGTTTCAGCCACATCTTCCAGCCGTTTCACCTGCTGGTTGACCAAGATGCCATCCAGAGCGGTAAGCTGAATAATTCCCCAGATGGCCATGGTCAAAGCCAACCCCAGAATGGTAAGAATCATCAACCTGACCCGGACGGTCAGCGTGTCATTATAGGCTGTGATATTCTGAATTATTTTCCGGAACATGGATTGAGGTATATCAAAAATAGAGATAATTAACCAGAAACAAACAAAAAAGAAGGGACAGGAAAACCCGTCCCTTCTTCAATTAAATAATTTTTTTTAAAATTATTTCGCAGCCGGAGCATCAGCCGGAGCGGCAGGTGCTTCTTCAACTTTCTTTGCAGCTTTCTTTGCGTCTTTCTTTACTTTCTTTTTGGCTTTCTTTGCTTTCTTTACTACTTTTTCATCTGCAGCTTTTGCATCCGCTTTTACTTCATCTTTTGCTATCTTTACATCTGATTTAACTACTTCTTTTGCAACTTTTGCGTCCGCTTTAACTGCGTCTTTTGCAACGGGCTCAGCCGCCATTACCGTCATGGTCAATGCGAAAACAAATGCAACAACTAACAATACAACTTTCTTCATCTTAAAATCCTCCTTTTAAATTACATTTTTATTTTAATACTACCCTCTTCCCATGAGGGGCTTCAAACAACAATTATCTTTTTTCGGGTATATTTTACGGAGCTTTAACGTCTTTTTTCTTATAAGTAATTTTAGCAACTTTCGATGCTGTTAACCTTCCATCGTTCTCCGTATATTCTATTTTCACAGAATCACCAACAATAATATTTGTCGTTGGCTTGTCTAAAGTAAATTCCATTGCTTCCACGCTGCCTTTTAAAGTACGTTCAATTTTAACGAGCTCGGTGGAAATCTCGATAACCTTTCCCGTAGCGTGCATTTTCGCCGCTTTGACAATATTTGTCTTCACAGCGTTTGGTTTAACTGGAGAAGCAGGCTTATCAACAGCCAAAGCCATCGTTGAAAAAAGAAAAATTATTCCAGCGGTCAGCAATAATTTTATCGGCATGACAATCTTCTCCCGTTTCCTTTCTGTGACGCATATAAGCAAATTATATGCCAACCAATAAATATAAATTAATAATTTGTATGTTATTGAAATAAATAGATAATTTATTTTAAATAAAATTGTCGAAATTTTTTTTGTGCAACTAATGAAGAATAAGTTCCCAGTCATGGGGAATTATTCCCCCTGCGCATAAGAGAATCGCTTCCCGGCGATAATCTTTCTTGATAATTATCCGCAAGAGATGCAAAGATAAAACAACATGAATAAGGAAGATCGAAATAACTGGGATGTTATTGTCATCGGCGGCGGAGCCGCTGGTCTTATGGCCACCGGTCAAGCGGCAGAACTTGGCGCCAGAGTGTTACTGCTGGAAAAAACTGACGGTTGCGGAAAGAAAATTCTGGTCAGCGGAAAAACGCGCTGCAATCTGACCAATTCCGCTGCGCTGAATCATTTCATTGCGATGTACGGAGATAACGGACGTTTTCTTTTCAACGCTTTTCATAATTTTTTCCGCCCTGAGCTGCTCGATTTTCTGAACAGCCACGGTCTCGCCACGAAGGTGGAACGAGGCGGCAGAATATTTCCCGTTTCCGATGACGCTCATGATGTCTTACGCGTCTTTAAAAAACATCTTGACGCAAATAATGTGCGAATACAACTCAACACCAAAGTGACAGGTATCATCATAAAAGAAAACTCTGTCTGTGGTGTCAAAGCACATGACACAATGTTCAACTGCGATGCTGTTATTCTGGCCACGGGCGGCGCCACCTGGCCCTCCACCGGTTCCACCGGCGATGGTTATAAAATGAGCGCTGCGCTCGGTCACACCATCGTCAAGCTCAGGCCTTCCCTGGTGCCTCTGATCGTCAAGGAGCAAAAACTTGCGCAGGAGATGCAGGGGGGCAGCCTGCGCAATGTGCGAGCCACGGCCTTTCAGGGAGAGTCGGCATCTATTGATGCGGCGCTGACACCCGACTGCATTTATGGGCGTGGAGAAAAAAAACATCCCAGGTATCCGGTTATAGAAAGCCGCTTCGGAGAAATGCTTTTCACGCATTTCGGTCTGGGCGGTCCGATTATCCTGCTGATGAGTCTTTCCGTTGTGGAAGCACTCGAAAAAGGTCCTGTATCTGTTCTGATCGATTTAAAGCCGGCATTGACCAGGCAACAATTGCATAAACGTCTCCAGACAGATCTGGACAAATTCAGCAAAAGAAAAGTAGCCGGTATTATCAAAGATTACCTTCCCGCCAAGATGATTGAGCCGTTCATCGGGCTAACCGGGATTGATGGAGAAAAACCGGCGCACCAGATTAATGCTGAAGAAAGAGAAAAAATTGTCGAGCTGCTCAAAGCTCTGCGTTTTAATATAAAATCAGCACTGCCTCTGGAAAAAGCAATCGTTACAGCGGGTGGTGTCTCCCTAAAGGAGATCGATCCGCGCACAATGGCTTCCCGGTTGATGAAGGGCTTATATTTTTGCGGAGAGGTTATGGATATTGATGCCGACACCGGCGGTTATAATCTGCAGGCCGCTTTTTCCACCGGTTATCTTGCTGGACAGAAAGCAGCCGAGAATGTAAAATTTTCCAGGGCGCAAAAAAAGTAAGAGAGAAACCGGATTTATTAAAAAAAAGCCATGTGTCGTTAATTTAAACGACACATGGCTTCTAAATACTAACTTAATAAATTTTTAATGAGCAAAGAGGCAGAAACTGCCCTGTGTGGTAGGCTGGAATCCTTCAATATAGGCAGTACCCAATACTTGCGGATTCGTAAGCGTTTTAGCCGTACTCATGGCCAGCGGTGCAGTGATCGTCGCATTAGTACCAGTAAGACCAAAGTTAGGGTTAATGGTCGTGGTCGGCAATACGATAGAAAGTTTTGTTAAAGTGCCGCTGCTGCCGACATCAATGCTCTGTGTACCGGACATACTTACTAACATCATGCTGGTGCCAATAGCACCAAACATATTAGCATTATAGTGAATATAATCGCTCATGCCCATATAACCAGCGCTACCAGACCCCGTGAAGCCGTCTGCATCACCCCAAGACATATCAATAGCCACGGATGGAATTCCCAAATAGAAATTATTAAATGTCATTTCTACACCCTGCTGATTCGTTGAGGAGTGATTACCTATCATCAAGCTGCCCTGAAAACTGGGACCGAGTGCGCCTGAACCGAAAGGATTAACTATAACCGCGAATTGATCATTATAGATAGAACCTAATATCTGACTAGAAGAACCCAGTAGCTGATTTGCTCCCAATTTTATCATAGCGTCAGTTGTTAAGGGATGTATGAAAACAGAAGGCAACCCGATGTTAAGCTTGGTCGCGGTACCACTGCTGCCGACATCCAAAGTCATTACATTGTACATGATTACATTGGAAGCAGCACTCATCGTAATATTGCTGACTCCTACCCAGCCAGAAGAAGTGTATGTAGAGCCAAAACCGTTGGCGTCACCCCAGGCGAACAAGGAAGGGGCCCAATTAGTTACCATAACGTTACCACTAATGGTACTGTATGTATAACTGGTGCCGGTAAAGTCAATAGTCACGCCCTGCTGTGCTGTGACGGCATCCAATTCACTTTCCGAGATAACTGTCTTGGCCAATGACAAAAACGGCATCGGTAACGCACGTTAAAATTTTTTTCATAAAACCTTCCCGTTATGTTTTTATTTACATTTGTTTTTCTAACTATTAATGAGAGTAAATCTGCATACTCCCCGTCATTCTTGTACTAAAACCACGCACATCCAAAATACCCACTATTTGAGTACCGGGAAGCTCTTTCGCCGTGCCCATGACCAGAGGAGCGGTAATATTTGCCAGGCCGGTGTTAATGGTAGTCATCGGCAAAATAATATTCAGCGCTGTCCGGGTGCTGCTGCTGCCGACATCGATATTCGCGGTGCCGGAAAGTTGAATGAGCATTTGTTCAGATGTCACGAAATCTCTGAATCCGAAATAACCGGCAGAAGTGAAGTTCTCTGTAACGTATACCGCACCACCTGCAGTAGTTGCAGAGCGATACTCCGTAGGACAGATAAAACCGTCGCTTTCATCACCCCAGGATAAGTCAATGGCTTCGGACGGAATGGCCAGATAAAAATTACTCAAGGCCATTTCTAATCCTTGCGTATTATCCGCGTGATTGGAAATGGCTATGCTGCCGACACCCGAAGGATTGATGATCAATGCAAATTTATCATTATATAAGGCACCCAAAGCGTAATGGTCGTCACCCTGATTCATAATTTCATTCGCGCCTATTCTCAGTTTGTATTGAGTTTCTACCGGATGCACCAGAATAGAAGGCAAACCGATGTTGATCTTCGTCGCAGTGCCGCTGCTGCCGACATCAAGAGTCATTGCATTGTACATGATGATATTAGAAGCAGTGGCATTCATTGACCCGGCCAATCCTGCCCAACCGGAAGAAGTGTATCCCGTAAATCCGTCCGAATCACCCCAGGAAAACTTGGCAGGACTCCAATTTGTTACCAGAACACTGCCGGAAACGCTGCCAGCCGTATAGATCGGAGCGCTGAAGTCCAGAGTGACCCCCGCTTCCGCGGATAATGTTTCCAGTTCCTGGTCGGTAATGGCTGTCTTGGCAAATGATAAAATTGGTAATGTTAAAAGAAAAATTACGATAATGGAGGCTGCTAAATTTTTTTTCACGTTTACCCTCTTACTGTTATATAATTTAAAGAAACAGAAAAAAGCTTTTCCCTTAATGAACTTTGCAAAGATATTACCGTTACAAACCAACCACTTGCAAACACTCGCATTTACCTTGACAGAACTTTAACAATATTGAAACGCACTTAATGAAAAGGGTGAATTCTTCTTACTTTATTACCGGTATAATGTCAAGAAAATTTTCAACAGGAATACTGTTCAAATTGGTTTTGTACTTTAACCAAACAAAGGCGCAAATATTTCACTCAATGTCGGATGCGGGAGTACCCAATTCCGCAATTGTTTTTGAGTCAGTTCGCGGAAAACAGCCAAGGTAAGCGGCGCGATGAGCTCCGCCGCGTCCTCTCCGGCAATGGAGACACCGATAAGCCTGTCATGATGGAAGATTGCCTTGACAAATCCCTGCCCCATCAGTTCGGCACGGGCGATAATATTGGCGCTGTATAAAGATTTAACCACTTCTATGGGAAGACCTTCCTCTTCGGCTCGCTTTTGAGTATAGCCCACACGTGCTATTTGCGGATGACTGTAAACTACCGAAGGAATAACGTTTTCGTTATAAATAAAAGTAATTTGGCCATCAATATGTTCAACGGCAACTGTTGCCTGCCGCATCGCCCGGTGCGCCAGCATCATTCCGCCGGTAACATCGCCTACAGCATAAATTCCGGCAACGTTCGTCATCATATTTTGATCTACTGCGATTCCTGATTTTGAATGTTTAATTCCCAGCTTGTCCAGCTCTTCAGTATTCATTAGAGGCCTTCTGCCCGTGCAAAGAAGCGAACAATCGGCAATGTTTTCCATTGGTTTTCCGTCTTTTTGAGCGACCATTGTAACCGAGTTGCCTGTATCTTTCAGACTTTCCAGCTTTGTCGAGGTATAAATGACAACGCCCAAGCGGATTAATTCCTGTTTCAGCAAATCGGCGCATTCCTGATCTTCAAGAGGAATGATTTTGTCCAGTATTTCCACAATGGTGACTTTTACGCCCAGTTCGGCGAAAAAAGTGGCGAATTCCACGCCGATGACACTGCCGCCGACAACGATGATACTCGACGGAAGTGTATTTAAATTCAAAATGCCGTCCGACGTTAAAATTCTTTCCGAAAGACTGATTCCCGGAAGTACCTGCGGCACGGAACCCCAGGCAATCACGATATTTTGAGTGGAATGAATTTCGTTTTTTCCAGTTGCATCTGTAAAACGCACTTCGTTAGGAGACAGAATTTCTCCAGTTCCCTGTTTTGTTTCGACACCTGCATCGGCGAGCATCTTCTGCGCGCCGAGAGCCGAAACTTTTACAATCTGCTGCTGATGTTTTTTAATCGTGGGAAAATCAACAGACGCATCGGCAATATTTATTCCCATCCTTTTCAGCTTTTTGAAATCCGCAAAATGCTGGCTGCAAGTTAGCAGAGCTTTGGTGGGAATGCAGCCTTTGTTTGTGCAAGTGCCTCCCCACCCTTCTTTTTCGATGATGAGAACGCGTTTTTTATTTTTCGCGGCTGATTCGGCAGCCGTCAGCCCCCCCGGCCCACCACCAATGACAATCAAATCATATTGTCCAGACATCGATATACCTCTTTATCACTAATTTCAATTACGTTGCTCGAGCGGCATGATAGGAACTGCGCACGAGTGGTCCAGCTTCCACATATTGAAAACCTTTCTGATAAGCGACTTCCTTGAACTCGGCAAATTCATCCGGGTGATAATATTTAGCCACCGGCCGATGTTTCAGTGTCGGCTGCTGATACTGCCCGATGGTTAATCGCTCACAGGACACTTCAGCTAGATCATCAATCAACCACATAATATCCTCACGGCTCTCACCAAAACCAATCATAAAACCGCTTTTGGAAACAATGGAAGACGAACTGATATTTTTGAGAAGATTCAGAGAAACATCGTAATTACCCTGCGGCCGCAATTGCTCAAACATCGGCCTGACTACTTCTATGTTGTGGTTGATAACATCCGGTTTCGCGGCAATCACTTTTCCCAGCGCTGCCGGATTTCCCTGAAAATCGGGAATCAGAACTTCGGTTTTGCATTGAGGAACGGTCTCTCTTAGCCCACTAATACAGGCAGCAAATACCTTCGCTCCGCCGTCCGGCAAATCATCCCTTGTAACGGACGTAATAACAACATAATCCAGTTTCATCATTTGTACGGCGTCCATCAGGTGATTGATTTCATTTTCATCGATTGCAGCAGGTCGACCATGTTCAACGTTGCAGTACAGACAGTCGCGTGTGCAGATGTTTCCCATAATCAAAAATGTTGCCGTGCCGGAGTTAAAGCATTCGGCCATATTGGGGCAGGCCGCCTCCTGACAAACGGTATGCAGTTGCAATCCGGCTAGAGTTGATTTTATCCTGCGGCAGTCATCGGAATAAGGAGGCCGTACTTTTAACCAGGAAGGCTTGCGGAGGATTTTTGATTTCTGCTCTAATTGATTCATTGAAATATCACTTATGGACAGATTGCCATGTCGCCCCGACACGTCGAGACTCCTCACAATGACATTTATGATTTTTTCCAGCAGACATCCGGTTTGCGGGCGGCCAGTACTTCATCAAGACGACTGACCACCGTCGTCACCGGGGCGTTTTTCACACCCGCAGGATTTTCTTTGGCCTCGTTGGCTATCGCAATCATGGCATGGCAGAAAGTATCCAGCGTCTCTTTACTTTCCGTCTCAGTTGGTTCAATCATGATGGCTTCATGCACAATGAGCGGAAAATAAATAGTCGGCGGATGATAGCCGTAATCAATCAGCCGTTTGGCAATATCCGTTGTGTGCACCCCGCTTTCGGCAACCTGTCTGTTACCGGAGAAAACACACTCGTGCATGCAGATGCGGTCGTAAGGCAAATCAAAATACGGTTTCAGTCTTTCCTTGATGTAGTTCGCGTTGAGCACGGCCATTTCCGTGGCATGCTTCAAACCTTCCGCGCCCAAAGACCGGATATAAGTGTAGGCTTTCACGATGACGTTGAAATTTCCATAAAATGAACGGACACGGCCGATGCTGTCGTGGAACTTTTCCGTCCAGCTATATTTGTCATCTTTTTTAACAATGCGGGGCATGGGGAGAAAATCAACCAGCGCCTTGCTTACACCAACGGGACCGCTGCCCGGGCCGCCGCCGCCGTGCGGTGTTGAAAAAGTTTTATGAAGGTTGAGCTGAATGACATCAAATCCCAGATCGCCCGGCCTGGTTTTTCCCAGAAAGGCATTGGCGTTGGCGCCGTCGCCATAAAGCAGTCCCCCCTTGCCGTGAACAATGGCCGCCACCTTTTCGATATTACGTTCAAAAAGTCCCAGCGTGTTGGGATTTGTCAGCATCAGGGCCGCCACATCTTCTGTCATCAAAGATTCCAGATGCTCAATATCCACTCCACCTTCGCTGTTGGATTTAAGTTCCTTCACTTCAAATCCACAAAGCGCACTCGACGCCGGATTGGTGCCGTGAGCGGCATCCGGTATTAAAATAATGTGACGTTTCTGACCCTTTTTCTCAAAATATTTTTTTATCATCATGACGCCGGTAAGTTCGCCGTGCGCGCCTGCCGCCGGTTGAAGCGTGAAGTCCGCCATACCGAAAATATCGCTCAGTAATCTTTGCATTTCATAAATCAACCGCAGATTGCCCTGCGCAAATTCCGCATCAGCATACGGATGCAATCCGGTAAAACCGGGCAGAGCGGCAACATTCTCATTAATTTTGGGATTGTACTTCATCGTGCAGGAACCCAGCGGATAAAAGCCCAAATCGACGCCGAAATTACGGCGCGACAAATTGGTATAATGCCGGACTAAGTCAATCTCCGCGACTTCCGGTAAATCAAGCTCTTCGCGCAGATATTGACTGCCGATTGTGTGCTCAGTATTGACAGCGGGCACATCGCTTGTTGGAATATCCGCTGCGACACGTCCCGGTTTGCTTATTTCAAATATCAACTCCATTGATGATCTCCTGCGTCTACTTCAGTATTGCAACAACCTTATCGATATCTTCTTTCGAAATCATTTCCGTGGCGCAGAATAGCAAAGCATTTTCCAGTTCCGGATACTCCCTTTGCATCTGGTAGCCGCCGATGATTCCTTCTTGTTTCAACATTTGGTTGACCTTTTTGGAATCGGGACAACGCAGAACAAATTCATTATAGACAGGCGCGGGAAAAACCTCTTTCCAGCCCGGAAGTTCCAGCAGTCTGCCTTTCAGATATTGAGTCTTATTAACGTTGAGTCCGGCAAGTTTTTTAAGATTCTTACCCAGAGCCACCAGATAAACTCCTGCCGCCAGCGCGCAGAGCGCTTCATTGGAACAAATGTTGGAAGTGGCTTTTTCGCGGCGGATGTGCTGTTCGCGGGTTTGCAAAGTCAATACAAATCCGCGCTGTCCTTTTTTATCCACTGTCGCGCCGACCAGTCTGCCGGGTATGCGGCGCATAAATTTTTCTTTAGCGGCAAAAATTCCCAGATAAGGCCCTCCGTAATTCAGCGGATTGCCGAAACTCTGACCTTCACCCACGACAAAATCCGCACCGGAGGCTCCCGCCGGTTTAAGAATCCCCAGTGAAGTTCCGTCGGTAAAACCGGCAACCAGCAAGGCTCCTTTGGCGTGTGCAACAGCGGCCACAGGCGCGATATCTTCGATAACGCCGAAAAAATTCGGGCTCTGCACCAACACCGCAGCTACCTGATCATTCATTTTTTTCTGCAGGGATTCCAAATCAATCTGGCCGGTCGGCGCGTAAGGCAATTCCTCCACTGTATAGCCGTTAGCCCAGCAATATGTCTGCAAAACCTGACGGTATTCGGGATGCACCGAGCGGGCAACAATAATTTTAGGCCGATTGGACATCTTCGCGCAAAGCACGGCGGCTTCAGCCATCGCGGAAGCTCCATCGTACATGGAGGCATTGGCGATTTCCGTGCCGGTTAGATGAGCAATCATCGTTTGATATTCGTAAATGGCCTGAAGGATGCCCTGACTGATTTCAGCCTGATAGGGCGTATAGGCTGTGTAGAATTCCGACCGTCCGATAACATGTCCGACCACCGCCGGAATGTAATGATGGTAGGCTCCAGCCCCCGTCAAGGTCAGCTTCGGCAGTTTATTTTTTCCAGCCAGAGCGCTTAATAAAGACAAGGTCTCCATTTCGGACAACGCGCAAGGAATCTCCGGTATTTGTTTTAACCTGAATTTTTCCGGAATATCGGCAAAAAGTTCATCAACGCTGGAAATACCGATGAGCGATTGCATTTTTGCAATGTCATCGGCAGTGTGGGGGCAGTAATCCATGATTATTTTTCTTTCTTAAATTATTTTTCCTCTTTCAGCATTTCTTCGTAATCAGCTGCGGTAAGCAGCATTTTCAGTTCATCCGGATTGGATAAACGCATACTTACAATCCGTCCTTCGCCGAAAGCATCCTGATTAATCAGCTCCGGAGTTTCCTCGAGCGCTGAATTGACTTCAATCACTTCTCCGGTCACCGGCGAAAAAATATCGGATACGGATTTAACTGATTCGACAACAGCCACCGTGGTATGCGGAACGACTTTCCTGCCGATTTCCGGCAAGTCAACGAAAACAATGTCCGTGAGCATTTCCTGGGCGTAATCAGTTATACCGATTAATGCTGTTCCGTCGCTGTAGTAGATCAGCCATTCATGATCGCGGGAATAATATCTGTCTGTCGGGTTTGGCTTGGACATAATGCCCCTCCTTAATGTTATTTTACACGTTTATAAAACGGCAGCTTTACGACTTTTGCGGCCACCATGACATCACGAATTGCGATTTCAATTTGAGTGTCTGGTTTGCAATAATCGATATCAAGAAACGCCATTCCGATTGCCTTGTTCAATGTGGGCGAAAAAGTGCCGGAAGTTACCACACCGATTTCTTTTCCGCCATGAAAAACTTTGTATCCATGACGGGCAATACCGCGTCCGGTCATTTCCAGCCCGACGAGTTTTTTTCTGATTCCGGAACTCTGTTTTGCTCTGAGAGCGGCAGCTCCGACAAATTCCTTACTCTTATCAACAATCCACCCGTAAGGAACTTCCAGCGGGCTGACCGTTTCATCCATATCCTGACCATTGAGCATCATGCCTGATTCCAGCCTCAGCGTATCGCGAGCACCCAAGCCGCACGGTTTCAGACCGGAATCCGCTCCCGCCGTCATAATATTGTCCCAGATTTGGCCGATGACATTACTGGGTGCGTAAATCTCAAATCCGTCTTCGCCAGTGTAGCCGCTTCGTGAAATGATGGCATCAAATCCCGCGACCTGAGATTTGCAGAAATGATAGAAGCGCAGATTTTTCAAATCAGCCGCTGTCAGTTTCTGCAGGATTTCTTCTGAACGCGGTCCCTGCAGATCCAGCTTGCCTGTTTCGTCGCTGATATCTTTCAATTCACAATCAAATTTTTTATCCTGTTGAATATTATTAATCCATTCCCAGTCTCTGTCCTTGGGCGTGGCATTGGTCACCAGTATATAGTCATTTTCATCCATCTTATATACGGTTAAGTCATCAATAACACAGCCTTCTTGATTGAGAAGAGCGGATAACTTAACCTGCCCGATGGTCTGGTCAGCCAGATTTCTGGTCAGCACCAATTGTAAAAGCTCAAGCGCCTGCGGACCTTTAACTTCAATTTCGCCCATATGACAGATATCAAAAAGGCCTGCGGCGTTTCTGGTTGTTCTGTGTTCATCAATGACATTGGTGTATTGAACAGGCATCGCCCAGCCGCCGAAATCGATGATCTTGGCCTTAAGATTAACGTGTTTTTCGTATAAGGGTGTTTTTTTCAACTTTATTTCATCCAATAGTTAATCAGAAAAGACCGGTCACACTTTGGACACTGGATTTTCAGCATGAATCTGCCTTCTCCGGAAAAAAATAATTTAGCGGGGAAATATTTTTATTTCACCTGTAATGATTGCTGTCGTGAAAAAAATTACTATAACTCAGCGCATATTTCAAGGATGAATTACGAAATTAATTTTTTCATTGAATCATTAATTTCGTTCCGCTCGTTATCCCAGGTCGCTACGCTCCTGGGATAGTTCGACTTACGTTTCCTATAGTCAACGAGTCTCACTAAAGAGTTTTTCAAAAAACAGCTGTTTGCTCTTGGGATAATAAATATCGCCGTAATCAACAATCAGTTTTCCGTCAAGATGATCAATTTCATGCTGAATAACACGGGCAATGAAATCCAGATATTTCTTGTTGACTTTACCCCCTTTGGCATCCAGGGCACGTACCTTGATTTCCGGAAAGCGGCTGACCTCCACCTGAACATCCGGGCAGGAAAGGCATCCTTCCGACCCGACTACTTTTTCTCCCCGTTCCTGCGTAATCCGCGGATTGACCAGAACTTCTATTTCACTGATATCTCTTATTTTTTTCTGGCCGTCTTCAGAACCTTGGACACGGAAAACGATCACTCTTTTGTTAATGCCGATTTGCGGCGCGGCAAGCCCTACCGCGTCGTCCCGTTCCATGAAAGAGTCGATCAAAGTTTGAATAATTTCCCGTCCTTCTTTATCCAGGGGTACAGGCAACTCAACGGATTTCTTTCTTAAGACAGAAATATCCTTGAGGTTTTGTCCCTCATCATTCCATAATGCTAAAACTCTTTTTGAAGACATTGCTTTTCTCAACATTTATTTTGGCGTCCCTTATCACCGATTTTGCGTTATTTCAAGGAATTGTCGCTTGCAATAAGCGTACATATTTTGCTAAACAACATAATAACCTGATTTTATAAAAAATATCCTTAGGATGACTTATAATTGATTAATCATATTGTTACAAAAGTTGCACGACGGGAATTTGCCCGTTCATTAAAATTTGAAGACGGAATCTTGCCGGAATTGCCTTCCTGCGCCGACAATAAACAGCGCCTTCTTTATATTCACATTCCTTTTTGCGAGGAACTCTGCCCCTACTGCTCTTTTCACCGGATAACTTTTACAGAGCCTTTAACCCGTAAATATTTTCGAGCCCTGCGCAAAGAAATTAAAATTTATCAGGAAAAAGGTTATCAATTTGAAGGGATTTACGTGGGCGGCGGCACACCGACCGTGCTCATTGATGAACTGGCCGAAACCCTTCAGATGGCGCAGGAACTTTTTCCGATTAAAGATATCTCTGTGGAGACCAATCCCAACCATTTAACGACTCGTAACATTGAAATCCTGAGAACAAGCAAAGTCAAAAGACTTTCCGTGGGCGTGCAGACATTCAATGATGATTTGCTCAAAAAGATCGGCCGTTATGAAAAATACGGCTCCGGTCAGGAAATTGCCGAACGGTTAAAAAACACTCTCGGCTTTTTTCATACCCTCAACGCCGATATGATTTTTAATTTTCCCGGCCAAACCATCCAGACGCTCGAAGATGATCTGGCAACCATCCTTAAATTAAACATGGATCAGGTCACCTTTTATCCTTTGATGATTTCCGACCTGACGCGGGAAATCATGAAAAATACTTTTGGCGGTGTTGATTTCAAGGGGGAAGAAAAATTATACAAGTTGATCGTCCGGCGGCTGGGAAAAAATTACGATTTTTCCTCGGCATGGTGCTTCTCTCGCAAGGAATCACTGGTCGATGAATACGTTGTTGAATTTGAAGAATACGCGGGGCTGGGCAGCGGCGCCATCGGCTATCTGCATGGAACTTGTTATTCCAATACTTTTGACATCGAAGGATATATAGATTCATTGGAAAAAGGCAAACTTCCTTTGCAGGCATCACGCAAGTTTGATCTTCACGATCAGATGAGTTACGATTTCATGATGAAACTGTTCAGTACAAAACTTGATATCACAGCCATGCAGAAAAAATATGACGGCAAATTTTTGAAAACCATGTGGAAGGAAATAGCCGCTTTTGAAATCGTCAGGGCTTATCGTTATTTTCCGCCTTATCTGCATTTGACGCCCTACGGCCGTTATCTCTGGGTAATCATGATGCGGGAATTTTTCATTGCCGTAAACAATTTCCGTGACTACTGCCGGAAAAAGGTGAACATTGGATGAAACAAGAAAGAGGATTTTTATGGACGAACAACGAAAAGAAATGTTGAAGCAACTGCCGAAGATTGACGAAATTATTATTCTTCTGGAGAAACAGGATATTTATTCTCTCGCACCACGCGAGATCGTCAAGGAAACCTGCCGTACCGTTGTGCAAACATTAAGAGACAAAGTTGTCAGTGCTCCCAAAAAAGAATTGGAGAAATTATCTCTAGCTACGGAAGATGTCGCTCAGACAGTGGAAAAATCAATCAAAGAATTTTACCGCTTCAGTCTGCGCCGTGTCGTCAACGCCACCGGTGTGATTCTGCACACCAATCTGGGACGCGCGCCGCTGTGTCCCGAGGCCCTGCAAAGAATCGTGGAAGTGGGCAAGGCTTACTCCAATCTGGAATTTGATTTGGCAAAAGGAGAACGCGGTCAGCGTTACGACCATGTCAGCTCTCTGCTTTGTGCTCTCACGGGGGCAGAAGACGCATTGATCGTCAACAACAATGCTGCTGCTGTTTTACTGGTGCTGAACACTCTCGCTGATGGAAAAGAGGCTGTCGTCTCCCGCGGTGAGCTCATCGAAATCGGCGGCGAATTCCGTATTCCGGAAATCATGCAAAAAAGCGCGTCCGTACTTCGCGAGGTGGGAACGACCAACCGCACCCGTATCGGCGATTACGAAAAAGCCATTAATGACAATACCGGTCTGATTATGAAAGTGCACACCAGCAATTTCCGCATAGTTGGTTTTACTGAAGAAGCGGATATTATATCCCTAGTCGCCCTGGGAAAGAACAGGGGCATTCCGGTGATGGACGATCTGGGAAGCGGCTGCCTGATTGATCTGGACCAATACGGTCTTCAGCACGAACCGACGATTCGTGAAAGACTGGCCACCGGCGTTGACGTGGTCACCTTCAGCGGAGATAAACTGCTGGGCGGTCCGCAGGCCGGAATCATCGTCGGTAAAAAGGACGTGATTGCAAAAATCAAAAAGAACCCCCTGAACCGCGCCCTGCGCATCGATAAATTCACTCTGGCAGCGCTGGAAGCTACGTTGATGCACTATCTTAATCCTGCTGCTGCGGTAAAACAATTGAGGTCATTGAAGGCTTTGACCGAGCCTGTTGCCGCCGTCAAAAAACGCGCTGAAAAATTAATGGAAAAATTACAGAAAGAAAATTTCGATTCCCTGAATTTCTCACTTCGCGATGATTTTGCGGCAGCCGGCGGCGGTTCCCTGCCCACCCAACAGATTCCTACTGTTTTGGTTGCTGTCAAAAATAAAAAAATGCCGGCGAGTAAAATGGAAGGAAAATTGCGCCAGATCGAAGTACCCATAATCGTCCGCGTGGATAAGGATGAAATCCTATTCGATTTGCGCACCGTGGCCGAGGATGATTTTCCATTCATCATCGAAGGGCTGAAGCAAATAACATCTACTTAAGAAAGCGGTGCATTCTGGAAAAGCGCCATACAACTTAATTTCGTCATTCGCGAAGGCGGGAATCCAGAATTGTTTTCCCGCCCCCGGTGGGCGGGAATTAAAGGGCGGGGGATATGATAAATATATTTCACCCTCCTTTTCATTACCTCCCCTCAAGGGAGGTAAAATACAGGCGGTACAGGAGCAATAACTTGGTCGAACAACCAACAAAAATAATCTTTACGATAGATAAAATCCAGATCGGGCAGAGGCTGGATATTTTTCTGGCGCAGAGCGACGCGGCCATTTCCCGCTCGCATGTTAAATGCATGATTGAAGAAGGCGATGTGCTGGTTAACAACAAAGTGCCCAAAGTCAGCCAGCACATCAAAGAAGGCGATGTGATTATCCTGACCAAAAGACCGCCCGTTGAAGCCCAAGCTGTTCCGCAGGAAATGACGCTGGATATTGTTTATGAAGACGAAGCGATTATCGTCATCAACAAACCGGCGGGCATGGTGGTGCATCCGGCGCCGGGAAATCCCGATAAAACACTGGTCAACGCCCTGCTCTTTCATTGTCACGATCTGTCGGGAATCGGCGGGGTTTTGCGGCCGGGTATAGTGCATCGTCTCGACAAAGACACTTCCGGCCTGATTGTAGCGGCAAAATCTGATGATGCACATCGAAGTCTTTCGTCGCAGTTTGAAAAGCGTGATGTTCACAAAAAATATCTGGCGCTGGTCTGGGGAAACGTCAAAGGCGACCGCGGAGAAATAATAGCCGCTGTCGGCAGACATCCGGTCAATCGAAAAAAGATGTCCACCAAAAGCAGCCATGGCAAAGGCGCGCTCACGCTCTGGAAAGTGCGAGAACGTTTTGGCGTTGTAACACTTTTGGATGTGGAGATTAAAACCGGACGAACGCATCAGATCCGCGTGCATTTGTCCGAGCGAGGTTATCCGGTGGTGGGCGACAGTGTTTACGGCAATGCATCTCGCATCAAAGCGGTTGCCGATCCGGTGCTGAAATCCAAGCTCAAGGAATTCAACCGGCAGGCACTGCACGCGGAGCAGCTTTCGTTCATTCATCCCGTCAAGAACGAGCGAATGGTATTTACCGCAAACATGCCGGATGATATGGCCGATTTGTGCTCCCGGTTGCGTTCCGGCGCAAAGTCTGTTGACTCAAAAAAAGAACTGTGGAAAGATAAACTCAAGGCGAGGGAAAATGTTTCATCTCAATAAAATACATTCCATCCAATATTATGAATCTTCATTCTTGAGCAGTTGCGATTTTTTAACGCACGCTTTCGGCACCAGAATCGGCGGCATATCTGAAGAAAATTACACGTCTTTGAACATCAGCTTCAGGGAAGGCGATCTGGAAAGCCGTGTTTTGCAAAACTGGAATCGGCTGGCCGTGGCTTTTGCCATACCACTGGATAATTTCCTCACCTTAAACCAGGTTCACGGTGACGATATTTTTGTTATCAAACCGTATGGCGATTATCTTCCCTCGGATAAGACTCTCAATTACGACGCCATCGTCACGACCCGTCAGAACCTGGCCATCTGCATCAAGACCGCCGATTGCGTACCCATACTGATTGTAGACCGCGTGCAAAAAATTATCGCCGCCGTTCACGCCGGTTGGAAAAGCACCGCCGCGCGTATTGGCACCAAGGTGATCCGCCTGCTTTTCGAAAGATATAATTCAAATCCGCAAAATCTGCTTGTCGCCGTCGGACCTTCCATTGGTCCCTGTTGTTTCGAAGTTGACGAAGAAGCTACAGACTCTTTTCGTCATCAGGAAGATGATGAAGCTTTTCTGTACCCCGCAGAAAAACAGAAAAAGTGGATTGTGGATTTACCGGAAGCCAACCGCAGGCAGATGATCCGTTGCGGTATCCCTGAAGATAATATCGATCTATCGAATTTGTGCACATCGTGCCGTCAGGATTTATTTTTCTCGCATCGTGGTTCGGGGGGCATTACGGGACGTCAGCTTAATTTCATTATGCTTAAAGGTGAAACGCCCTGCCGTGTGATGACGATTGGAGATGAATATCCACGGATTCAGTGAATGGGTCTTGACAGTATATATTTTCAGTATTACGTAAAACCAGGTTAAAAAAACAAAGGAGCAAGGCAAATGATCATCGTTACGGGAGGCGCCGGATTTATCGGCAGCGCGTTTGTCTGGAAACTCAATCAGGAAGGCATTGATAATATCATGATCGTTGACCGGCTGGGAACGTCGGACAAATGGAAGAATCTGGTCAATCTGCGCTTTGTCAATTACATTCATAAAGACGATTTTCTGGAAATGATTGACACGGATATGGCGCCTTTTGAAATCGACGCGATCATTCACATGGGCGCCTGTTCGTCAACCACGGAACGTGATGCCGATTACCTTTGGCACAATAATTATGCTTATACAAAAATTCTGGCGGAGTGGGCGCTGGAACACGATGTCCGTTTTATCTACGCCAGCTCGGCAGCCACTTACGGTGACGGAACCAAGGGATTTGCGGACAATCACAAAACCATCGATGAACTCAAACCGATTAACATGTACGGCTATTCCAAGCAAGTTTTCGATCTGTGGGTTCTGCGCCAGAAACTGGAACATAAGATGGCGGGGATCAAATTCTTTAACGTCTTCGGCCCCAACGAATATCACAAGGGCGATATGTCCAGCGTCATTTTCAAAGCCTTCCATCAGATCAAAGAAACCGGCAAAGTCAAACTTTTCAAATCCTATAAAAAGGAATACGAAGACGGCGGCCAGATGCGCGATTTCGTTTACATCAAAGACTGTGTCCATGTGATGTGGTGGCTTTACAAAAATCCGAAAGCCAACGGCATTTTCAATGTGGGCACCGGCAAGGCCAGAACATGGAACGATTTAATCAAGGCGGTCTTTACGGCAATGAAGAAAAGAAACAACATCGAATACATCGCGATGCCTGAAGCTCTACACAATCAATACCAGTATTTTACAGAAGCCCCGATGAGCAAATTGAAAAAGGCTGGTTGTCCGGTAAAATTCTCTTCACTGGAAGAATCGGTTCGGGACTATGTGGTCAATTATTTACAGAAAACCGATCCGCACCTGGGGAAATCATGAAAAGAGACATTGTTTGCGTCATCCCTTCGCGCTATGAATCCAGCCGGTTTCCGGGTAAGCCGCTGGCGGATCTGTGCGACAAGCCGATGATTCAGCATGTCTATGAACGCGTGGCCAAAGCCAGAGCCATTCCTTATGTGGCTGTAGCCACCGATGACCAGAGAATTTTTGATGCGGTAAAAAATTTTGGCGGCAACGCCGTGATGACGGCAGGAACACACCGTTCAGGCACTGATCGGATTGCCGAGGCAGTAAAGGGTCTTCATCTTTCCGCTGATGCAATTGTCGTCAACATTCAAGGCGATCAGCCGATTTTTGAACCGGCACAGGTGGACGAGGTAATTCAGCCCCTGCTGGATGACCTGTCCATCAATATGTCCACGCTGATTTACAAAATTATTCTCGACGAAGAAATTACTCATCCGCACGCTGTCAAGGTTGTCCTCGATCATCAGAACTTCGCCCTTTATTTCTCACGGGCGACGATTCCGTATGTCCGGGATAAAAACCTGAAAGCCGATTACTACAAACATCACGGAATTTACGCTTACCGGTATGATTTTCTGGATACCTTCACAAAACTTCCTGAAGGCAAACTGGAAAAGCTCGAAGCTCTTGAACAGTTGCGCGCGCTGGAATACGGCTTCAAAATCAAAGTCGTGATCTCTCCATACGATTCCGTAGAAGTGGACAACAAGCAGGAACTGGAAAGAGTACGGCAAATATTAATGAGCGGGCAATAAATTTACGTATTAAAGCCATTTATACGCCGATAATATCGTAATCCTATATTCCTCGTTGCACAATGCAATCGTTTAATTTATATTCCACTCTATCAAATCATCAAATGATGCCCGATGATGTTACATCAATAAAAACTCTTTAAGTGTTAAGAAAGTAGAAAAATAAAAAGCATTTGAAAAGGTTTTTTATGAGTTCAGACTTCTCACTTGAGTTCAACGGTAAATACATCCATATAATTCATGCACCGGGTTATGAAATTTCCCCGGAAAGCAATGAAAAGCTATGGAAAGAATTGTCGCAGGCATGTAAAAAACACAATTGTCTGAAAGTTCTCGCCGAGGGCTCCTCCCAAAAAAGAAGAGTTACTACAATGGATGCTTATGAATCCGGTGCAAAGGCCTCGGAATCTATACCGGGGCTAAAACTGGCAATATGTATTTACGAATACACTACTGACGCAACGACGGAATTTTTCAAAAATGTCGCCTATAACCGGGGCGTCCGCATCGAATTCTTCAAAGACAAGAAAAAAGCCCTCGCCTGGCTAGGCATCAAAGACACCGAGTAAATCCATACCCAGAGAGTTATAAAAATAATCAGAAAACAAATTTCGTGTGTTAATTTTTAGGGCTGTTCAAAAACGTTCAGATGCAAGGCGCGCAAGTCTTGAGGAATGAGGCGTATTTTTTATACGCCGCAATGACGAAAGACGTAGCGCAATCCCGATTTTATCGGGACAGATGAGCGTTTTTCAACAGCCCCGCTAGTCCTTAAAGATGGCTCCGGTCGATGCGGACGTGACTATTTTCGCATACCTCGCCAGATAACCTGTCGTAATTCTCGGCTTGAACGCTTTCAAAGATTTTTTGCGTTTTGCAAGTTCCTGCGCACTGACTTTCAGGTTCAGTTTCTTGGCCGGAATATCAATGGCGATGATATCGCCTTCTTTGACGAGCGCAATCGGTCCGCCTTCCGCTGCTTCAGGGGATATATGACCAATGGCCGCTCCCTGTGTGCCTCCGCTGAAACGTCCGTCAGTTAAAAGCGCCACGGTTTTATCCAGACCCATGCCGACGATGGCCGAAGTCGGTGAAAGCATTTCTCTCATGCCCGGACCACCCTTAGGACCTTCATAACGGATCACCACAATGTCGCCGCCTTTGATTTTTCCGCCCAGAATTGCCTTGATGGCGTCATCTTCACAATCAAACACGCGGGCACGTCCTTCGTTTTTCTGCATGGCCGGAGCGACCGCGGATTGTTTCACTACCGCTCCGTCCGGTGCAAGGTTGCCGCGCAGAATCGCAATGCCGCCCTGCTGTGAATAAGCATTCTTTAATGTCCTGATGACGTCGGTATTCAAAACACGGGCATCTTGCAAATTGCCGCCGACAGTTTTTCCGGAAACCGTCATTGCCTTTTCATCAATCACACCAATTTTGCTAATAGCTTTCATCACTGCCTGAATGCCGCCGGCAGCATCCAAATCCTCAATGTGATGATGTCCGGCGGGACTGAGTTTGCATAGATTGGGCGTCTTTTCGCTGATCTTGTTGAAAAGATCCAAATCGAGTTTGATTCCCGCTTCGTGCGAGATGGCCGGAATGTGCAAAACCGTATTGGTGGAACAGCCCAGTGCCATATCCACAGCGACGGCATTTTTAAAAGCGGCCGGAGTACAGATATCGCGCGGCCTGATATTCTTTTTGAGTAGATCCATTATTTTCATCCCGGCATGTTTGGCGAGCCGGTGACGGGAAGCCAAAACAGCAGGAATAGTCCCGTGGCCGGGCAATCCCAGACCCAAAGCCTCGGTGACGCAGTTCATGGAATTGGCGGTGTACATGCCGGAACAAGAACCGCAACCGGGACAAGCGCAATCTTCCAACTTCTTCAGTTCGGCGGACGTCATCTTTTTGACTTTTACGGCGCCAACACCTTCAAAAACGCTGATCAGGTCAACGGCCTTGCCTTGAAGTTTTCCCGCCAGCATCGGACCGCCGCTGATAAAGATGGATGGAATGTTCAGACGCAGAGCAGCCATGAGCATGCCCGGAATAATCTTGTCGCAATTGGGAATGAAAACCAGAGCGTCAAAAGGATGAGCCATGGCCATAATCTCGATGGAATCGGCAATCAGCTCACGGCTGGCGAGTGAATATTTCATGCCTTCGTGACCCATCGCAATGCCGTCGCAAACACCAATGACCGGAAATTCCACCGGCGTCCCACCGGCCATCCGGATTCCCGCCTTGACATCCTGAGTGATTAAATCAAGATGGATATGTCCGGGAATAATTTCATTGGCTGAATTGACCACGCCGATCAACGGCCGGGCAATTTCTTCATCCGTGTAGCCCATCGCCTTGAACAGTGAGCGATGCGGCGCCCTCTCGAAACCTTTTTTCATGAGATCGCTTCTCATTGTTTTCTCTCCCTTTGTTCAAATTATTTCTTCTTGCGTTTTTCCGGTCTCAACGCTCTGACGGCGGCTCCTGCCTGCCACATTTCAGAATCGCGCATTTCTTTGAGTTCTTTTTCCAGTTTGACTTTGTAGTCCGGAGCGCTGTTGACTCTCAATACGATTTCTGTTTCTTTGCCCGTCGCAACAGATTTATAAAGCTGGGCAAACACAGGCGCTACCGCTTTGCGGAATTTATGACGCCAATCCAGAGCGCCGCGCTGAGCGGTGGCGGAACAATTGGCGTACATCCAGTCCATGCCGTTTTCCGCCACCAGACGGATAAGGCTCTGCGTCAGTTCTTCCACTGTTTCGTTGAAGGCTTCGCTTGGGGTGTGTTTATGCTTTCGCAGTTCGTTGTACTGTGCTTCCATGATTCCCGCCAGCGCGCCCATCAGCACGCCGCGTTCGCCGGTCAGGTCGCTGTAAACCTCCATCTGGAACGTTGTCGGAAATAAAAATCCGGAACCGATGGCGATGCCCAGCGCCAAAGTTCTTTCCATCGCGCGACCGGTGTAATCCTGATGCACGGCAAAGCTGGAGTTGATGCCGCTGCCGTCCAGGAAATTTCTGCGCACACTGGTTCCCGAACCCTTCGGAGCAACCAGGATCACATCAACAAAATCAGGAGGAACAATACCGGTCTGCTTCTTATAAACAATCGAAAAGCCGTGTGAAAAATACAGAGCATCGCCTTTTTTCAGATTGGCTTTCACTTTGAGCCAGAGGAGTTTCTGGGCGGCATCGGAAACCAGATATTGAATAATCGTGCCGCGTTGGACCGCTTCCTCAATCGGGAAAAGAGTTTTGCCCGGTTTCCAGCCGTCAGCTATGGCCTTTTTCCAGTATCGGGTATCTTCCTTGGCCTGACCGATAATGACGTTAATGCCGTTATCCTTCATATTCATCGCCTGCGCCGGACCCTGCACGCCGTAACCGATCACGGCCACAACCTCATTTTTTAATACTTTCTGAGCTCTTTTCAGCGGAAATTCTTTCGCTGTGATGACATCTTCAAGGACGCCTCCAAAATTAATTTTTGCCATAATTACCCCCTGTTTAAAAAAAGTTATTAGATTTCCAAATTCAAAGCAATGATTCCTGCTCTCGTTATATCGGCAATGCCCAGCGGTTCCAGGCGCGCTAAAGCAAAATCAATCTGGGATTTATCGCCGGTTATTTCCAGAACGATATACGCATCGGCGGAAACTATTACTTTCCATTTGTTCGTGTCAACAGCTTTCTTGATCTGTTCTTTCTTTTCCGCAGTCAGATTCAGGCGGACGAGAATCAATTCGCGGTGAATGGATTCCACATTGGTCAAATCATCAACCTGAATGACATCCACAAGCCGGCGTAACTGATTTTCAATGCGAGTGATTGTTTCCTTGTTGCCTATCGTGGTCATGACTATTTTTGATACTTCGTATTGTGTCGTTGCATTCACGCAGAGACTTTCAATGTTGTAGCCCTTACCGCCCAGCGTACCGGCGATTCTCGCCAGCACATCCGGCTTGTTGTGAACCAGTATTGAAATTATATGTTCCTTTTTTTCCATTTCTTTCCTCACCATTATAATTATTTATACCTCTTTAATTGATCATCTCTCTGCTGCCTAACGACATATTGCTGATCGAATCGCCCGGATGCACCATGGGGTAAACGCATTCTTCCCGCGACACGCGGAAATCCATCAGCACCGGTTTGTCCAGAGCCAATCCCTGTTTAAGCGTCGGTTCCACCTCTTCAGGTTTCGTGGCACGCAGACCGACAACTCCGAAAGCTTCCGCCAGTTTGACAAAGTCAGGGGCGTAGGTCATATCCGTAAAGGAATAACGCTTCTCGTAAAATAATTCCTGCCACTGGCGTACCATTCCCAGATAACCATTATTCAACAAAACGATTTTCACGTTGATTTTGTATTGCGCAGCGGTGGCCAGTTCCTGAATATTCATTTGAATACTGCCGTCACCGGCGATATCCACGACGTACTTGTCCGGAAAAGCGCATTTAACGCCGATGGCTGCCGGAAAACCGAATCCCATCGTCCCCAGTCCACCGGAAGAAATAAAAGTATTGGGTTTATCAAACGGGAAGAACTGCGCCGTCCACATCTGATTCTGGCCGACTTCGGTTGTGATAATTGCGTTGCCTTTGGTTAACTTATGCAGCGTCTCAATGACAAACTGCGGCTTGATAACCTTGC
>JBATES010000196.1:0-7862 GCA_049664145.1 Smithella sp.
CGCCGCCGATTACCGCAACATCATAGTTGTCTGTTAAATTTTCCATGCTTCATCCGATTACTTGCGCTTGCATAAAATCAATGTTAAAAGTTTTTACGGCATAGACCGTAAAAAAACAACAAAAAAAGAGGCGGCTTTGGGTAAACCTGATTTTTGGAAAAATTCTAAGCGTTACTACGACCTGAAAAGTTACTGGCGTAATCTGTTCGGCTGTAATGTCCATAAACTACAGATTGACGCAGGCTTTACCTGCCCCAACCGTGACGGGCATGTGGCTACAGGCGGTTGTATTTACTGCGATAGCAGAGGATCAACTTTGCGCCAGAAGGGTGAACTGCCATCAGTTGCTGCACAGATCGCCTCCGGTAAAAAATATTATAAGCCGCATGCGTCAAAATTTATTGCTTATTTCCAAACATTTACCAACACTTACGCTCCTGTGGAAAAATTGCGGGCAATCTATGATGAAGCATTGGCCCAAGAAGATATCATCGGTTTATCAATCGGAACCAGACCGGATTGCCTGGAGCCGGACGTTGTGGAGCTACTAAAAGGATATGCAAAAAAATATCACGTCTGGGTGGAGCTGGGTCTGCAATCGATTCATGACAAAACCTTAAAGTTCATCAATCGTGGTCATAATTATCAGCAGTTTTTAGATGCGCTTAATGCTTTGGCCGGAAAAAATTTAAACATTTGTGTCCATATCATCATCGGTTTGCCGGGCGAAAGTGACAAAGATGTGCTTTCTACAGCGCGAACGCTTGCAGTCACGCCGATCAACGGCATTAAAATTCATTCATTGCTGGCGCTGGAGGGAACAACCCTTGGCGAGATGTATAAAAAAGGAGACATTCAAATGATCTCCAAAGAAAAATATGTGTCTCTGGTAGCCGATGTTCTGGAGGTTTTACCGCCGGAAATGGTGATTCAGCGTCTGACGGCCGATGGTTACCGCGACATTTTCCTTGCCCCGGACTGGGCAAGGAATAAACTAGACGTATTAAACTCCATCAGCAAGGAATTGGAACGACGGGAATCATATCAGGGCAAGCACTATATAAAGGATAAAAAATTGCTGTAAATTGAGCATAAAACTTGCTAAAGGCATGCTCATAAATTTTGATTAGAGACAATAAATGATAGCAATAATTGACTATAATGCCGGAAATATCACAAGCGTTGCGCGGGCGTTGCACAATATCGGGCAAGAATTCGTCATCACGGATGACCCAAAAAAGCTCGACTCTGCATCTCATGTGATTTTTCCTGGTGTCGGCGCGGCGGGTGAAGCCATGGCTCATCTGCGCGATAAGAAACTCGATATCTGGTTGAAAGATTATTTTAAAACCGGCAAACCGCTTTTGGGCATTTGCCTGGGAACGCAGATTATTCTGGATTATTCAGAAGAAAATGAAACGAAGTGTATTGGCCTTGTTTCCGGCTTGACTAAACGATTTCCGGAAAAGTTAACATTCAACGGTCAAGTTTTAAAGATTCCACAAATGGGTTGGAACAGCGTCAACTTGCAATGTGAACATCCGGTATTTCAGGATATTTCAGCGGAAGCTGAATTTTATTTCGTGCATTCCTATTATCCGGCGCCTTCGAATGGTGCGGCAATATTAGGCACAACAGATTACGGCATAAATTTCTGCTCTGTGCTGGCTAAAGATAACCTTGTGGCCATGCAGTTTCATCCGGAAAAGAGCGGACGTCCCGGCTTGCAGATATTGAAAAATTTTTGCGCGTGGAGACCGTCATGATCAGCAAGAGAATTATTCCCTGCCTCGACGTGCGCGACGGAAAGCTCACCAAGGGCATTAAATTCAAAGGAAACGTGGATATAGGCGATCCGGTGGAAGTCGCCCGTGAATATTACGAGCAGGGTGCAGATGAAATCGTTTTCTATGACATTACGGCGTCATCGGACAAACGCGATATTATGATAGATGTGGTGCGGCGTGTGGCGGAAACAATTTTTATTCCTTTTTCCGTGGGCGGCGGTATCCGGAATCTGGAAGATATGCGCAAAGTCATTCTGGCGGGAGCGGAAAAAGTCAGTGTCAATTCCGCAGCTGTGGATAATCCCCAAATTATCACTGAGGGGGCGAAAGCTTTCGGCAGTCAGTGCATTGTTTTGGGAATGGACGTCAAAAAAGTGGAGGTATCCGACAAAATTCCGTCAGGTTATGAAATAGTGATTCACGGCGGAAGAATTTTTACCGGCATCGACGCGCTCTGGTGGGCCAAGGAAGCACAAAACCTGGGAGCCGGTGAAATTTGTTTGAATTCCATAGACGCTGATGGCGTACAAACAGGCTATGAGTTGAATTTAACGAGGTTAATTTCTGAAAATGTTCATATTCCGGTGATCGCTTCCGGCGGAGCGGGGAAGCCTGAGCATCTGGCGGATGTTTTGAGAGAGGGAAAAGCGGATGCGGCACTGATTGCGTCAATGGTGCATTATCGGAATTATACGATTGAAAATATTAAACAATATTTGTCGGAACAAGATATTAAAGTAAGAATGATGTGGTAATGAAGCAAATTTTAACTAGGCAACATCATGATCACGTATTATAATAAATGTATCAATTAGGAGGCGATTAAAAGTGGATACTAAAAGATATGAATTAAATGTCCAACTGGCGCAAATGCTCAAAGGTGGCGTCATCATGGATGTAACCAATGTGGAACAGGCAAAAATCGCGGAAGAAGCGGGAGCCGTTTCGGTTATGGCTCTGGAACGGGTGCCTGCCGATATCCGTAAAGACGGTGGCGTCGCAAGGATGTCGGATCCTTCGATGATTGCCGCAATCAAAAAAGCCGTATCCATACCCGTAATGGCCAAGGCACGTATCGGCCATTTTGTGGAAGCGCAAATTCTGGAAGCGTTGCGCATAGATTATATAGATGAAAGCGAAGTTTTGACTCCGGCTGATGAAGAATGTCATATTGACAAGACAAAATTCTCGATTCCTTTTGTTTGCGGTGCGCGAAATCTTGGTGAAGCGCTGCGTCGGATTGCCGAAGGCGCGGCCATGATCAGGACCAAAGGAGAAGCGGGCACCGGAAATGTCGTGGAAGCGGTACGTCACATGAGAACCATGAACCGGGAAATGCGTCAGCTGGCTCAGATGCCGGTGGAAGAAGTTACGGGATTTGCCAAAAACAACGGTCTTCCTTATGAACTGGCTTTAAAAGTTAAGGAATTAGGACGTCTGCCGGTGGTGAATTTCGCGGCAGGCGGTATTGCTACTCCGGCGGATGCCGCTTTAATGATGCAACTGGGTTGCGACGGTGTTTTTGTCGGTTCCGGTATCTTCAAATCGGCCGATCCGGCCAGACGGGCGCGGGCTATTGTGAAGGCGACTGCTTATTTCAACGATCCGCAAAAAGTTCTCGAAGCTTCAATGGATTTGGGGGAGGCAATGCCCGGTCTGGAAATATCGCAAATTCCGCCCGAACAAATTTTGGCAAAACGAGGCTGGTAATCTTTTATGTCTCTGCGTTTAGTCAGCAGTAAACCTTCTTTGATAGGTGTTCTGGATTTGCAGGGTGGCGTGCACGAGCATCTGGAACACCTGGAAAGTCTGGACATCTCTTACAAAAAAGTAAAGCAGCCCCAGGACTTTGCAGACCTGGCCGGATTGATTCTCCCCGGCGGCGAAAGTTCCTGCCTTTCCAGATTACTTGATATTTTTGAAATCAAGGACGTTTTGATTCAGGCGTATAATAAAGGAATGAAAATCTGGGGCACTTGCGCCGGTGCGATCCTGTTGGCAAAAAAAGTCATTGGTGAATCTTCCTGTCTGGAATTGATTAATATAGAAATAGAAAGAAACAGCTTTGGCAGCCAACTGGATAGCTTCGTCAGCGAAGCGATAATTCCGGAAGTCTCCCGCAAACCAATACCCTTGACTTTTATTCGCGCGCCTAAAATTTTAAATGCAAGTAACGATGTCAGGGTGCTTTTAAAAATCGATGATTATATTGCAGCAGCGGAAAATGAAAATATTCTGGTTACGGTATTTCATCCCGAATTAACCGGAAACCTTGCGTTTCATCGCTACTTCGCCCTAAAATGCGGTTTGAACCCGGCGATGGATATAGCCGATGATATCGACCCGCAATGGAACAACTCCAGCTGGACAAAATACGCCGGCATCATTTAGTCCTTATCAAAATAAAGCTAATTGGAGTGAAGGTGAATTGCCGGTTGGCGTTACGCCAATACTTTAAGAAAAATTGTTGCCAGAGTAAGATACGAAAAAAAACCGAATGCGTCAGTAAATGCTGTCAGTAAAATATTGGAACCGAGCGCCGGGTCCAAATCAAGCTTTTTTAAAGCCAGCGGAATAAGCACGCCGGCCATAGTTCCGGCAAAAATACTGAAAATCATCGCCATCCCCAGAATTAATCCCAGGATGGGAATGCCTTTCCAGAAATAAGCAATAATGGCGATAACAATTCCGACAGCAACGCCATTGGCAATACCTACCGTAATCTGCCGCATGAAAGCGCGTTTCGCATTTTCAAAAGTTATTTCACCCAGCGCCATACCTCGAATAATCAGCGCCAGCGTCTGACCTCCGGAATTTCCGCCAAGTCCGGCAACAACCGGCATGAAGAAAACCAAAGCAACCATCATTTTAATCGTGTCTTCAAAAAAACCGATGACCAGAACCGAGGTCATCGCCGTGAGCAGATTGAGAAAGAGCCAGGGGAGTCTCTTTTTAACCGAATCAGTGGTATTATGAAAAATCGTATCATCCTGACCCAAACCGGCAATACGATAAATATCTTCGGATGATTCTTCCTGAATGGCATCAACGACGTCGTCAATGGTTATTCGTCCCAGCAGATGCTGCAATTTATCGACAACACCGATCGCAACAAGATCGTATTTTTTGAAAAGACGGGCGACTTCTTCCTGATCCATATCATAGGGAACGCTGGGAATATCCTCATCAATAACGTCCACAATGGGCGCAAATCTTTTCATGGTGATAATTCGCTGCAGGGGAACAGTGCCGATGAGTTTATTATCTTCATCCACCACGAAAATGTTGTGAATATTTTCAATTTCGTCTTTGGCTTCAGCGACAGCCTGGAAAGCATCGTTAATCGTCGCTTCCTTTTTCACGGAAACCAGCTCGGACTGCATGATACCACCGGCGGTATCATCCGCGTACTTAAGCAGTTCCTGGACTTCCTCGGATTCCTCAGGCTCGATAGCTTCCAGGACAGCTTTGGCTTGATCATCGGAGAGTTCGGCGATAATATCAGCCTTATCATCCGAGTCCATTTCTTCGATAATATCGGTGAGTTTTTCGTTGGAAAGGTCTTCAATAAGCTGTTCGCGCGACGTATCGGACAATTCCAGAATAACGTCGGAAGCTTTATCAACATCGAGCAGTGAAAAGAGCTGAAGTCGGTCCTCTTCTTCGAGTTCGTCAATTAATTCAGCAATATCGGCCGGATGCATATCGGAAAACAACTCAATGATATCAAATTCGCGATTGCGACTGATTAAGTCTTTGAGCGTTTCCAGCGCTGTCGGTTCTTTTTTCTTGACCTTTGTCATAGAATTACCTGATTCAAAGGTGGGTTAACGTGTTTTTGAGTGATTAAGTTATAAATTAAAGTTCTTGTACGTGCGCTTTTACTGGAAAGTATTTTCTTTATCTGAAATTTTGCGCATGAAGATTTTTTCCGGTAGCGGGAATATAGGGAAATTAAATATATATGTCAACGTTTTTCTGTCTAAAATTCTTCAAAACATTGAAATTTCATACTTCCTGAAGCCATTATCCTTTACTTAAAATCTCCCATATCTACTCCCCTTGATTTAACTTTAAGACAGTAGTGATATGATGCAAATATTAACAAGAGATTGAAGGGCTTGCATTGGAAGTGTCATTGGACAGCAATTTCATTTGGGCGTACACTTTTTTAACATCAAGCTTGATTGTAAATCGAAGAGCATTTATATTCAAACTATCCTGATTTCCTTTTAAGGGAAAATCTTCTTGGGACATAGAGCAAAGAGGGAAAAGGAAGAAGAAGTTTATGCGATTTTTGTTTATCACGCAAGGCGTGGAATCAATGAAAAAGCCTGGACCGCATTGGGTTCCCCTAGGATTCGCTTATATCGGAGCTCTGCTAAAAAGACACGGACATGTTGTAAAGGTTTTTGATTGCCACGCAACGATGGCCCGATTGGGACCTGATTGGGAAAAAATCAATCAGGCAATGCTGACAACCGTGAAGACCTTTTCTCCAGACGTCATCGGCATGACGACCATTTCGCCCCTGGTTTATCAAACAGTGCTTTGCGCAAAAACTCTCCGTGGTTCGTTTCAGGGGATTATGCTTGCTGGTGGACATCACGCAACCGCTTTACCGCAACTTACACTCGAAAAAATTCCGGAACTCGATGGTGTCTGTATTGGAGAAGGAGAAGAAGCTCTGCTGGCTTTGGCTGAAGGGACAAAAAAGGATAAGATCAAAGAGATACTTTGGCGAAATAAGTCTATAGATAGCGGGGAAACAAAAATAGGAGAGGGCCGCAAATCAGGTTTTGGCCGAATCAAAAATCTTGATACATTGCCCTTCCCTGATTATTCGTTGCTTGATATGTCATTTTATACGCGACGTACCTCCGCTATTATTCGTGGATTCTATTTGTCAACTTTAACTATGCTCGGTTCGAGGGGATGCAGTTATCGCTGCTCTTTTTGCACCGAATCGCTGGTTTACGGAGGCGGCGTCCGTTTTCATAGCGTTGATTATTTAACAGAGATGGTTGACCGCACTCTGAAGCAATTTCCACAAGTCGAAGCCATTTATTTTCACGATAATGATTTCATGTTCGACCGGGCGAGAGTCGAACACACTTGTCATCAATTCATCAGAACCGGACTTGCAAAGAAGTTTTCATGGGCCATACAGGCACGGGCCGATAGATTAGAACCGGATTTATTGAGATTGATGCGACAGGCAGGATGCATCAAAATAGAAATTGGTGTGGAGGCTACGGTACAGAAAGATTTAGATTCTTTGAGAAAAGATACTACTGTCAGCACTAATGAGAATGCTCTGCGGTTTTGCCGGGAAGCGGGCATCAGTGTGCATGCCTATATCTTGACTCAAACAGCAGGAGAATCTTTGACGGATTTGGAAATTAAACTGGATTGGCTAAAGCGTAATCGACCAGATACGTTCATGTTGATGCCCTTAGCTCGTCATCCGGGATCTATCTTATATAATGAAAACGGGAAAACGTGCTTAACTTTTATGAGGAAGATGTTTTTTCCAAAGTCCCGCCCCGTGAAAGAGAAATCTGGATAAAATCGCAGCTTGCGCCGTTTTCGAGAAACCATTTCCGGGAGGTGTATATGCGACTTAATCCGATAAAGAAATGGCCGCAGATGTGGCATGAAATAATTATGCATCAACTTAAAGGGCGTAATGTAAATTTACCATCCCAGGGCAGGTTAATATCTTTGTATCAATAAAAATAATATTGTGTCTTGTGAAAACATTCAGGCAAGCAACGCAATTTTTATTGGCACACAAATTATTATCATAATGATTTGCTTCTGAAAAACTTTTTCTATTGACAAATCGACGATATATTTTATTATAGAATCAAATAATGAATGAAAGGGGGCAATTATGGGCGGTTCTTCTAGTGGTCCAATAAAGTAAAAAATTGAATATTGACCGTTGCCTATTCCGCTTAAGTCGCCATCCTAATCCGCAGGAAGCCGCCACTCAAATCCGGAGGAAGTCGCCACCCCCTGATCGGAGCGAAGCGACGCTGGTTTTTTAGTCCTTTCTCATAAATATTTTGT
>JBATES010000197.1:0-9726 GCA_049664145.1 Smithella sp.
TTTTTCTCCGGTCCGGACGTTTCCTGACGAACTCAATTAAATAATCCGTATTCCCGTTTCCAGAATTTCTTTAACGAAGTAATCGCTGTTGTTGAAGTCTTCCGGTCGGTAAGGCATCGGGGAAATATCACTGTTCACTTGCAAGGTGATTTTACGAATTTTATTTCTGTCTTCAAATCTATTTCCAATAAAATCTTTTGAAACAATCGCCAGATCAATATCGCTCTATTCGTCATTTTTACCGCTGGCATAGAAACCAAACAAGATTGCCTGCTCGACATGAATGCCGATACTTTCCAGTTGCGCCAGATAGGATTTGACAACATCTTCTATTTTTCGATCTGCTTTTTGAGCCACGAGCGCATCTCCTTCAAGGGTTTGTAATTTATTTCCTTGAATTTCGTTGATTGAGGCAGTCGTTGATCGAACACTGACTTTCGCCGGAGGGTCTGCCGAGAATGATATTTTCTGTGCTGATATCTTCGCCAAGTTCAGGCCAATGAGTTCCTTTTGACTTCATTCTTTACAATATGATCTTTTCGATTTGCTCGATATGATTAAAATGTTTATCCCGTGTGAAAAGTGTGCCGCCATCCGCCATACAACAGGCGGCAATCCAAACATCGTTTATTGGAATTTTACAGCCTTTTTTCTCTAAATATTCATAGATAAGCGCATATTTGCGGGAAACATTTTCATCAATGGCAATGATATCCACAGAAAAAAGATTTATAAATTGTTCGATCTTCTGTTCATTTAATTTTTTTCGGGAACTTTTTCGAAACCCGTAATAAAGCTCACCCAAAACAATTGCCGGAAAACAAATCTCGCTTGCTTTGCGGGCGATGATATCGACGGTCTGAGACTTTCCTTCCGCATAGTCCGAATATACGTTCGTATCCAGGATAAGTCTCATTTCCAGTCGCCTTCGTGGATCGTTTCAAATACACTTGCGGCTCGTCGCAGTTCTTCCGCTTCCTTGCTGGAAAGCCATCCTGCGAAATTCCGCAAAGCGTTTTCTCTATTTTTTACCAAGCCTAGTTTTTCATCAATGGCCTCTATCACAAACGCTGTCTTCGATTTTTTCTCTTTCATGGCTGCTTTTTCTATCATGTTTTCCTTTTGTACGGGTATTCGCAAACTCATTGGCATAAAATTTACCTCCTTGTATCTCATTAAGGCTTATTGTATCTCACCGATAATAATTATACAAGATAAATTAATCAGGAGAAGCAGCATAGGATATCTTGCCGATTTAATCTTTCAGATCGGATTTTTTCAGTCAGTATGAAACACTTAAAGCTGTGGCAAAAGTAATCATCAAGAATTTGAGGAATAATGATTTCCCGGCGCGAATCGGTGGAGAAGAATTCGCGATAATTCTCCCTGAAACCAACCTGGAAAGTGCGATAATACTTGCTGAAAGAATAAGAACAATGCTTGAAAAATCAGTAAAAGTGGGAGAACAATCTGTTACATGCAGTTTTGGAATTGGCGTTCTACACAGGGATGATATTTCCATTGATTCATTGCTATCACGTGCTGACGCTGCCTTGTATGTAGCAAAGAATAATGGCAGGAACAGGGTGGAAATAGAAAGAAGAGATGGTATTAATTAAAGTTCGATTTTTCCTCTTTTCGTTACTTTGCAAACTATTTTATATAGTGGAAAAGGTACGATTATTTATAAGATACAAACCTTCCATTTACTTTCCTTTAATGCTAATATAGTAGCAAACTATATTTATAATATATTAATAATATGAGCATACTACGAAAAATTAGAACACCTCTGACTGGAGAAATCATTACATCATTACATGCCGGTGATATGGTTTTGCTGAGCGGGGAAGTTTATACGGCGCGGGATGTCGCGCACAAGCGTTTGTATGAATCTTTGCTCAAAGGCGAGAATCTGCCGGTTGATTTGTCGCAGGCGGTTATCTTTTACGCGGCGCCGTCACCCACGCCGCCGAAAAAAGTTATCGGTTCCATCGGACCCACTACCAGTTACCGCATGGATTCTTTCACGACAAAATTAATCGAAGCAGGCCTAAGAGGCATGATCGGCAAGGGCAACCGTTCGCCGGAGGTTATTGAAGCAATAAAAAATCACAAGGCGGTTTATTTTGGAGCGATTGGCGGGATTGCCGCTTTGATGTCCCAATGTGTAAAAAATGTGGAAATGATTGCCTATGAAGATTTAGGGCCGGAAGCGATAAGAAAACTGACGATCATAGATTTACCTCTCGTGGTTATTAACGATTTCCAAGGCAATGATCTGTATTCTTCTGCGCAGCAAAAGTGGTGTATCTCTTCAAGATAACAAATCATTTTAACAATTGCGAAAATTTGTTGACTGAAATTTGCTTCTATATTATGAATCTCAGTCTTTTTGTAACATCACTAAGGAGATTAGGATAAATGATAGAAGTTAGATGGCATGGACGCGGTGGTCAGGGAGCGGTGACTTCGGTGGAGTTGCTGGCAGTGGCAGCTATAGCCGCTGGGAAATACGCTCAGGGTTTTCCCAGTTTCGGTCCGGAAAGAAGAGGTGCGCCTGTGGCAGCGTTCACCCGTGTTGCGGATGAGAAAATCAATGTCCGTTCAGGCATATATGAGCCGGATGTGGTCCTGGTGCTCGATTCCAGTTTGATTGGTCTGGTCAATGTTCTTGACGGTTTGAAACCGGGCGGTAAATTGATCGTCAATACAAATAAAACAGCGGAAGAAATTCGTAAGGCATTAAATTACAAAGAAACATTGGCAATCGTTGACGGCACAGGAATCGCCCGTAAAGAAATGGGCGTGCCCATTGCCAATACCACAATGATCGGCGCACTGCTTAAGGTTACCGGAATAATGGGACTGGATGCAATGAAAGAATCAGTGGAACATCGTTTCGGCAGAATCGCCCAGAAGAATCTCAACGCGATGAAACGGGCTTACGATGAAATTAAAATAAGCAATTAAGGGGTATATCCAAATGGCATTAAAAACATGGAAAGAACTTCCCATTGGCTGTGTTGTTTTTGAACCGGGAAGCGCCAGTGAATATCATACCGGAAGTTGGCGATCTCAGCGTCCTGTCTGGGACAATCAGAAATGCATTAAATGCGGTATCTGTTACGTTTTCTGTCCGGAAGGTTGTGTGCAGCAGACCGAGGACGGCTTCTTTCAGGCTGACATGGATTATTGCAAAGGCTGCGGCATCTGCGCGCATGAGTGCTGGCCGAAGGCGATTGCAATGAAGGAGGAGGAATAATATGGGTAAACGCATTGGAATGGAAGTGGCAGTTGCCGTGGCGGAAGCTGTAGGATTGTGCAACATCGATATGGCGGCCGTTTATCCTATTACCCCCCAGTCGCACATCGCGGAACATCTTTCCGACCTGGTTGCCAACGGTGAAGTTGACGCGGAGTTTGTGACGGTGGAATCTGAACATTCGGCCATGAGCGCGGTGATCGGCGCCTCCGGAACGGGCGCCCGCTCTTACACGGCAACCAGTTCGCAGGGATTAATGTATATGCATGAATTGCTGCCGATCGCTTCGGCGATGCGTCTGCCGATAACGATGGCGATAGCCAACCGGGCGGTTTCCGGTCCCCTGAATATTTTAAATGATCATTCCGATATCATGCCGCAGCGTGATTCAGGCTGGATTTCCATTTTCGTGGAAAATGGGCAGGAATCCATTGATATGTCGATCATTGCTTTCAAGATTGCCGAGCATCAGGATGTCATGCTGCCGGTCAATATTAATATTGACGGTTTTCAATTAACACACATGGTGGAACCTTTTGAAATGCCGACGCAGGAAGAAGTCAACAAATTCCTACCGCCTTTTGTTCCACACGCGACACTTCATCCGGCCAAGCCGGTGACGATGGGCGCTTTCGCCATGTCTGATTATTTCGCGGAAATCATGAAGGCCAAGGACGAGGCCCTGAAAAATTCCAAAAAAGTCATTGTGGAAGTCTTGAAAGAATGGGGCAAAATGTTCGGCCGCAACTACAAACTGGTGGAAACCTACAAAGCCGACGATGCGGAAGTTATCATGCTGACGATGGGCTCCATGGGTGGGACCGCGCAGATGGCCATTGATCAACTCCGTGCCAAAGGCGTCAAGGCCGGTCTGGTGAAGTTGAGATTATGGCGTCCTTTCCCGTTTGAGGAAATCAAAGCCGCGATTAAAAACGCGAAAAAACTGATCGTGACCGATCGCGCCGTATCGTTTGGCGGTCCCGGCGGTCCTGTTTTTTCGGAAGTCAAATCTGCCATGTATGCAGAAACTCAGCGTCCTTTGATTTACAATTATATTTATGGGCTGGGCGGACGCGACGTTCCCGTTGGTGATTTTATCGGAATGTTTGAAAGAGTTATCGCCGATACGGCCAATAAGCTGACAGACACCTATGAATTTTGGGGAGTGAGAGAATAATGAGTATCGTAGAAAATTTTGATTTATTTGCTCCGCGGCTGATTAATAAAAAAGAATTGTTATCACCGGGTCACCGCGCCTGCTCCGGCTGTGCCGAGGTGCTGGCCGTGCGGCTGATGGCGAAAGCTCTGGGAGACAATACCGTCATTGCTTCCGCAACCGGCTGCATGGAAATTGTTTCCAGTATGTTTCCCACAACAGCGTGGCGTGTGCCCTGGATTCACGTTGCCTTTGAAAACGCGGCATCAGTCGCTTCCGGCATAGAAGCAGGCCTCAAGGCGTTGCGCAAGAAAGGTAAGATTGACGACCGTTACGTAAAGGTTGTCGGCATGGGCGGCGACGGCGCCACCATGGATATCGGATTTCAGGCTCTTTCCGGCGCAATGGAACGCGGCCACGATATGATATATGTCTGCTTTGATAATGAAGCCTACATGAACACTGGCATTCAGCGCTCCAGCGCCACGCCGATGGGTGCATCAACGACCACCGCGCCGGCGGGTAAAGTCAGCATCGGCCAGAAAACATGGAAAAAGAACATGCCTGAAATCATGGTTGCCCACGCCATTCCTTATGTGGCTACCGTTTGTCCCAGCTACCCGCTGGATTTCATCCGCAAGATGGAAAAAGCCAAGAGCATCAAGGGGCCCTCCTATATTCATTGCTTCTCGGTTTGTCCGACCGGCTGGCGCTGCCCTTCACATCAGGCAATTTCCATGGGACGCCTGGCTGTGGAAACGGGGGTCTTCCCCCTGTATGAAGTAGAGGACGGACATTATCGTCTCTCTCCCGATATGCCCAAAAAGCTTAAACCGATTAAAGATTATTTCAAGGGACAGGGACGTTTCCGTCATCTGGGGCCTGAAGAAATAGACAAGATTCAGGAAAAAGTGACAAGTGAATTTAACAAACTCAAAGAAAAAGCGAAATTTTTGAAGACCGGTAACGTATAAACGGGTCAGAAATTTCAGCGCTTAATATTTTTAACCGGATAATAGAAAAAGTTTCTAAAGAAGACCGAGGTGAAAAAAGAATGACGAAAGCCATCAGCGTTGCAGCAAAAACAAAACAAATCGTGAAAAAACACGGTGGTGATAAAAGTGGTATGATTGCCGTGTTGCAGGATATTCAGGAAGCCTTCAACTATCTTCCCAAAGAAGCTCTGAAAACGGCGGCCAAAGCGATGAACGTGCCCTTCACCCGTGTGTATGAAGCGGCCACATTTTACACCGCCTTTAGCTTGAAACCGCGCGGTGAAAATATAGTCAAAATCTGCATGGGAACAGCCTGTCATGTCCGCGGTGCGTCAGCCCTGCAGGACAAGCTTGAACGCACTCTGGGCATCAAGCCGGGTGAAACCACCCAAGACAATAAGTTTTCGCTGGAAACCGTCAACTGTGTCGGAGCCTGCGCACTGGGGCCTGTTGTCGTTATTAACACCGAATATCACGGTCAGGTAACCATGAAGAAAATCGATAAGATGATAGATAACATCAACAAAGAGGGGGCACAATAATGATGAAAGAAAATTCGGATGTTCAAGCCCACCAGGTTTTGGAAGAAGCGAGGTTGAATTACGGCCCCAATAAAAAATTCGTTACGGTTTGCGCCGGAACAGGTTGCCGTGCCTATGGCAGCATCAAAGTCAAGGAAGCATTGGAAGCCGAACTGAAGAAACAAAACATGGACGTGAATGTTCTGGCTACCGGTTGTCTGGGCTTCTGCGAAAAAGGGCCCATGCTTGTTATTCATCCCCACAAATATTTTTATCAGTCCGTGAAGGTGGAAGACGTGCCCGAAATCGTTTCCACAACCGTCGGCAAGGGTGAAGTGATCAGCAGACTGCTTTATCGCCATCCGGAAACGCACAAGACCCTCTTCAGGGAAGAAGACCTGCCCTTCTATAAGAAACAGCTTCGTGTGGTGTTCGGCTCCAACGGGATGCTTGATCCGACACGGATTGATGATTATCTGGCTATCGACGGATATCAGGCGCTGGCCAAAGTTCTTTCCGAAATGACGCCGGATGGTGTCATTGCAGAGATTAAAAAAGCCGGTTTGCGCGGTCGTGGTGGCGGCGGATTCCATACGGCTGTCAAATGGGAAGGTGTCCGCAAGGCGCACGGCGAACCCAAGTATGTTATCGCCAACGGTGACGAAGGCGATCCCGGCGCTTACATGGACAGAAGCCTCATGGAAGGCAATCCCCACAGCATTATCGAAGGAATGATTATCGGTGCTTACGCTGTCGGCTCAAACGAAGGTTATATCTACGTCAGAAACGAATACCCGCTGGCCGTGACGCATTTGACGATGGCGATTGAAGCCGCCAGGGAAAGAGGCCTTTTAGGTAAAAATATTCTGGGTACGGATTTTTCATTTAATATTAAAATCAACAAGGGAGCCGGTGCGTTTGTCTGCGGTGAATCATCCGCTCTGTTTGCTTCGATTGAGGGCCGTGCCGGCGAGCCGCGTGCCAAGTACGTTCACGCCGTGGAAAAAGGCCTTTATGACAAACCCACCGTGCTCAACAACGTGGAAACATGGGCGAACGTTCCCCTGATCATTAATAAAGGCGCGGATTGGTACGCTTCCATCGGAACCGAAGGTTCCAAGGGTACAAAGATATTCTCCCTGGTCGGCAAGATTAATAACACGGGTCTGGTTGAAGTGCCGATGGGGACAACACTTTACGAAATCATCTATGACATGGGCGGCGGCATCCCCAAGGGACGCAAGTTCAAAGCAGTACAAACCGGTGGGCCTTCAGGAGGCTGTATCCCGGAGAGCCTGCTGGATTTACAGGTGGATTTTGACAAGCTTTATGAAGTTGGTTCGATGATGGGCTCCGGCGGTATGATCGTCATGGACGACACTTCCTGCATGGTGGACGTTGCCAGATACTTCACCGCCTTCCTCAAGGAAGAATCCTGCGGCAAATGCGTTCCCTGCCGCGAAGGTGTTCGCCGGATGAGCGATATTCTGGAAGACATTTGCTCGGGCAAAGGACAGGAAGGAGATGTCGAACTGCTGGAAAAAATAGCTACCGGCGTATCGGACGGATCTCTTTGCGCCCTGGGTGGCAGCGCTCCGAACCCGGTTTTAAGCACGATTAAATATTTCCGTGATGAGTATGACGCTCACATCAAGGAGCATCGTTGTCCGGCGGGTGTCTGCAAAGCGCTCATTACTTACAGCATTGATCCTGAGAAATGCACCGGCTGCGGTTTGTGCATCAAGGTCTGCCCCACGCAGGCCACCAGCGGTGAAAAGAAGAAAGCTCATAAAATTGACAATGACAAGTGCACCCGTTGCGGCGCGTGTATCGAGAGCTGCAAATTTGACGCAATTCTTGTGAAATAAGAGGTAGGATGAATCATGGTAAATTTGACTGTTGACGGAAAAAATATATCGACGCCGAAAGGAACAATGCTCTTAGAAGCCATCCGCGGCGCGGGCATCTCGATTCCCACTCTCTGCGCGCATGAGGCTGTAAGCCGCTCCGGCGCCTGCCGCTTATGCGTGGTGGAAATTAAAAAAGGCAATCGGACCAGAATCGTCACCTCCTGTCTGTATGCCGCGGAAGAAGGATTGATGGTGAATACAAAAAGCGATCGCGTCCTGAATGTGCGGCGTCTGGTGATGGAGCTGCTTTTGTCTCGCTGTCCCGAATCCGATGTTCTCCAGAAGATGGCCAAAGAAATGGGCGTGGAACCACAGACCCGGTTTGTTACCGATTTGGACAAAGGCAAGTGTATCTTATGCCGTTCCTGCGTGCGCGTGTGTGAAGAAGTTGTCGGCGTCAGCGCCATCGGCCTTTTTGCCCGCGGCTCTCATAAAACCGTTGGCACACCCTATGATGAAAAATCGGACGTCTGCATCGGCTGCGGCGCCTGTGTTTATGTTTGCCCCACCGGCCATATCGAAATGACCTCTACCCAAGACAAACGCAAAATCTGGGGACGCACTTTCAAGATGCAGGCCTGCACAAAATGCGGCAAATTCTTCGCGCCGGTAGATCAATTAAAATTCATCAGCAAAAAAACCGGCACTCCCTTGAGCGAACTTGCCGTCTGCACCGAATGCCGTTAGTTACAATCCGTGCCCGCGGATGATGATTTTCACAATTTTCAGGTTCTTAATTCATTTTAAGAACCTGATTTTTTTTATCTCGCCTGTGGCAAAAAAAGATTTTTGTTATCCGATCCTCAACAGACTAACCACTCCAACACCATAAAAAGCCAGACCGATCATGAATTGGTTTTTTTGTAAGCTGTCGAGAAACCATGAAAGTGCCGCGCCCAGACTGCACGCGAACAGATAAGGAATGAAAATCTGAATGGTTGTAAAGTGCATCAGGTCTCCGGGCAGATAATAAAAAAGATACGTGTGAAAAAAAAGGATTGAAAAAAAGTTGACCAGGATCTCCAACGCCATGGCATCGATCGCGAAAAGAAAAGCCTTGGCCGGTCCGTTATTCATGTGGGCCAGCTTGGGATTCGTTGCGATAGCGCTGTTCATGCAATAGATAAAAAATCCGTAGAGTGGCCACATCACAAGACCCACTCCGGAGGTATAACCGTGATAGAGGGGCCAGATTTTGTAAAGCCATCCCGGTTGCCCGAAAACCTTTACAAAAAAAGTGTCCAGGATAATTTCATACCACATTGCTCCGAAAAAAGTGGCTCCCATATAAAGAACGAGCTTCGGTAAATGAATGATTATAAATTTTTTGTTCAGCAAACTGCAAAAAATATAGATTAAGGGTGTAAAGAATAAAACAAAAGCAACGATGAATTTTGGCCAGTAATGAGAATCCAGAGGTTTGATGGCTATGCGGGCCTTTTCAATCAAAATCCACCACGAAAAATGCGCCGCAAGTAAAAAGATTAAATAGAATAAGACGAAAAACAAAATTGCCCGCAGCAGATAAACCGGCGTGAAAAATTTCCCCAGAGCATTCATATCCTGAAGCATCAGGGAATGCGCCGGACGGATTGCATCGATGGTCCTTCCTCTATTGAAAAACACAAAAAACCGTGCAGTCTTTGCCCGGACAGAATGTGTAAATTTCTGAAGAAAATTGATTGACATAAGAAATCAATCGCATTATATTCTCGCGGCTTCCAAGATAACTCTCAACAGGAGTTATATCAGCGACCTTGCTGGGGAATCGTTCAATGGTAGGACAACGGACTCTGACTCCGTTTATTAAGGTTCGAATCCTTATTCCCCAGCCATTTTTATTTTTTGTCACCTCCGGCAATCTTAGCCCACGAATCCC
>JBATES010000198.1:0-2481 GCA_049664145.1 Smithella sp.
GCAGCGTTCCGACAGTAAGAAACAGGCAAATGATAAACTGAGGACGAACACGAGACTGAATGGAGAGAAAAGTCACGATGGAATGCTTTACAGGAGTTTGCGTCGGGAAAAAATCAGATTGGCGGCAATCAGGGATGTCAATATCCAGCCAAGCAACACCACAAAAGCCTCCAGCATCAAAATGCCGCTGATCGGTTCGCCATACAATGCCGCATCCCGAAAATTGACCGCTTCCAGATTTGGCAGAATATAGTAAATCCCTTCAAAAATTTGTCTGAGAAATGGCGAATCCAGTCTTTCGGCAAAAGCCTTCAGGTCTCTGGCCCAGTGCCCCAGGAAAGAAATGCCGGTCAAACAGAAGACCTGCATGACAGGGGATGTGAAGCTGGCCAACAGCAGACTGAATGCAGCCAGCAATACCCATTCACCCCAGATAAATCCAATGGCAATAAAATGGGACGGTGTTATGGCAATGCTTTTCGCGGACATGATGACCAGCCATACACAGGCCAGAATCAGAAAGATGGTTGAAATGACCACAATCATTCCGGCAAATTTCCCCATCAGAAAAACCGTTCGGGTAACCGGCCGGGACAGGATGAGGTATGCGGTCTGTCTCTGAAATTCGTTTCGGATCAGGCTGGCCCCAATGTACGCGGATGAAATCAGTCCCCAGGTACCCAGCACCCACATGCCCATGTTCTGAATGACGCGGTCATAGCCGCCAACAGCCATTTTTCCCAAAATAATGGAAAACAGGAGCAAAATGATGCCGGAACCGCTCAGGCTGATCAAAGCCCGATCGCGGGTGGATTCTTTCCAGACGGCGAGGGCCAGGGCCTTTATTTGGTAAATATGGGTGGGGGATGTCATAATTTTTTTAAGTTTTAAGTGTTAAGTGTTAAGTGCATTGAAGTGCGACGAGACAATTTATTGAACAGTATCCGGTGGCCCTCTGCCCCTTTGCATCTGAATAACCATTTTCACGGAAAACGCTCATGATCAAGGGTTTGCTCGCCCCCAGACATGAAAATGAGGGCGAACCTACTTCTTTCCGTGTATTCCGTGTGTTCTGTGGTTAATTTATTTTCACGGCAATCGGTTAGGTGTCGTGGGCCGAATCAATGATCAAGGCATTTATTTCATATTTTTGTTTTAAGCTCCCTGGCCAGTGCCCTAAGATATTTAAGAGTCTTTTTTTCCAGTTCTTTTTTGGAAGTTTGGGGATATTTCAGTATCCGCTGCATAGTTCGGATTTCACCAATAAGCTCTCCCTCTATTTTGCCTTCCTTTTTGCCTTCCTTTTTGCCTTCCTTTTTACCTTCCTTTTTGCCTTCCTTTTTGCCTTCCTTTTTGCCTTCCTCTATCCCTTCCTTTTTACCTTCCCTGAGACTCTCGTTTCTGATTTTTGCAGTGATTTCATTTATAGCTTCATCCACTTTGATTTGAATGAATTCCTGTACCGCAACAGATTTTTCAAGTGGCGATATTTGTATCATCTGTTTGACCTCCTCTAATGTCAATTCGGGGAAACGCTGGAGTATTGAATATTCCAGCAATTCTTCAAGAAGCGTCATCCTGTTTTCAGGCAATTTTAAAGAACTGATCTCGGCTTCCCAAATGGGCACCATCTTGGGCAGTTGACCTGAGTCTTTCAAAATTAGCGGCTTCAACACTGTCAATACGCTGGCCCTGTTTTCAATGGCGTTTAAACAATCAACCAGATTAAACTGAAAAAACTGATTTGGCGGGTCCATCTGGACAAAAGGACAGTCCTTTGGCCGATGTCGTTCATCGATAAACAAAGCGATAGCCAAAAATGGTACATAATTATCGCTTTGTTCATACCATGTGCATATTTCCCGAAACAGTCTCCAGTAAATATTGGGATCATCATATCCCTGAATCTCGATAAATACATTTGGTCCCAAGCCATCGATTCTTTTCAAAAACCCATCCATGCGCTTTTCGGTCGTTTTGACGGTGATGCTTTCAAAAACATAATCACCTTCCATGTTCAACGAAAGCAGCTCAAAAAGACTTTTGGGACTAAATTTGAATAATTCAAAAAACAGGGCATCGGTTTTCATATGGACATTTTTATACCATAGGATGAAATGACTTACAGCAATAAATACATGTTTCTAAACGGTAACCGCGATTTCCATATATTGGGATATTCAGCCCATGAATGAAAATGATATCTTCCGTAAAAAATTTTGGATGCGTTAGACTTATTGGCTTCACGATGCTTTGCCTGCCGGTCCGGGCCTGCGGCGGACACGTGCTGTACGTGAAGACATTTTTCCTGTTTCATGAACCTGGCGCTGGATATCCTGTAATCGTTTTCTGAGCGGATTAACCATCATTTCAAATTGTTCCAGAGTCAGTATCTTGGTAAAATACAGATCTTCCAATATTTTGATTTGTCCTTTAATTTCCCCTTCGATGATTCCTTCAATTTTTCCTTCAAGTTTTCCC
>JBATES010000199.1:0-8898 GCA_049664145.1 Smithella sp.
GTCATATTTTCCAAGGGCGATACAAGGCAATTTTGGTAGATAAGGAAAGTTATCTTTTAGAACTATGCCGGTATGTTGTTTTAAATCCGGTGCGCGCAAAGATGTTCAGCAAACCGGAAGAATGGAAATGGAGCAGTTATCATTATACAGCGGGAATAAAAAAAGCGCCGGGCTATTTAACTACGGACTGGATACTTGGACATTTCAGTAAGAATAAGACAGAAGCGCAGAAGCTTTACCACAAATTTGTAAAAGAAGGAATAAATGCAAATTCGCCTTGGAATGAGCTTCGGGGTCAGATTTTGTTGGGAGAGAAAGCCTTTGTTGAAGGATACCTAAAACGTTTACATGGAAAGGAACAAATCAAAGAAATACCGAGGATACAGCGCTATTTAAACAGGCCGGAACTTGCGGACTTATTTTGCAAGGAAGACACGAAAAAAGGAAGGGACAAGAATATTCACGCAGCGCATGTCGGATATGGTTACCGGTTAAACGAGATTGCGGCATATTTGGGAATTCATTATACTACGGTCAGCAAGGTGATAAAGAATGCGGAATAAAACTTATATTTCAAGACCTGACCCCATTTGTGTTCAAGACCTGACCCCATTTGTGTTTCCATTTGTGTTTTGACCCCATTTGTGTTTTGACCCCATTTGTGTTTGTGATGCAAGACCTGACCCCCTTTGTGATGACCCCATTTGTGAATTTGTTGCAGGACATTCGTGCAAAAATAAAGCAGGGTAAAAGATTGGCATTGAAATCAGCATTGGAGGCGGCCGCGAGGAGTTTATGGAAACAAAAATAAATAAAGTCGCTGAGATGATCGCAGCTTCAAAACGTCTGGTGGTGTTTACCGGCGCCGGCATCAGCACGGAATCGGGCATTCCTGATTTTCGGGGACCGGGTGGGCTCTGGACAAAAGTTGATCCCGAAGATTTTACCATTGACAGGTTTCTGCGTTCCAGCGAGACACGCAGGAAGGTATGGTATCTGTTTGTAGAAGGCGGGGCACTTCTCGATGCGGAGCCAAATCGTGCGCATCTGGCCATAGCCGAACTAGAGAAGATGAATAAATTGAGTTCGGTGATTACCCAGAACATTGACAATCTGCACGAGAAGGCGGGGAACAATCCCCAGAAAGTTCACGAATTGCACGGTAATATGCAATGGCTGGTCTGCCTTGATTGCGGCGGGCGTTATCCTGTCGATGAAATGAGAAAAAAACATCCATCTCCTGACCATTTTCCGGTGTGTGAAAAATGCCGGGGCATTCTCAAGCCGGGTGTTGTTTTCTTCGGAGAAATGCTGCCGCAGGATACCTTAAGAATGGCAGAGCACGAATCGGGACAGAGCGATTTATTCATGGTGATCGGTTCATCGCTGGTTGTTTATCCCGCCGCTTACATGCCGCTCTATGCCAAACAATCCGGCGCAAAGATCGTCATTATTAATATGGGACAGACCGGTCAGGATGAGATAGCCGATGTGTTTCTGAACGCTCCGGCGGGAGACACCATGACCAGAATCATGAACCGATTAAGAGAGATCATCTGACAATCTTCTTATTTTTATTGGGAGGATCACTAAAATGTGCCTGATTATATTCGCGTATAATGTTCATCCATCATACAGATTAGTTCTGGCAGCCAACCGCGATGAATTCTACGAGCGGCCTTCTGCTTCGGCTGATTTCTGGAAAGACCAACATGATGTGCTGGCCGGTCGCGATTTAAAAAGCGGCGGCACCTGGCTGGGCGTAACGAAGAACGGAAAAATTTCTGCCGTGACCAATTATCGCGACCCCTTAACGCTCAAAAGTGACGCACTATCACGCGGCAAACTCGTCAGTCGCTACCTTACCGGCAAACACAATCCTGAGCAATATCTAAAAAGGATTACTCCCCATGTTGATCAGTTTAACGGTTTTAATTTGCTTTTAGGCGACGACGATGATCTCTGTGTTTTTTCCAGCCGCGGAGAAAAGCAAAAACTGAAACCGGGAATATATGGCCTGAGCAATCACCTCCTGGACTCACCATGGCCGAAAGTTGCCAGAAGCAAAAGAATGCTGAAAGCCGCGCTGGCCAAGAAAGGGGATGCTCTGGAAGAAGCGTTGTTTGTGTTGTTGGCTGATCGCCGCGTGCCTCCGGATGACAAACTGCCTTCCACCGGCATCGGCATGGAATGGGAGCGGCTTTTATCTTCTATCTTTATCGAAAGCCCGATCTACGGAACGCGTTCTTCCACGGTTTTGCTGCTTGGGAAAAACAGGCGTGTAAGATTTGTGGAAAAAGTCTTTGACGGACAGCAAGAACCGTGGATGGTGAGCCGTTTTTCTTTTCAACTGGAAAAAAGGAGGAGGGTATGAAAGTCGTTTACCATGAAGATTACAACGAAGTTTATTCAAATGATCCTGCTTCCGCCCCCGGCAGAATTCAAGCCGTGGAAAAGGCGCTGCGCGGCAGGGTTACTTTTGTCGAACCGGTTGGGGCAACACGAGAAGATATTCTTGCAGTTCACACGCCCGAGCATGTCAGGTCGGTCGAGCGCGAAGGTGTTTATGATATTGCCGCTCTGGCCGCTGGCGGCGCGATGCTGGCAGCGCAAATCGGTTTGACAGAGCCGTGCTTTGCGCTTATCCGTCCACCCGGACACCACGCTTCATCAGGCAATGCCTGGGGCTTTTGTTATTTCAATAACATGTCGATCGCTCTGGAAAAGATCAAAAGAGAAGGTAATATCAAAAAAGCTTTTATTCTGGATTTCGATCTGCATTACGGGGATGGTAATGTCAATATTCTGGGGAATAAAGGCTATGTGACCATCCTGAATCCCGCCTCCGCCGATCGCAATGAATATTTGAAAAATGTTCAGGACGATCTGAGAGCGACGGATGCCGATATGATTGCCGTGTCTGCCGGTTTTGACAATCACGAAGCCGATTGGGGAGGGCTTCTGAAAACGGAAGACTACAGATATATGGGAAAACTGGTGCGGGAAACTGCCCGGCGCAACAATGGCGGTTGTTTCGGCATCCTGGAAGGCGGCTACAACCACAATGTTTTGGGCGGAAACGTTCTGGCCTTTATCGAAGGATTGGATGAAAAATCACAATAAAACAGCAGTCGTTGAAAAATAATGTGATCAGATCTTATCGTTTTCCATTTGATATGCGAAATCAGACTTTCTTTCTTTTTGTCTATAGGGTATAGGAAAAAAACTTTAATTTGTAATTGCTGGAATCTTTTATGATAACGTACTGGAGGAGCAACCGTGAAAGATTGCGAAAATAGACTGACGATACGTCACAGGGGCGCCTTTCCTGTTAAACTGGAAAATACCCGCGGTGTTACCCGCGACTTCAGCAGTTCCGGCATTTTTTTTGAAACGGATGAATCATTTGCTCCCGGCCATACCATAGAGTTCACGATTGTACTGGAATACGTTGACCCGCAGCGCCCGGTGCACCTGAAATGCAGGGGAAAGATTGTCCGGGTTGAAAACAAGGATCATAAATTAGGTATTGCCGCAAAAATCAAATCGTATGTCTTTGAAAGGTCAAAAGATACTTCTGCCGTGAAGACGGTGAAGAAAACACGCAGAAGAGTCAAGCAAACCGATTAGATGACCTTGATCCCGGGAAGCCCATCACTTGCCGATGCAGAAGCTGGAGAATATTTTATCCAGTATTTCATCGTTAATTTTCCTGCCGGTTATTTCGTCCAGATTATCCAGCGCTTCGCGCAAATCAAAAGACGTAAATTCAAAAGATAAACCACGGTTGATACTTTCTTTGGCGTGCTGAATATTTTCGCAGGATTTTTCCAGGGCCAGTTTATGGCGCAGATTGGTAATCATTTTTCTGCTGCTGTTTTCCAATGCATGGCCGACGGATAAATCAATTATTGTTTTTTTCAATTCCGGAAGTCCGATACCTGATTTCGCGGAGATGTTCACGATGCTTGTCCCCGCAGGAAACCGTTGCGCAAGGGTTTCCTGCTCCCACGAGCGAGGCAGGTCAATTTTGTTGATCGCCACAACGATTTTCCCCGAATTGTTTTTATCAATAATTATTGTATCCTCATCAGTCAGCGGCTTGCTCACATCCAACATCACGATGACGACATCCGCCTGGGCCAGGCTTTCCCAGACCAGCGAGATGCCTTCCTGCTCAATCAGGTTTTGCGGTTCCCGGATTCCGGCTGTGTCTATGATGTGTACCGGAATACCGTTGATATTGATCGTGTCCGTGATCAGATCGCGCGTTGTTCCCGGAATGTCGGTGACAATGGCTTTCTTTCTGCCGGTGAGGGCGTTGAGCAGACTGGATTTGCCCACGTTGGGTTTTCCGGTGATGGTGACCTGGATGCCCTCTGTATAAGCTCTTGCCGAGCTGTATGAGGAAAGAAGTTTTTGCATCCGTTCGAAAGCCTGATCGATTTGGAGCGGCACTTCCGGGATGCTTTCTCCTGAAGTGTCTTCTGTAAAATCAATAGACGCTTCCAGTCCGGACAACGCTTCGATGAGCAGCGATCGCAGTTCTTCTATTTCTTTGCTGAGGGATCCCTTCAACTGGGCAAGCCCCATGGCGTAAGCTTTGACCGATTTGGCGGAAATCATCGCCGCGAGCGCTTCCGCCTGCGATAAATCAAGACGATTATTGAGAAAGGCGCGTTCGGAAAACTCTCCGGGACGGGCCATGCGACAGCCCATTTCCTGAAGTTGTGTCAGGATGGCTTCGATGATGAAAGGATTACCGTGGCAGTTGATTTCGACAACGTCTTCGCCGGTAAAAGAGTGGGGGCTTTGCATGTATGAGATTAAAACTTCATCAAGAATGGTTCTGCTGTCGACGGAAACGATATCGCCGTGATAAAGTTGATGGCTTTGCCATTTGCCTGTTCCACTTGAAGGCCGAAAAATGCGGCGGGCAATGGCGAGAGCTTCGGGACCACTTATCCGGATGATGCCGATTCCCGACATCCCAAAAGGGGTTGCGGTTGCTGCTATGGTATCCTGGCGAAGCACAGTCGGGGACTTCCCCTTTAACTTATCATCATTGAAGTGTTAAAATAACTAATCACGTTTTCTTTCTCTGCTCCGTCTGGAGTTGCCGGTTCTTGCGGGAAGAATAACGATCTTTCTGTACTTGCCTTCCCCCCGGCTTTGCGTCACCAGTGAGGTATCTTCTTGTAAAAACATGTGAATGACACGGCGGTCGTGGGCGTTCATGTTGGCGAGCGATACGGGTTTTCTCGTCTTTTTCACCTTTTCTCTTATTTTTTCCGCCAGATCCAACAAAAACGCTTCTCTTCTTTTTCGGTATTCTCCTGAATCAATGAGAATCATTTTATGTTCGGCGTCGATTTTATTGATGGCCTTGTTCATGATGTACTGAAGGGCATCCAAGTGCTGTCCCCGTTTGCCGATGAGTAAACCGCTTTCATCGCCTTCAATGCCCAGGATTATTTTTTCCTCCGTTTCTCGAACGTTGGCGTGGTATTCCGGAGACATTCTCTGTAAAATTCCTTCCAGAAGCTCCTGGGCCTTTACCGCCATCGTTGAATTGTCGATATACACAACCTCTTTTTCCGTCATCACCGGAGGTGTCTTTTTGAGCATTTCTTTTTTGTGCCTTTTGGCCGGTTCTTTTCTTGGTTCAATTTTCTCTCTGAAATCGTCCGTTGCCTTTTTTTCTTCTTTTGTTTCCTGAGTCGTTTCTTTCCGGATTTCATTGAAGCTAAAATCAATATTCAGCGCAACCAACGATGCCCGAATCTTTGCTTTTTTGGAAAAAAGACCTAAAAATCCTCCGGACTCTGCGGAGATGATTTCAATGTTTAATTTTTCGCGGGGCACACCGAATGTCAGGCATGCTTTTTCAATGGCTTCATCGATTGATTTTTCTTCTATTTCAATAATTTCAGAACTCATTTTTTCATCCTCAAGGTGAATCAATCAGCGAATTTTTTGTTGATGTATATCTGCTGACCGATGCTTATAATATTATTTAATAACCAGTAAATGACCAGGCCCGAAGGAAAATTCAAAAAGATAAAAGTGAAGATGATGGGCATCAGCAGCATGATCTTGGCCTGCATGGGATCGCCCACGGTCGGAGTCATTTTCTGTTGAATAAACTGCGTTGCGCCCATCACGATCGGCGTGATGTAATAAGGATCTTTTGCCGATAAATCCTGTATCCACCAGAAGAACGGCGAATGACGCAGTTCAATGGCGTAAAGCAGTGTATTGTAAAGGCCGATGAATACGGGAATCTGAATCAGGATCGGCAGGCATCCCCCGAAGGGATTGACTTTATGTGCTTTGTATAGTGCCATGGTTTCCTGTCCCAGTTTGGCCTGATCGTCCTTATATTTTTCTCTCAGTGCGGTTATTTTAGGCTGGATTTTCTGCATTTCCTTCATGGATTTGTAACTGATATTGCCCAGGGGCCAGAAGACGAGCTTGATCAGAATCGTCAGAATAATGATGGCCACGCCATAATTGCCGACAAACTGATGCAGAAATTTAATGAAGATCAGCAGACCGATGGAAAGCCATTTCAAGCCCGGTATGAATGATTCGAATTCAATGGCTTCTTCGAGAGACAGCCCCAGTTTCTTGAGCATGGCGTAATCTTTCGGTCCGATGAAAAGATTATATTTGAAAGAACTGGACTGTGCCGGTGGTATAGTATTTTTCGTGCCTTTGAGATTTACCGCCACCATGTTGTTGGCGTCTCTGGACATATTAATGCTGGTCAGTGAAGGATTTTCCGGAATAATCACCGCCATAAAATATTTTCTTTCAAATCCGCCCCAGGAGACATCCGGCCCCATCGTTTCTTCTTTCGATATTTCCGCGGATTTTTTTCGCTTGATGGATTTTGATACATAGGCGACAGGACCTTCCTTACTGTAGCTGTCCACCTCCTGTTTTGGATCCACATATTCATACCAGTTCAGATACAGTGCCCGGTTGACGGGTGCGCTGGTCAGATTGGATACCTGCACGTCCAGCGCCACGGAATAATTATCGGGATTAAACGTGAAAACCTTTTCCACTTTGATGCCGTCACTGAAAATGCGCGAAAAAACCAGACGCTGTTTATTTTTGCCTTTCGTCATGTCCAGGCTGGCTGTGTTGGCGTGATAGATGGAATCGGCTGAAATTGCGGACTGCGATTCGGGGAATGTCAACGCGAGCGGATAAGGCATGTTTTCCTTAACCGCAACCACTTCGATAAGTTCATGGCCCCTGGCTTTGGCCGGTTGTTTATTGCCGGTTACTGCATTTTTAATGGCTGGCCAGATGTCGGCGACGCATTTTTCACATTCCTGCCGGTAATGTTTCAGCTGAAATGATTTCAGTGCGGCGCCTCTCGTGGAAAAAACAGCTCTGTAATTTTCTGTTTCCACAAGGATATCCTTGGGCGCTTCTTCAGCCGAGGCAACGGTATTTTTAACGGCGGGCTTTGGTGCTTGAATAGCCGGTGCCGGCTGGGGTTGCTGAACCGCTGTAGCGTTGCTTGCCTGCTTCGTCTCCTGCACAGTCACTGTTTCCGGCGGTGCAGGCGGTTTGGCGAAAAAAATCTGATACAGAAAAAGTACGGCTAATGACAGGACGACAGCCAGAATGGTCCTTTTATCCATTTTTAACCTCTCTAATTTTTACTTGACGGGATCATATCCGCCAGGATGAAGGGGGTGACAACGCAGAATTCTTTTTACGCTCATGCAAGAACCTTTTAACGGTCCGTACATTTTGATTGCGTCAATGGCATATTCGGAACAGGACGGATGAAAACGGCAACATGGCGCAAAAAAGAAAGGTGACAGGCTGGTTTGATACAGACGAATTAAAAAAATAAAATATTTTGTCAATATTTCCCTGAGCATAAATTATATGTTACTTTTCCCGCGTGAAGAGTTCCGTTAACTCATGACATGCCTGTTTGAAAGTAAGGGGGGGAACATTTCTTTTAGCCATAACGATGACGTCATGTTTTTCGGGAAACAGGCTTTTATTGAGACGAAAAAATTCTCTGACTAGTCTTTTAATTCTGTTTCTTTTTACTGCGTTTCCCGTTTTTTTGGTGACGGTTATTCCGAGCCTTTTATCCCTCTGTGTGTTGCTGCACGTTACAGTCGTAAAATGTTGCGAACTTCTCCACACCCCCTGGTTATAAATTGCTTTAAACCTGCTTCTTTTCGTTACTCTTTCCGGTTTCCGGTATGATTGTTCCTTCATGCATACTGACCCCGACTAGCCTTAAATAACTGCCAAGATGCCGGATTTATACGGTTAAGCTTTTTCTTCCCTTGGCTCTGCGGCGGCTTAAAACCTGTCTTCCCGCTTTTGATGACATTCTGACAAGAAAACCATGAGTTTTTTTTCTTTTGGCATTTGTTTTATTGGTCAAAGTCTTTTTCATAAGTAAAACCCCTAAAATTAATAGGTTAATGCGTTAATCATAGTAGCGTTTGTTTGTCAAGATTAAATTGTTTAATCTCTGTGATTGAAACCAGACCGCACAGAATTAAATTATATTTTCAAGGTAACTATTGAAAGAAATGAGAATCAAGGGTAATATCTCCCACAGGCAGGAGAAGATCAGATGATCGCCGGTTTGCTTTTCGCAGATCGGAGGAAAGTCCGAGCTCCGCAGGGCAGGATGGTCGCTAACGGCGACTGGAGGCGACTCTAAGGAAAGTGCCACAGAAAATATACCGCCACGCGCAAGCGGGGTAAGGGTGAAAAGGCGAGGCAAGAGCTCACCGCTTTTCCGGCGACGGAAAAGGCAGGGTAAACCCCATCCGGAGCAAGACCAAATAGGAGAACGTTTAAGGGCGGCCCGCCTGATGTTCTCGGGTAGTGTCGCTAGAGGCG
>JBATES010000200.1:0-1997 GCA_049664145.1 Smithella sp.
TATCAGGTCTGGGAGCGCCGGCAACCATCTCCATTACCGGCGGCACATATTCCATTGATGGCGGTCTGACCTATACCAGCGCAAATGGCACAGTGAACAACGGCGATACGGTATCGGTGCGTCAGACTTCATCGGCCAGCTACTCCACGAAGACGGATGCGACGCTGACCATCGGCAGTGTGTCCGATACCTTCAGTGTGACAACGCGGGCGGTTCCTCCGGACACAACGCCTGACCCGTTTACATTTACCGATCAGACAGGTGTGCCTTTGAACACGGTGATGACCTCCAATACCATCACTGTATCAGGTATCAGTGCGGCAGCAGTCATCTCAATCACCGGCGGCACCTATTCCATCAATGGCGGAGCATACGTCAACACGGTGGGCACGGTGAACAATAACGATACGGTAACCGTGCAGCAGACTTCAGCGGGCAACTACGTCACGAAGACAGATGCGACGTTGACCATCGGCGGATTGTCAGATACTTTCAGTGTGACTACGCTGGAGGCGCCTCCTGATCTGACCCCGGAACAATTCACCTTTAATGATCAGACGGATGTGCCTTTGAGCACGGGCATCATGTCCAACACCATAACGATAGCGGGGATTTCTTCACCGACGCCGATTTCCATAACCGGCGGCACCTATTCCATCAATGGCGGAGCATACGTTAACACGGTGGGCACAGTGAACAATGGTGATACCGTTACAGTGCAACTGATTTCGTCAGGGAGTTACTCAACGACGACAGAGACGACTCTTACCATCGGTGGTGTATCCGAGACCTTTAGCGTAAACACAAAAGATGAAGAGGATGACAATTGTTTCATTGCCACAGCGGCATTCGGCTCGCCGCTGGCGGCACAGGTGCAAATTCTGCGGCAGTTCAGAGACAAGTATTTATTGACCCATGCTCCTGGCAGGAAGTTCGTGTCCTGGTATTACCGTAATGGACCTGTTGCCGCAAGTTGGATTAAGGATAAACCATTGGCAAAAGTGGTCGTGCAAACAGCGCTATATCCTTTGATTGGTTTTTCTTTCCTGCTGATTTCCGGTTATCTGCCCTTTGTGACAATGGGATTTCTTTTGTCCGCGCTTCTTTTCCTGCGTTTCAGACCGAAGAAATTAAAAGCAATGTAGCAAGAATGGATATTGAATATCACAGCCCCGGAACGGCATAAAGTTGCGGGGCTGTTTTGTTTTTACGAAGCAGACAGAATATGCGTGCATCCGGATTTTCTTTCCAAGTTCAGGCGTGTCCACATATTTGAAAAGATGATTCAAATTTTACATTGTAAATAATAAAATATTTGGTATCTTGAATACAAAGATTCACAGTTCAATCATTCAGCACGTACCCGTTTTATTGGCGGATTATAATTCAATCGTGGAATGAATTTGAAAAATGGATCAAACATACGAAATAAGAAATAATTATCTCTTCGTGAAGTTGACGGGGCCGTTTGATATCAATCGTGTAAAAAAGAATATCTATGAGTTTGGCAGAGAGTTACACAGTAACAATTTGAAAAAGTTGTTTCTGGATATGACGGAAGTAACGGGCCTTGAGGAACGACAAAATTTTATTCTCGAATCCTTTGATTTATACTATTTTATTTCCAAGTCTCATCCCCCGGGAACAATGATATCTATTCTGGGAACGCAGGAGCTGATCAATAAACATATTTTTTTTGATAACGTGATGACCAATAGAGGTTTCCCAATCAAGGTAACCACAGAACGCGAAGAGGGCTTGAAGTGGTTACTGGGAGAAAATTCATAAAAAACAAAACGGGGGGCCAATTAGTTGTCCCTCATTTGTCACATAGAGCTCATCCGCACCTATTCTTCTAATTTGTCCAACAATTACTGTTCCGGCCCCATTTTTTCCATTTCGACGATACGGATAAAATCAACAATCATTTTCTGTTCATATTGCGTATCCGTCGGCACATTGGAAGCTATTTTTTGATATAGTCCAATGTAATTTAG
>JBATES010000201.1:0-1562 GCA_049664145.1 Smithella sp.
ATGACTCTTGCTGTGCCAAGATCAATAATGGAAACCGAATCGGTATTGGCATGTCCGTGTGTAATCACTGCGATATTGGTTAAGGGATTAACCGCAACCATGGCCGGACGATCTTCGATGGGAATACTGGTTTGTTCATTGGCGGAATATGCACCGGAAGTAAAAAGGATCACGCCGGAAAGAATGAAGATGTATAAACAGAAAAGAAGAAGCTTTTGCGAGGAGCATACAAAGAAACGCCCGGGCATAAAAACACCTCCAAAAAAAGTATTTTAATAATGTGAGTCTATTTTGAAACCAGCCGTCTATACAGCAGATATCAAAAAACAAATTTTATGGGGACAACGTTGTAATGCTTAACAACATTTTCATGTTACGCAACTGATTGCAATGTTGTTACGGTGAAGACTGTTGATTTAAATATTAAAAAAGAAAATGGGTGTCAAGTTTTTATTTAGAGTAGTGTTATGTGTCCTTTTTCTTTGCTTCTTTCTTTTTCGCTTTGGCCATTGACTTGAGAAGTTTTTTGTCGGGAGGGGCATTGGTTGACGACGTTGCCGGGGGCGGTGATACCGATGGTTCCCGGGCAACTTCCGGCACAGGTTCCTTTTCCCCGCGGCGCACGCGGATTTTTGCGGCGATTGCTTCCGCCGCCATTCTGCCGAACTGTCCGATAAATCCGGCAATCAACACGAGGATGATCCATTTCAGGACGGACCATGTACTGATATATTCAAGGAAGTCGTTCATCATTTCTTCAGGCTCTAATTCAGTTGTAATAATTCCTGAGGTTGATCAAAAAGGTAATCCGGTTGGGCGGCCGCCATTTTTTCTTTGCTGTGCCAGCCCCAGGTTACTCCAACGGTCTTAATGCCGGCCTGTTTGCCTTCCTTGATGTCACCCGTTGTGTCGCCGACATAATAAATATTCTTCAAATCCATGTTGTATTTTTTTGCGGCGTGGAGAATTTTTTCTTTTTTGCTGAACATGAAGTCGGAGCCGAGAATGTCTCTAAAATAATCGTCGTAATTGAATAAATCCAGCGCTTCTTTAATCGAAGCGTAGTCATTGGAAGAAACAACAATGAGACAATGGTTTTTGTGCAGCTCTGCGATCACCGGCGCGACAGCAGGAAATGGTTTCATGTCTTTGATTTTTACCTGTGCGAGAATATCATCCGCGGCCTTCATGAACACATCCAGATCAACCCCCTTTTTTTTTAAAGATTCATAAAAATTGTCTTCAAAAAGTTCCAGAAATTCTTCTCTGCTGCTTACGAAAGGCTGTTTAATATCTTTGAGGCAGTCGGTTACCGTTTTTTCGTAGACATCCAGCGAATCGGCCAGAACGCCGTCAAAATCAAAAAGGAATAACTTCATAGACGCTTTTCTCCTTTACTTAAGACCGGCGATGGGAACGCGGAATGGTTTTTGTAAAACTCCTTCTTCCGTGATAATGGCCGCGATGAGCCGCGCGGGCGTTATATCGAATGCCGGATTATATACTTTTGTTCCTTCCGGCGCGCTGCGAACTCCTTTAAAATGGGTAACCTCGTCGCTTTT
>JBATES010000202.1:0-9692 GCA_049664145.1 Smithella sp.
ATCATACAAAGGGAGATAAATCCTTTGACCATGTTTTTCCCCACGATATTAAAAATAACGCTGTTGAGCGTTCGGTTGGGAGCTTTCAGTTGATACTGCCGTATAATTCCCATCATTAAAATACCGGCGAGACCGCCTAGAAAAAATCCTGCCCACATGCCCGGTCCCCAGAAAAATGGCGTCAATAAGCAAGCGCCAAGAAAAGCTCCCAGCCCCGCTGCTTTAACAGATTTGAGAGGATGCATCGTTTGCTGTTGCGGTGTTTCGCTGACAACCCAGAAAAATTCAATGGTTTCAGCAATGGCCGCCGAAAAGAAAAGAAATAAAAGAATCTTTATTCCGACATTCTCAAATCCGGTAAAAAGCGCATAAAGCAAAACGTCGAAAAAAATCACAACCGTCCCGGGCAGTCCATACAAATTCAAGAAGATTCCTGAAAACAGGATCAAAATAAAAATGGTGAATCCCGCGGTTGCGAAAAACGACAATTTAATGATCCCTCTTCATTTTTGAAATCTGCATATTTTCAAAAAACAGTACGCTAGTGCAAGCGATATAAATGGTGGAGTAGGTGCCAACGACGGTGCCGATCAACATGGCAAAAGCAAAATCACGGATGACCGCTCCGCCGAAAATATACAGGGCTAAAACTGTAAAGAAAACAGTCAGAGAAGTTAAAATCGTTCTGCTGAGAGTTTCATTGATAGCCAAATTGATAATATCGCCCAGTTTCTGATTGGTATTCCGTTTTACGATTTCCCGGATTCTATCAAGCGTAACAATGGTATCGTTAATGGAGAAACCTATAACAAAGACGAGTACAGCAAGAATGTTTATCGTAAATTCCATATTCATGACAGAAACAGCCCCGATCACAATCAACGTATCGTGAACCAGAGCAAGAATGCCTCCGGCTGCGTAACGGAACTCAAAGCGCCAAGTAACGTAAAACAATATGGCCAGCCAAGAAAAAATAACAGCAATGATTGCTTTTCTTGAGAAATCAGCGCTGACTTTGGAACCGACGACTTCCACGCGACGGATTTCAAAATCCTTGCTGAACGCGGTACTCAGCGGTTTTTCCACATTGGCGGCTAACATCTTCTGATCGGAGAACGATTCATGAGTACGAATTAAAAATTCATTAACACCGAACTGTTGAATGGTACTGTTTTCCAGTTTTGTTGACTTCAATGCCGATCGGATCTGATCAGCGGAGACATTTTTTGAAAACTTAACCTGAATGATTGATCCGCCGGCGAAGTCGATACCGAGATTTAGACCGCCATGATAAATAATCGACCCTATTCCGATGATGATCAGAAAGGCCGACAACATCATCGCGTATTTCATTTTACCGACAAAATCTACGTTAACTCCTGGTTTTATCAACTCCATGCTCATACGATATCTCCTGCTTGCGCTTGAATTTTTATATGCTCAATTTTTTAATATTGTAATTCCACATAAAGTAATCGAAGATTACCCGGGTTATGAAAATGGCAGTAAACAGACTGGCGAGAAGTCCGATAATCGTTGTTACCGCAAATCCCTTGATCGGGCCTGTGCCGAAAAAAATCAGCACAACGGCAGCGACAATACCCGTGATATGTGTGTCAATAATCGTAATGAATGCCCTGTCGTAACCTGTATCCAGGGCCAGACGGGCGGTTTTCCCAGTTCGCAATTCCTCACGGATTCGTTCAAAGATCAGAATGTTCGCATCCACAGCAACGCCGACAGTGAGGAGCATGCCGGCAATACCCGGCAGAGTCAGGGTTGCCTTGAAGGCCGCCAGAACTGCCAAAATTAAAATTATATTGATGACAAGCGCAATATTGGCAACCGCGCCCGAAAGGCGGTAATAAACAATCATGAATAAAATAACTAAGAGTGAACCAATGATTGTTGCCAGAACGCCTTGTCGTATTGAATCACTGCCCAGTGACGGCCCGACGGTTCTTTCCTCCAGAATATTGACCGGAGCGGGCAGGGCGCCGGCGCGCAGAACGATGGCCAGATCACGCGCTTCTTCCATGGTAAAGCTTCCGGTAATCTGAGCTTGTCCGCCGGATATTCTTTCCTGAATGACGGGGGCGGAATGCACAACACCGTCCAGAACAATAGCCAGTCTTTTCCGAACGTTTTCCCCGGTGATTCTTTCAAAATCGACCGCGCCCTGAGAGTTGAATTTCAGGCCGACGGTGACATCGCCAAAGCGATCCGCTATCTGAACCTTGGCTGTTTCCAGAGAAGCGCCGGTAATCAGCGCCTTGTCTTTTAGTAAATAGGGAGAAGAACCTCTTTCCCCCGTGGTTCTATCTGTACGCAATCCATAGGCAACAACATCTCCTTCGGGAACATTGCCTCGGAGAGCTTCTTCCATAGAATTTTCATCGTCAACAATTTTGAATTCCAGCAGGGCGGTTTTCCCGATCAGGTTCTTGGCTCTTTCCGGATCTTTAATTCCGGGGAGTTGAACAATGATACGATTCTCTCCTTCCGGTATGATTTCCGGTTCAGCAATGCCGAACTGGTCAACTCTGTTTCTGATGGTTTCCAAAGAGTGTTCCATGGTCAGTTTTTTCATTTCAACCGCTCGTTTATCATTTACCTTTAAAGTGACAAATTGTCCGCCTTCACGTGCAGTGCTTGAGTCTATTTCCAGCTCCGGGAATTTATCGCGCAGAACCTTTTCCAGAGTGGTCTTGCCTTCCGCCTCGGTGAGTTCCATGGAAATCGTGGCCCCTTTGGCTTTTTCCAGATTTCGGAAGCGTACCTTTTCGTCCATTAAAAATTCTTTTAAATCATTGGCGGTTCTTTCCAGCATTATTTCCAGCGCTTTATCGGTATCGATTTCCAGAACAAGGTGCGTGCCTCCCTGCAAATCCAGACCTAAATGAATCTTGTCCTTAAACATATATTTATTCAAGGACTCCGGAATATTCGAAAAAAATGTCGGAATCAGGAAGTATAAAGCACCAAGACAAACAATTAATGTGATGGCTCCTCTGAGTTTTAAAGATTTGAACATGAGATACCCCTTTCTTCTATATTATGACTTTGTTGGAGTTGCCGGAGCCGCGGATCCTGATTTTTGAATAACAGCTCCAATTGCGCTCCTCGCTACCTTGATTCTTACCTTTTCGGCAATTTCCAGCGTGATGACAGCATCCGCCAGCCCGGTGATCTTGCCGTGAATGCCGCCGGTGGTCATGATCGTATCACCGTAGGCCAGATTATTCAGCATCGCCTGAAGTTCTTTCTGCTTTTTTTGCTGAGGACGAATCATTAGAAAATAGAAAATACCGAAAATCACCACCATCATGATGATAAAACTCCAGTCTCCACCTCCAGCGGAAGGCTGGCCACCCGGAGCTGCGCCCATTGCGTATGCTAACGAAATCAATTTAAATTCCTCCTTAAAAATGTGCTCTTTATCAGATTTTTTTATAAAGTCATCTTTTTATTTAAAAAATCATCTTTATACTGAACAAAACAATTATCACTGATCGCCTGCCTGATATCCTTCATCAAGCGCATGTAATAGTGAATATTGTGAATAGTATTCAACACCATAGCCAATATTTCACCGGCAACATAAAGGTGTCTTAAATATGCCCGGGAATAATTTTTACAGGTGTAGCAATCACAACTTTCATCAATAGGATTATTATCTTCCCGCCAGCGGGCGTTTTTTATAACAACATTTTCTGAATTTGTAAACAATAATCCGTGACGGGCACATCGGGTGGGAATGACGCAATCAAACATATCGATTCCGCAGGATACTCCGAAAACAATATCTTCCGGCGTGCCGACACCCATCAGGTAACGTGGCTTATCCGCGGGAAGCAATGGAGCGATAGAATCGGTTATTTTATACATAATTTCCTTAGGTTCGCCCACGCTGACCCCGCCCAGCGCATAGCCGTCAAAATCCAGCGGGATGGTCTTTTCCAGTGATTGTTTGCGTAAATCCAGGTAAGATCCACCCTGAATAATGCCGAAAAGCGCCTGCTCGTTGCTTTTTTTATAATTCTTACACAGGTGAGCCCATTTTGCCGTCAGATTTAATGATTTTTCAGTTTCAGCGATTGTCGCGGGATAAGGCGTGCATTCATCGAGGCACATCATAATATCAGAGTCGAGCGCTTCCTGGATTTCTATCGCTTTCTGGGGGCTCAAAAAGTGTTTGGAACCGTCAATATGGGAACGAAACATAACGCCGTCGGGTGTAATTTTGCGCAGAGCCCCCAGACTGAAAACCTGAAAACCACCACTGTCGGTCAGAATCGGTCCCGGCCAGTTCATGAATTTATGCAGGCCGCCAAGGTTCTGAATGATTGTATGGCCGGGGCGCAGATACAGATGATACGTATTGCTCAAAATAATTTCCGCTCCGCAATTTTTGATTTCTTCAGGTAACATGGATTTGACTGTGCCCTGCGTACCCACAGGCATGAATGCCGGTGTCTGCACCATGCCATGAGCGGTAATCATCCTGCCCAACCGGGCGGAAGTTGCAGAATCTTTTTTTATTAAATCAAATTGAAAAGGCATTTTGTTTTATTCCTGAAGCACCAGCATACAATCGCCGTAACTGTAAAAATGATAGCGGTTTTCCACGGCGTGCCGATAAGCTTTCTTCATGAAGTCTGTGCCGGCGAAAGCACAGACGAGTAAAAACAACGACGATTGCGGCAAATGAAAATTGGTCACAAGCCCGTTCACTCTTTTAAATTTGTAACCGGGATAAATAAAAAGGTTGGTAAAACCGGATTGAGCTTTTACATAACCTTTGTCGTCAGCGATGCTTTCGATCGTTCTTGTAGAGGTTGTGCCGACAGCGATCAGGCGTCTTGCATTGTTCATTATTCTTGCACTTTCCTCGCTGATTTCATAATACTCGGATTCCATAACATGCTTTTCCACATCATGAACTTCTATGGGCAGGAAAGTTCCATAACCGACGTGCAGGGTTACAGGAGCTATTTGAATGCCTTTGGCCTTCAAATTTTGCATAACCGTATCTGAAAAATGCAGACCGGCGGTAGGAGCAGCAATGGAACCGGGATTTTGCGCGTAGATTGTCTGGTAGCGTTCCAGGTCAGTCATATCGGGCGAAGCATTTTTTTTACGCTTGATATATGGGGGGAGAGGCGCTCTGCCGAATTTCTCTAAATGCGCGTCAAAACCATCCGGCGCAAAAAAATCCAGCAGCCATTTTTTATCGGATATGCGGGCTAACACCCTGGCTTCACCGTTATGAGCAAGATGGATCAAGTCGTTTTCGCGCAGTCTTTTGGCTGGTCGTATCAGCGCTTCCCATGTTTGAGAATCTTGCTCTGATTTCTTTCTGGTCAACAACAAGATTTCCATCAAGGCGCCTGTCGGCTTCCTGCCGAAAAGACGCGCTGGAATGACTCTGGAATCATTAATCACCAGAACATCGTCGCCGGATAATAAGTCAGGCAGTTGAAAAAAAGATAAATCGGTCAGTGCCTCTTTTTTTTTGTTCACGAAAAGCAGTCGGGAATGGTCGCGCTCGGCGCAGGGATGCTGAGCGATGAGTTCGTCGGGGAGAGTATAGGAGAAGTCTTTTAATTCCATAAGGCTACTTGTTCATGAAGAAGTGTGGGCAAATAAGCAGATAATGATTTCAGTGTCAACGCTATTATTCTATGTCCTTCCAACGTAAAGGATAAACAGCCCGACAATCATTGCGGTTAAGCCTAAAAATCTTAAAGTAGAATCCGGCATGGTTATGATTTTGGCAAGATAAAGTTTTAATCTTTCCGGGAAAACGAAATACGGAAGGCCTTCAATAATAAAGATCAAACCTAACACGCAAAGAAAATCGTTCATTTTAAATCCTTTGATTTTGATTCATCCCAGAAAGTATTCATCTGCGCTGGAGTTGCTTCAGCAGGCGTCAGACCAATGGAGGCAAGTTTCTCTGTGACATAGGCAAAACGTCGTAAAAATTTTCCGGTTGTTTTTGATAAAGCGGTTTCCGCGTCAATGGCGCAAAAACGGCTCAGATTAACAATCGTGAATAACATATCGCCCAGTTCATCTTCGATGTTGTTTTTGTTTCCTGTTTTTAGCGCCTCATCGAATTCCCGTAACTCTTCCTGAAATTTCTCCAGAATGCCTTGAGTGTTTTCCCAGTCGAAACCGTAAGTGGCCGCTGCTGATGTTATTTTCTGAGCCCTTTTTAAAGCCGGCATTGAACGCGGTATGCTCGAAAAAATATTTTCCTCATTTTTCTTTTTGTTGCGTTCCTGAGCCTTGATGAGTTGCCAGTTGTCTTTTACATCCTGAACGGAATTTACTTTCCAGTCACTGAAGACATGCGGATGCCGCCGGATCATTTTTTCGTTGACTTCGTCCATGACATCACCCAGGGAAAATAAACCTGACTCCGCGCATATTTCCGTCAGAAATAATATCTGAAAAAGCAAGTCTCCCAGTTCTTCTTTTAAATCCTGCGGCTCTGCTTTCTCCAGTGAATCAATAACCTCATAAGCCTCTTCCAGAATATATTTGCCGAGGTCTTCCTTCTTTTGTTTTTGATCCCAAGGGCATCCATCAGGCGACCGCAGCTTCCTGATGAGTTGTGTCAATTCTTGGAGTTTTTTCACATCCTTGTCATCTGTCTTCATTTCTTCTGATCCTGATATTTTCACTCCCGAAAAATTATGAGAGGTCAGTAGCATATAAAAATAATACTGACAATATTGCTGTTATCTTAATTTTATATTTTTTCTTGACAACGCCCCAAAAAAGCGTATTCTTCCGCGTCAATGTTAAGGCTTGGCTGATCAAAGTCAAGCCTTAAGAAATCTTTGAAAGGAGGTTAGTCGTTCATGAAAAAAATATTTGTCATTTTTGTCGCTATGCTTTTTGTCGCTTCTTTGTCTCTTTCAGTCGTTGGCTGCAAAAAAGCTGAAGAGCCTGTTCCTGCAGAGGCTTCCAAAGTTGAAGCACCAGTTGCTCCGGCTCCCGAAGCAGCCACTGCACCAGCACCTGAAGCAGTTCCTGCACCCGCTCCCGAAGCAGCTCCCGCACCTGCACCTGCAAAATAATAGATTTCTGTAAATCAGCAGGATAAATTTATCGGGCATTCCTTATAGAATGCCCGATTTTTTTTATTCCTCTAGGTCAAAATTATAAAAATATGTTATACTATCAGATAAACAGGCTAATTGAGCAAATATGATTTATTAGCCTTGAACAGATAACATCGTTGTCAAATAAACATATTTAAAAACACATCAGGAGGTGTATTATGTCAGAGAATAATAATGATTTATTAAAAGGTTTGTTTATCGGCGGCCTCATCGGCATGGCCCTGGGTCTTTTATTTGCTCCCAAGAGCGGCAAGGAAACTCGTGAAGACATTGCCCACAAAGCAAATGATGTGCTGGCCAAAGCCAAAGAGGAATATGAGAAGGCGGCAGAAAAAACAAAGTCCATTTATGAATCTTCATTAAAGGATTTAAAGAATTTGAATGTACGGGCAAAAGAAAAGGCTGCTGAACTGGAAAGTAAAGTCAGCGAATTAGCCCACCAGGGAGTAGAATCTATTCAAAGCAATAAAAACAGGCTACAGAAGGCGATGGATGCGGGGATGGACGCGTACAAAGAAGAGACCGGCAAAGAGAAAATTTGATTGCGAACCGGGGCACAGGTTAAATCACAATTACCCTCCCCCGATTAAAGGAGATGAATAATGAATCTGGAAACTGCCCTGTTAATTTTAGTCGGCATTCTGATCGTGCTGGTGATTTTTTGCATTCCGCTGCTTTTGCAAATCTGGCGTGTATCAAAAGATTTCTCACAAACTGTGCAAACGCTCAATCAGAGTCTCCCCTTAATATTGAAAAACCTGGAAGAAATTACCAACAATGTTAACAGTTCATCGTCTATGATCAATCAAAAAATACAAAACTTTGCCGGCCCATCAAGCGGCTCCGGTTTGCTGCTGAGCGATCTTATCAATAACTTACAGTATATTGCTCCCCTGGCTCTGAAATTACCGATTTTCCGAATAGTCAGAAACGTGATGGCGGTTGCTAAGGGCCTGCGAGTTTTTGTGGAAGTTTTATTAAATAAAGAAAAAGATGAAACATTGAAGTGATTAAATGGCTAAAGTAACGTTTTCCAGTAAATGGGGCAGTGTAAAAGTTCAGAAGAAACCGGCCTCGTCGGTTGCCGAAGGGGAAAAGTCCGCGGCAGATGTTGTCCGGGAAATCAAAATGTCCCGGAAATCAACAGCAGGAGAAGATTACAGGGAAAAATCAATAGCCATCAATGGTCTGGTTTGCGCGCGCTGCGGGAGGGAATTTCCCGAATCGAAAAGACATCTTTTAACCGTACACCACAAAGACGGCAATCATCATCATAATCCCGCCGATGGCAGTAATTGGGAAAATCTTTGCGTCTATTGTCACGAGGACGTTCACAGCCGGGAAGTATTGGCGGAATATCTGGGTGGTGAGGCGCACGGAAAAGAGGTCAGCGTAGTCTATAATGATTCACCGGGAACTGTCGGATCAGGACTGCTGGCTGAAAAATTAAAGAAAGCTCTGCAAAAAAACGAACAGGAGCAGTAAATATTTAAAATTAGGTCGTTAGGCTAACGACAGAAGCCATTGCCTTTTGCTTTTTCCAACGCCTTACATATTCCCATCACACATGCTTTTTGTGCAAGAGGACAGCCGAGATCTGTGTTGCCTTGCAAAAGATAAGCACTGCCATAGTTGTTATATGCTTCGGCGTAATCCGGTTTTATGAGAATCGCCATTTTATAATCCTCAATAGCAGGCTGATATAGACCAATCTTAATATATGCATTTCCTCTATTGTTATATGCTTCAGCATGATTAGGTTTCACACGGATTGCCTTATCATAATTTTCAATAGCTTCCTTAATCATTCCTTCAGCAGATAGCGCAACTCCAAAATTATTATATGCCAGATAATTATCTTTCGAAACCCGCAGAGCATGATTAAAAATAGTAATGCTATTCTTCCAGTAACCGCAATGAATCCATGTTAAAAACGAAAGCGTGAAAAGAACTGTTATAGCTGTAAAGATTAAAATTATTTTATTAATTTTTACTGTCTGTGATAAACGTGGAAAACCCCAAGCCAGTATGATAGAGATGCCGATTGAAGGCAGGTAAGTATAGCGATCGGCCATCGCCTGCGAGCCAACCTGTACCAAACCTATTACCGGCACTAGAGTCCCTAAGAACCAAAACCAACCTACAAACAAAAAAGGTATTGTTTTGATATAATAAAAAACAAAGAGAGTGGTTGCCGTGAGGACAATTGTTGAAATTAATATTTTAATCAAAGGAATAGTGAACTCGTATGGATAAAATATGGACATATTAGTAGGTAACAAGATCTTGCCCAGGTACACCAGATAGGAAAAAATTGCGTTGGATAATCTCATATCAAACGGAATGCTGTCTACTTGTGCCATGGCACCACTTTTATTCTGTACCCAGAAAGTAAGAATGCTGATAGCAATAGTCAGAATGAAAAATGGAATTTTTTCTGAGATGAGTTTGCCAGCAGCATAAAATCTTTTTTCAGTGAGGGCCTCCAGCGTCTTTTGCCAGCGATTAAGTGGCCAGTAGTCCAGAAGAAGCAAGACAAAAGGTAGCGTAACCAGC
>JBATES010000203.1:0-8629 GCA_049664145.1 Smithella sp.
GGGTTATTTGTATGACTTCCGACCGTGGATTATGCGGAGGTTTTAATACAAATTTAATCAAGATCACTGAAAGATTTATGAAAGATAAAGTTGCTGACGGTAAGGATGTTGCGCTGATTACTGTCGGTCGTAAAAGCAGAGACTATTTCCGTAAAAAAGCCAATGTTATAGGACAAAAAACAGACGTTTTCGGCAAATTTGATATGACGCTGGCGATATCCATTGCTGACGAAGTTATTCCGCCTTTCATTAAGGAGGAGTATGATGAGCTTTATTTAATATATAATCAGTTTGTAAATGTCTCTGTTCAGAAACCAACCATTGTCAGATTATTTCCATTGCCTTCTATCGGACAAGAAACAGATGTTGATCCGGAGATGTTGCTTGATTATTCATATGAGCCATCAGAAGAGATACTCATGCAGAGACTTCTTCCGATGTATGTGCATGTGCTTGTTTATCGTGCTTTGTTGGAAACATCGGCAGGTGAAAACGGAGCACGCATGGCGGCAATGGACAATGCGACCAGCAACTGCGAAGATTTGATTAGATCATTAACATTGAAAATGAATAAAGCCAGACAGGCTGCGATTACCGCGGAGTTGATGGATATCGTCGGCGGTACGGAAGCCTTGTCGAAAGCCGGCTAAAAATTGATTTTTCTGCGGCTGCGGCCGTATGTAAAATAAATTAATAGGACTATTTGCAAGGAGATAGTTATGAATATAGGAAAAATTGTTCAAGTTATTGGACCTGTAGTTGACGTGGTTTTTGAGGGAGGCAAACTTCCCAGTATTTTAAACGCCATTACCATTACCAATCCCGCCATCAATGATGAGGAAGAAAATTTGGTCGTTGAAGTTGCGCTGCATTTGGGTGACAATGTTGTCCGCTGCATCGCCATGGATATTACCGACGGTCTGGTTCGCGGCATGCAAGCAAAGGATACCGGCGCTCCGATCATGGTTCCAGTCGGCAAAGAAGGTCTCGGTAGAATTCTGAATGTCGTCGGTCGTCCCGTCGATGGTCTCGGACCGATTAACGCGCAAACTAAAATGCCGATCCATCGTGAATCGCCAACATTCCTGGAGCAGGATACATCCGTGCACGTTCTGGAAACAGGCGTCAAGGTTATCGACCTGCTGGTTCCGTTCCCCCGCGGCGGTAAAATGGGTATGTTCGGCGGCGCAGGCGTCGGCAAGACCGTTGTTATGATGGAAATGATTAATAACATCGCCATGCACCACGGCGGTATTTCCGTGTTCTGCGGCGTGGGTGAAAGAACTCGTGAAGGAAATGATCTGTACCGCGAAATGCTGGAATCCGGCGTTATCAAACAGGCTGCTCTGATTTACGGTCAGATGACGGAACCCCCCGGAGCCCGTTCCCGAGTTGCATTGACCGGATTGGCCGCTGCCGAATACTTCCGTGATATCGAAGGTCAGGACGTGCTCTTCTTTGTTGATAACATCTTCCGTTTCACCCAGGCCGGTTCGGAAGTCTCGGCTCTGCTGGGACGTATGCCTTCGGCGGTCGGTTATCAGCCGACTCTGGCCACCGACCTTGGTGGACTTCAGGAACGCATTACCTCGACAACCAAGGGATCAATTACAGCCGTTCAGTGCGTGTACGTGCCCGCCGACGATTTGACCGATCCCGCACCCGCGACGACATTCGCGCATCTTGACGGAACCGTCGTTTTGTCCCGTCCGATCGCGGAACTCGGTATTTATCCCGCGGTGGATCCTCTGGATTCAACATCCCGTATTCTTGATCCCAACATTTTGGGGGAGGAACATTACAAGGTTGCGCGTCAGGTACAGGTGACGCTGCAGAAGTATAAAGACCTTCAGGATATCATCGCTATTCTGGGTATGGATGAACTCTCCGAAGAAGACAAGCAGACCGTTAGCCGTGCCAGAAAGATTCAAAGGTTCCTGTCTCAACCGTTCTTCGTGGCCGCTCAGTTCACAGGCACGGAAGGAAAATTTGTTTCCGTTCCCGATACGATCAGAGGCTTCAAAGAGATTCTGGAAGGCAAACATGATGATCTGCCCGAGCAGGCTTTCTACATGGTTGGCGGTATTGAAGAAGCTGTGGAAAAAGCCAAGAAGATTGCTGGTTAATTAATATTAAGCTGGAGAAGTTACAATGGCTGATGAATTAATGCTGGAAATTGTATCACCCGAAAAAATGGTTTTTTCTGGCAAGGTGGAAGAAGTTACTATTCCCGGTACCGAAGGTGAATTTGGTGTTTTGCGCGGTCATGAGGTTTTTTTAAGCTCTGTAGATATTGGAGAATTGAATTACGTTCAAGAAGGTAAAAAGACTTATTATGCCGTCAATACCGGTTATGCTGAAGTTACTTCCGATAAAGTTACCCTTTTGGTGGAAACAGCCGAAAGATCAGACGATATCGATAAAGACAGAGCCCTGAGAGCTAAGGATAATGCGGAGTCCCGTTTGTCTCAGTTAAACAAAGAAGATGCTGAATATGAAATAATGCGTGCCGCACTGACCAGGGCGATAGCACGCATCAGCGTTGCTGAAAAAACAATAATTCTTTATTAATTTTCATTCCCAAAATATTGCGGAGGTTAAAATTTATTAACCTCCGTTTTTTTATTGTTGAAACTCCAATTCCGAAAGCGTAGCGGAATTGGTAAGTTTTCATACCCGTGATTTACGGGAATCATCATTTTTCGAAAATATTTTCAATCAGAAGCTTTTCTTCCAGTTGTTTGTTTGCTGCATCCAGTTTTTCCGGCGCGGAATAAACAGCAACCGCGGCTACCTTGGGTGATCGAGAAAAATAATCAGATAAAGCGTTTTTGACTTTTCGCGGTGTAGCGGATAAAATATCGTCTCTGAATTTCTGGCGCATATCGTCATTCACTCCGGCAAAGTTCCGCATCATGGCTGTATAACCGCGACTTGACGGATCGGAAGGCTTATCAATCATGCCGATTGTGCTGATGATCGCTTTTTCCAGATCTTCCAGAGAAATTTCGTTTTGAGAATAGAATTTCTGCGCATTCCTGAAAACCTGCAATGTTTCGGCAATATGCGGATCGCGATACGAAAGGAAGGAAAACAGTCCCAGAGAAGAATCAAAAGAGGACATTCCACCGTAAGCACCTCCCTGCACGCGGATATACTTATAAAGATAATTATTAGAAAGCTCCTTCGCTGAAAGCATCAATAGCGGGCTTGCCGCATCGGTATAGGGTGGTGTCGTTAAAACGTAAGCCACATAAGATACCTGTGTCGGTATCGAAATGCCTGCCGATAAAGATGCCGGGTGGAATGGTGCTGTCAGTCCCGTTGTTGTCGAGGTTGAGGGAAGCTGATTCAGCAATGCCGGAAGATGTTCTCTGGCCATCTGCAATCCCTGCTCTTCCGCGGTTAAATTGATAACCATTTTGTTTTTGCTGAACAAGCGCCGGCGTAATTCCTCCAGCTTTTCTCTTAATTCGTTTTTTGATGCACTGAAATTCCCGGCTGTTGTTTGCACGAATTTCAACTGCGTGCGGCCATGCCATTGTTCATCACGATAAGCCGGCAGCGTGAGAGCCGCTCCCGCCGCCATTTTGGCAAAAACATGACCGGAAGGAACAATCGCCGATTGCAGATTATTTTTCCTTTCGGAAATCAGATCACGCATTCGGGCTTCAGTGCTCAAATCGCCGGCGCAGATAATATCCCTGATAATATTTATGGCTTCCGGCAGATTGCGATAAAGCGCCTTGAACGAAAAAATCATTTTCTGCCAGTTTGTGTCGCCATTGGCGGTAAATCCGGCGGCCAGATTGTAACCAAAACCGCCCATCTTCAGAGCGATACGTTTGGCCATTTCTTCGTAGGTCAAGCCGGCTGCGCCCATACCGGTCATGATTTTTCCCAGGAGCGGCAGATAGATTTGCAGATCTTCAGGAATATCCGCCAGATCAAACGCCAGATCCACATAAGCAATGCCGTTGGTAAACAGATCATGTTCCAATGCGGGTACTTCCGCGATGACAGAGCTTTGCGTTGGGATGGTTTCTATAGCTTTTGGTATATTCTCAATGTTGAGCTTGGGAATGGTTGCTGCCGCTTCCGGTGAATCCTGTTGAATCTGGAACTCTTTCAATGCTTTGGCTTTCGTGTTAATCTGCGCCAATTCATTGGGCGAAAATGACGATTTAAGATCGGCCATTTTCTTCCGGTAGGATTTTTCCTGCTTTTCATTGAAAGCGGCATCCGGCTCCATCATCGACAATACGCGATGAGGATTATCTAAAAACCATTGTCTGGTCAGCTTCTGAAAAATTTGCGGATCCTCTGCCCAGCGTTGGCGGATCGTTGCGATCGTCTTGGGAAAATCGAGGCCGATCAGGGGATCTCCGTCATAAAGCCATGTTTGAAAAACACCGCCCATCAGGGCAATGCCGTAGGGATAGGATCCGCGCACGACTTCTTTGCCATGAAATTCAACCTGATGCAGGACGCCTTCGATCAGTTGGGTGTCATAGCCATCAGACACGATATGGCCGAGCGTGTCGAAGATCAGCGTTTCAATTTTCTGCGCGTCCGCACCCTGCGCGTTTCTCAATCCCACGCAAAACATTAATTGTTTCAGATCCGCTTCGATTCCGGAAACGGGTGTCAGATCTTCTCCCAGGCCGGAATCAATCAGCGCTTTGCGCAGAGGACTGGCGGCGCTGCCCACAAGCAGCGTGGAGATGATTTCCAGGAAAAGAGATGTTTCATAATCAGCATTTTCGGACATCAGCCAGGCAATATTGACCATCGTTTTATGCCCGGTGGATTCATCTTTGCTGATGGGATAAGTGCTTTGGACAACACGTGGTTCGGTAAAGCGCCGCTGACTCTTAATTGATGAATTTACTTCCACGCGATCGAAACCGTCCAGCATTTCCGCAAGAAATGAAAGATGCTCGGACGTCATAATGTCTCCATAAATAAAAAAACGCGCATTGGACGGCGAATAAAATGTGCGATGAAATGCACAAAATTGTTCGTAAGTCAGCGATGGAATTACATCTGGATCACCGCCGGAATCAAAAGCATAAACGCTGTCGGGATATATATTTTCCTGCAAAACCTTATACATCAGCGAATCGGCGGATGAGTAGGCGCCCTTCATTTCATTGTAAACGATGCCGGAGATCATCAGATCACTGGAGAAATCATCGGGCGTGGAAAACTCCAGATGATGGCCTTCCTGAAGAAACGTTTCCCGAAGCATCCGCGGGTGCAGCACCAGATCGGTATAAACGCGGGCGAGGTTGAAAAAATCCGTTTTGATTTGGCTGGCCACCGGATAAATGGTCTTATCCGGATAAGTGAAGGCGTTGATAAAAGTTTGCAGGGTCGAACGCATCAGTTCTTTGAAAACGTCTTTCAAAGGATATTTTTCGGAGCCCGCCAGTACGGAATGTTCCAGGATATGCGGTAGGCCCGTGGAATCGGACGGCGGAGTGCGAAATCCAATCGCATATAAATTTTCACGGTCAAACGAGTGCAGATGCAAAACTTTGGCTCCGGTCTTTTTATGCTCGATTTCGTAGGCGGTTATTCGGATTGCCGGGAAGGCCTCTACGCGCAGAACTTTAAAACCGTGCAATGTATCTCCGGCTTTCAATGTCGGTTCGGGAAATTTTGGTTGTTCATGCATGAAGCAATACTCCTGTATTTTTAATCTTTCTTCGTCAGCCTAATGAATGGTTTTGGTTAGATGCCTACCTGACTGACGCTGAAAACGGAAATGATCACGGCCCAGATTAAAATGACCGCCGTCAGCAGGATACAGGCGTAAGCCAGAATCTTAGACCAGGCGCTTTCCTGCTTGTTGTCGTTATAGCCCAGCAAAAAAGCCAGAAACAGGCCTGATAATAATCCGCCGCCGTGCGCCCAGTTGTCTATCCCTCTGAAAATAAGTCCGAAGATGATCAATCCGATTACCCAACCCAACGCCTGTTTATAGATAGCTTCTCCGTAGGAATCGCCGCGGCTCTTGCCGTAATAAATGATGGCGCCAATAAGTCCGCAGACACTTGCGGAAGCGCCGAGGGTAAAGGGTGTGCCGAATAATACTGAAACGGCGAATCCGCACGCGCCGGTGATAATGTACAGGCTCATAAAACGATGAAAGCCGAATTCCTTTAAAATAAATGGCCCAAGCTGATAAAGAGCCATCATATTAAAAAGGATATGTAAGATTCCAGCATGTAAAAAGGAAGCGGAAATCAAGGTCCAGAAACGACCAGCGCCGATGACGGGGAGGGTGCCGCTGGCTCCTAAGAGAAAAAGGCTCTGGCTGGAAGGCGAAAGCAAATTGAACGCGCTGCCTCCGAAAATCCCCTGCGGATCAAGAAACAGCGCCAACACATAAAAGGCAATGTTAATATAAATGATCGCCATAACCGGATTGGAACCGAAAAAAATCTTCCGGATTGTTCCGGCAGTATTGTGAAGCCCCGGACGCACCAGTCCGCAATAAGGACAGGTTGGTTCGTCTTTGCTGATTAATTTGCGGCAATTGGGACAGAGAATGGATTTTCTTTCTGACATCGTTACCTTCGCGAACAAGTTTTGACTGGTATTAACAACATTATGGCGAGTTGTAAAGAAAAATGCCATCTTCGATTGACTGTTGATTTGTCGTTATGTTATCAAAACCAAGGGGGAACATTTTGCAGGCAAAAGATCGTGCGATCATCAAAATTGAATCGGTGGCGTTTGGCGGGGCAGGGGTTGGCCGCGTTGATCACGTCGTCGTTTTTGTTCCTTTCTCCGCTCAAGATGATGAGTTGGAAATTGAGATAACGCAGGTCAAGAAGAAATTCGCCCGCGGCAGAATATTAAAAATAATCAAGCCGTCTCCGGCACGCGTAAAACCTTTATGCCGTTATTATGAAAAATGCGGCGGTTGCTGCTATCAACATATTAATTATCCTTATCAATTAAGCATCAAGAAAAACCAGGTGGAGGAAGCTTTCTGGAAAATAGGCAAAATGACCAATCCTCCCGTCGGCGATGTCATCGCTTCACCCCGAATATATCAATACCGCGGCAAGGCCCAGCTTCATGCCGAAACTGTCCCCGGCGGGAAAATCGGTTTTCTGGATGTAAACGGCGGCACACTGGTACATATAGACCGTTGTGAAATTATGGAAGAAACAATCAATGAAAAGTTGCGCTTGTTGCAGGCAGATAAGCAGCGTATCAATCATCAAACGGAATTAAACATATGGTCGGGAGATTCGTCCGCGGATGCTGATGGAAAATCGATCGTGAGAGTCGTGAAAGGGGAAAAAATTCTTGTCCCTTACGATGGCTTTTTTCAGGCAAATTTATATCTGACGGATCGATTGGTAGATGAGGTCTGTCGTCTTGTTTCTGCGGACAAGGTAAACACACTGATCGATGCATATTGCGGGAGCGGCCTTTTCTCTATTTTTTTGGCAAACTTTGCCGAAAAGGTCATCGGCATAGAAATCAATGAAAAATCGATACGCCACGCGCGGATCAATGCCGCCAATGCAGGGGTAGTCAACGTAAGCTTTATTCACGGAGATATGGAAAAAGTCTTCCGGCAAAAGTTTATGTCGGGCAATCAGGCAGATCTGATTGTTCTGGATCCTCCCCGCACCGGCTGCCTGCAAACGGTTTTAAAAGCCCTTGTTGATTTGCAACCGCATAAAATTATTTATATTTCCTGCAATCCAGCCACACAGGCGCGTGATGTTCAATATTTAAATGGATGTGGTTATCATTTGAAGAGTTTATTGCCACTGGATATGTTCCCGCAAACCAGTCATATTGAAATTATCGGACTTATCGAACGGGCATAATTAAAAAAATTACGGCGCTACTGATAAAATTTATAGATTTAAATCAAAAATCTTGTTATTAAAAACGCGAATAATTTAAAAAATAAGGAGAAGAAAAATGCCTTCAAAAAGTAAAGATGTAAGAATGGAACAACTCCGCGTGTTTGAAAAAAAACTCGCCATGCGATTAGAGCAACTCGAAAAGAAAGGAATCAGCAAGGAAAAAGCTCAGACTGATGCTCTTGTGAAAAGTCTGAAATCAAAGATCAAGCAAACGAAGGTGAGAATCGCGGTATTCGATAAATATGTTCAGAAGAAAGAAGAATTGGTAAAAGCCAAAGCACAGAAACTGGCTGATCTGGAAAAGAAAGAGGAAGAATCCGGTTCGGAAGCAAAACCAGAAGAGCCGAAACCTAAGAAGAAACAATCGGCTGCCAAAGGTGAAACCTCTGAAAAGGCATCTTCAAAATCATCTGAAGCCGGAGAAGCCGCGCCGAAGAAAGCTAAAAAACAAGCAGAAGCAGGTGATGAAGCCGCCCCGAAGAAAAAGGCTGCCAAGAAAAAGGAAGAATAAACAATAAAGCCGTCTTGATAAAAAAGGACAATTTTACGATTGTTCTTTTTTGTCATGTTGCAAACGTTTTATGAAATCACGGGTATGAACCCCAAGGCAATCTCTGGACCCTAATACCGCCCCAAGGGGCGAGGTATTATACCCTCCGCTTATGGCGGGATTGTTCGACTAACAAATTTCAATACACTTCGTTTTTGAAATTTGAGTCTCACAATAA
>JBATES010000204.1:0-14952 GCA_049664145.1 Smithella sp.
GGTGGCGACTTCCTCCGGATTTGAGTGGCGGCTTCCTGCGGATTAGGATGGCGACTTAAGCGGAATAGGCACGAAAGCGCAAAAGAAGATTGGGATGTTTCCCAACAGCTAGTGGATAATGGGCGGACGAGACACGGCTTTTTCTTCGCCCATCTGGCTCTCGAAAAGATTATTAAGGCAATTATATGCAAAAAGTCTCAGGATATCGCGCCAAGGATCCACAATTTGTCGCGACTTTCTGAACTGGCCGCTATCGAGCTGAATAATGATAAAATGGAATTTTTGGCTGAGATGAATGCTTTCCACATTGAAGGCCGATACCCGGAATCTCTGACGAAACCGCCCACAAAGGAAGAAGCATTAGGTGTGATGGTTAAGGCTGAAAGGATTTTTCAATGGTTAATGAAGCAGTCTTAAATGGCGTTAAAAAATACTTGCGCGCACTGAAAGAAAAAGGCGTTGTTGTAAAGTTCGGTGTTGTGTTCGGCTCACAGGCAACCGGAAATGCTGATGCGTGGAGTGACATAGATCTGCTCGTTGTTTCTCCCCGGTTCGATGCTCAACACAGCCGTGAAGATATAAACCTGTTATGGCGACTTGCAGCAACAACGGATAATCGCATTGAGCCCATTCCGTGCGGTGAACAGCAGTGGCTTAAAGATGACGCCAGCACCATTATTGAATTAGCACGTCGAGAAGGCGAAACCATCATTCCTGATGAGTTGACTATTCCACGATAAGAAACCTGCATAATGTCAAAAGTGTCATTTCGACCGAAGTGAGAAATCTTTAAGGTTAGCTGGAGCAGGGATGTTTCCTGCTCCGAAATGTTTCGATTCAAGCTGCAAGCTTGAATCAGCAGAGAATGTTCTGAAAGATCAAAGGATTAATGATAACGAATCATGAAATATCGCCTTGACATGTCGAAATTTCATGATAAAATATTTTCATGCAGATAAAAAGAACAGATGAAATCGATCTTTTAAATGCTCGCTTCAGGAATAATCCTGTTGTGGCGATTCTGGGGCCACGGCAATGCGGGAAAACCACACTTGCCCGTCAGTTCTCCGATCAGTGGCCGAAGGATGTCACTTTTTTTGATCTGGAAAATCCGCGCGATCTGAGGCAGCTTGAAGAACCCCTGCTGGCGCTGGAAAATCAGGAGGGGCTGATTGTTCTCGACGAGATCCAGCGGACGCCGGATTTGTTTCCGGTTTTACGCGTACTTGCCGACAGGCCAAACAAAAAAACCAAATTCCTGATTTTAGGCAGTGCGTCACGCGATTTAATGCGACAATCTTCGGAGTCGCTGGCCGGGCGCATAAGTTATCTGGAGATAGGCGGGTTTTCTCTTGATCTTGTAGGAACGGCAAAAAAAGAAAAATTATGGATAAGAGGCGCTTTCCCCAGGTCTTTTCTCGCGTCGAGCGAAGCGGCTTCCTACCAGTGGCGTCAGGATTTTATCGCAACTTTTCTGGAAAGGGATATCCCTCAGCTGGGCTTCAATATCCCCTCCAAATCCCTTGGCCGCTTCTGGCAAATGCTCGCGCATTATCACGGTCAGATATTCAATGCTTCGGAAATCGGTAAGAGTCTGGCGGTCTCCGACCATACCGCGCAAAGGTATCTGGATTTGCTTTCAGCAACTTTTATGGTTCGTCAGTTGCGTCCATGGAATTACAATACAAAGAAAAGAATTATCAAAAGACCAAAGATTTATTTTCGCGATACGGGGATTTTGCATGCCTTGTTTGACCTGCCGGAGAAAAAGGATGTTCTTTCACACCCGAAACTCGGCGCATCATGGGAAGGTTTCGCGCTGGAGGAAACAATCAAGGCCATCCGATTGAAGGAGAATGAAATATTTTTCTGGGGCGTACACGCGTCGGCGGAGATTGATCTGGTGTTCCAAAAAAATGGACGGCTCTATGGCATCGAGGTCAAGTACGCGCAGGCGCCGGGTTTCACTTCATCTATGCGTATGGCATCCGAAGAGCTGGCTTTAAAGCATTTGTGGGTTATCTATCCGGGTAGTGAAGCTTATGCTTTAAATAAAAACGTGACGGTGCTTCCATTGACGGAATTGAGAAGTATTAAGTTTTAAGGGTTAAGTAGTTAAGGAAAAGTTCGGATGCGTCATTCCTGCGCGTGGGTCTGGCCGGAATCCAGGTAGTTTTGTAGGGCACGATCCCCGATCTCGCCGGAAAGTTCCTTCTCCCCTTGGCGGGAGAAGGTTAGGATGAGGGGGGGAAAGAATTAGGCCGAAGCACCGCTTGTCCCACTTCGCTATGCAGCTGGAGCAGGGATGTTTCCTGCTCCGAAATGTTCTGGTTCAAGCTGCAAGCTTGAACCAGCAGAAAAGTGTGACGGCACGCATCAACAGGCGGTTTACCAATGACTTTGGAACCTTTTTGTATCGGCATATTAAGCCTGAACTTTTCTGGGGATATACGGAAACGAAAACAGAATATGGGCATTACCTGCTGGCGGAACCGGAAAAGGCGTTGTTGGATTATCTATATTTGAATCTATCGAAAATCAGAAATGAAAACGACTTTGCCGCTGTAAGGTTGAACTTGGATGTGATTAAAGAAAAAATAGATTCCGAAAAATTTCTGAAGTATCTCTCTGCGTTCAATATCAATAAAATGAAGGTTTGGGCTATGCAATGCTTACCATAGACCAGATTTCCCAATATTTTCAACCCCCATTGCTCCGGAAACATCCCCAAGGTGTTTTGGTGGAATATTTACAGCATGAGCTCCTGGACTCGATCAGGCAGGGATTTCTCCTCATAGTTCAAGAAAAATTCTGATTCGCATTGATACCGAAACCAAGAAAAAGTATTACGAGCCGCAACTTTATATTATAAATAGATTTGCTCTGTATCGGCAAATATGGACGGCGCCTGCGTCGGTTCTCCTGGCTCAGAAAATGATGACGGTCGTGGAACGAAAACGAGAAAAAGGTCGGGATCTTTTTGATGTGTCTTATTTAATGGGATTGGCGGCGCCTGATTTTAGCTATATCACCAAATGTATGGGTTGCGATAAAAAACAATTTTTAAAATTGTTCGATGAAAGATTAAAAGAGATGGACTTGAACTTTTTGGCTAAGGATGTTGAACCATTTCTTTTTTCGTCAGAAGATAAGGCACGTCTATTAACTTTTCGCGATTATTGGAAAACGAAAAATATGTAATCGCAGCAAGGCTTCATGCCGGGAATAGTTGATGGTGCCCCTTGGGGTAAATCCAGGAATATTAATAATTAGTACCGCTATAAGATTTAAGATTGCCACGACGGCTGAGAGCCGTCTCGCAATGACATACTTAATAGACAATGGTAAAGAGTAAAGAAGATATTTTGGGATATGCGGTGGATGGGTTTACCGCAGAGGAATGCGCGGACAGGATTTTTGATTCGCTGCGGGCGGGCAAACGATTGTGGCTGGCGTGTTTTAATCCGCATTCGTATGTGCTTTCGCTGAAGGACAAGGTATTTGCCCGTGCGCTCAAAGATGCGGACTGGCTGGTCCCCGATGGCGGCGGTGTGGTGCTGGCATCGAGAATTCTGGGCGGCAAGATTAAATCGCGCGTGACGGGTTCGGATGTTTATGCCGGGCTAAATCAACGGATGAATGCCGCGGGGTCGATGCGGGTTTTTTTTCTGGGTTCGACAATGGATACGCTTGAACGGCTGCGGGAAAGAATGGCTAAAGATTATCCGAAGGTTATAGTAGCCGGTGTTTATTCTCCGTCTTTCAAGGATGTCTATTCGGGCGCGGAACTGAGCGCGATGGTCAAGGCGGTGAATTCGGCGGCGCCTGATGTTTTATGGGTTGGGCTTTCGGCCCCGAAACAGGAGAAGTTCATTTTGGAAAACCGCGCGCGGCTGAATGTGAAATTTGTGGCGGCTATCGGGGCTGTTTTTGATTTTTATTCGGGGAATGTCAAAAGGGATGCCGATTCATGGTTTGTGCGCCACGGCCTGGAATGGCTGCCGAGGCTTTTGCAGGAGCCGAAGCGTCTGTGGCAACGGATGTTTGTTTCGGCACCGGTTTTTGTGTGGCATGTGGTGAAGAAGAAAGTGAAGGGAAAGAACGGTTGATAGTTGATAGTTTATGGTTGATGGCCAAACATCAGTGGATAGTGAATGGTAAAAACAGTTATAAATATTCTCTTTATTCAATGTTATAGGGCAATTGAAAATTGCCAGCTACGATTCCAGGTACGGTAATGTCTTCATCAAGAGATTCCCATCGCAAAGCATAACCGTTAAGGCGCACAGTCACTTCTTTTAATTTTTCTTCTGATGCAGCAGCAAGAAGTTTAAAACGGCTTGCCGGGAATCCGATAATTCGTCCGTCTGTGAGTTCAATATAAATAGTTCTTTTTTCTGTCCATGCTCTGATGGCAGCAGGTTCGACAGTTTCATTTTTGATGGCTAAAGTACTCATGAAATTTGTCCTCCAAAAAGTCGCGATATTCGTAAATTGTCTTTTCAATGTGCCGTAAATTTTGTGGTGCTACGCCTCGATTACGTGCTAATCGTACAGGATCAAGCCAAAATTTACACTCGCCATCAGGTGTTTCAATGTGAATATGGGGCGGCTCGTTGCCCTCATTTGAATAGAAATGAAACCTGTATGATCCTAATTTCATTACAGTTGGCATAAATTAAAATAACCTCAATTATTATTAGTGTCAAGAAGAAAACAGTTTTTCGTAGCTGGAGCATGGATGCTTCCTGCTCCGAAATGTTCCGATTCAGGCTGCAAGCCTGAACCAGCAAGAAACCTGATCGGGAATCTATGAAGAAAAGTATTTGACAATGTTCCAAAAGCGGTACATATAAAAACTATGAAAGCAAGCGAGCCATTATCGGTTTTCTTTTTCAAAACTGATTCAGGTAGTGAACCGGTAAGAAATTGGTTGCGAGAGGATTTAACTTCAGCACAGAGAACAATTATCGGTAAAGATTTGAAAATGGTTCAATTTATGTGGCCGATAGGCATGCCGGTTGTGAGGCCCTTGGGTGATGGATTACGGGAGCTTAGATCTGTACTCGATGATGGCATTGCCCGGGTCTTGTTTACTTTTTATCAGAATCAAATTTTGTTACTGCATGGTTTTATCAAGAAATCAGCGAAAACGCCCAAGAGTGATCTTGCGTTAGCAAGAAAAAGAAAAGCCGCATTTAAAAAGGGGTAATTTATGAAGCATAAAAATATTGGAAGTAATCTGGATGATTTTCTTCATGAGGAAGGTATCCTGGCAGAGGTTGAAAGGGATGCGATCAAGGAGATTATTGCCAATCAAATATTGAATCTAATGCAGGAGCAGAAAATCTCGAAGGTTGAAATGTCCAGGCGTATGGGAACAAGCCGTTCTGCTCTGGATAGGCTACTGAATCCGTCCAACACATCTGTCTCTTTGAAAACATTAGACAAGGCTGCATCTTCTCTGGGCAAGAAATTGAATATCCAGTTAATCTGAAAAACCGGGGACAGAAAACTGAGAACAGAGGTCGGAGGTCAGAGGTCGGAAGGCTGAAGCACAACAGGCTGAAGGGGAAAAAAGTTTTAAGTAGTTAAGATTTAAGTAGTTAAGGAAAAGTTCGGACGCGTCATTCTGGTATGCTCCTAGCGGGAATCCAGGTAGTTTTGTAGGGCACGATCCCCGATTGCGCCGGAAAGTTCCTTCTCCCCTGGCGGGAGAAGGTTAGGATGAGGGGGGAAAGAATCCTGTAGCTGGAGCATGGATGCTTCCTGCTCCGAAATGTTCCGATTCAGGCTGCAAGCCTGAACCAGCAAGAGAAGATGGAAAGCTTGATATATGTTTCGTCATATGGCATGTTATATGACGACCAATGCGTCAAGGTAAATGTATATGAAGAAAAAATGGGTTGATCGTCAACTGGATATTAGCGCTCTTTTGGCTAAGCGTTCATTTTTCCTTTTAGGTCCGAGACAGACAGGAAAAACATCGCTGATTCATCGTACTCTGCCCGACACACTTTTCTATGATCTACTGGACAGCAAGAATTATCTGGCTCTCAGTCATAATCCCGGCCGCTTGGCGGAAGAAATCGGCTCTTCCGTAAAACGTGTGGTGATTGATGAAATTCAGCGCATACCGTCCCTTCTCAACGAGGTTCAGCGTCTGATTGAAACGCGTAATGTTAATTTTCTGCTTACCGGTTCCAGCGCCAGAAAACTGCGGCGCGGCGGAATAAATCTTTTAGGAGGAAGAGCGCGTGTCAAATATCTGCATCCTCTGACATACAGAGAATTAGGCGATAAATTTGATCTTAATCGCGCCATGCAGCGAGGTTTGTTGCCTTCAATTTACTTTTCCGACGATCCGCGCGCTGATCTTGAATCTTACGCAGGTCTTTATCTGCAACAGGAAATTATGGCGGAAGGCGCAACAAGAAATATTCCCGCGTTCAGCCGTTTCCTCAAAATCGCGGCTCATAGCAATGGAGGCATCGTCAATTTTACCAATATCGCCGGCGATGCCCAGGTTGCCCGCACGACGGTCTATGAATATTATGAAATTCTCAAAGATACTCTCATTCTGCGCGAACTGCCGCCCTGGCGAAAAACCGTGAAAAGAAAACCGCTGGCATCATCGAAATATTATTTTTTTGATGTCGGCGTTGTATCCGCTTTGCAGGGAAGACCTTTCCTGCCCGGCACACCTGAATTCGGAGAAGCATTTGAAACGTTTATGATGCACGAACTATCCTCTTGGAGTGATTATGTTTCGGGTGAACCTCTAAGTTTCTGGCGGTCAACCAGCGGCTTTGAGGTTGATTTCATTATTGGTGATCATACGGCGGTAGAAGTCAAGGCCAAAGAAACGGTATCCGCTCAAGACATCAAATCGTTGCGCGCTCTGCGTGAGGAAAAAAAATTGAAACATTTTGTGTGTGTCTGTATGGAAAAGAGAAGCCGGGAAGTGGACGGCATCAAAATACTGCCATACACGGAGTTTCTTACTTTTCTATGGGAAGGAGGGCGGATGTCTGATCTCTGATATTTACATTATTCCTTATAATTAGCTGATTATGAGGAGTTATAATCTTTATAATTGACAAATAATTGTAATTTTGCTATTTTAAAGTCATGATTTTACCAAGAATTTATGACAATCTTAATTCGTTCTTGAAACCAAATAAAGTTTTGGTCATTTATGGCTCTCGCCAAACCGGCAAAACTACGCTTTTAAAAAAGTTTTTGTCTGAAAGCAAAGGGAGTTTCAGATATAAGCTCGATTCAGGCGACGATGTTAATACTCAAATTGTTCTTGGTTCATCTGATTTTAAAAAAATAATTAACTACGCCAAAGGCTATGATCTGATAGCCATTGATGAAGCTCAAAGAATTAAAAATATCGGCATGGGTTTGAAGATTCTGATTGACCAGCTGCCGAATATAAAAATTATAGTTACGGGTTCATCTTCTTTCGAATTAGCCGGTCAAATTGGAGAACCGCTGACTGGAAGAAAAATAACTCTGACGCTTTTTCCGCTTTCACAAATCGAGATGGGAAGGCTCTATAATGATTATGATTTAAGAAGCCGTCTGGATGATTATTTGATTTTCGGCGGGTACCCCGAGGTTCTAACGTCGGATAATATTGCTGACAAAAAAAGAATTTTGGAAGAACTGGTCGGTTCTTATCTTCTGAAAGATATTTTGGAATTAGAAAAAGTAAAAAATTCCAAACTTTTATTAGATCTTTTACGCCTGTTGGCTTTTCAGGTGGGCAACGAAGTGTCGCTTTCGGAACTGGGCAAGCAACTGGGGATTGATAGTAAAACGGTGGCCCGGTATCTGGATTTGTTTGAAAAATCTTTTGTCCTGATCAATCTGCGCGGGTTCAGCCGCAATCGCCGTAAAGAAATTACTTCTAAAAGCAAATATTATTTTCTTGATAACGGAATACGCAACGCCGTAATTGCTAATTTTAATCCTCTGGATATTCGCGATGACATCGGGAGGCTTTGGGAAAATTTTCTGGTCGTGGAACGTTTGAAAAAACAGTCGTATCATCCGATTTACGCCAATAATTATTTCTGGCGCACATGGGAGCAAAAAGAGATTGACTGGGTGGAGGAACGAGACGGTAAATTGTTTGGCTATGAATTTAAATGGAAGAGTAAACCACGGAAATCCTGCGCTGCATGGAAAGAGAATTATCCCGACGCCTCTCTGGAAATTATTAATAATGAAAATTACCTTGCGTTTGTGAAGTAAAAAACCCGGGAGGACGCCAGGGGAAAGAAAGTTCTACGTTCTCCTACGTCGCTACGCTCCTTAAAAAAGTGAAAGGTGAATTGTGAAAGGAAAAAAGGTTCGAGGTTCAACGGTTCAGCGGTTCCTTCTCCCCTGGCGGGAGAAGGTTAGGATGAGGGGGAAAGGAATTAGGTTGAAGCAGTTCTGTGGCTGGAGCAGGGATGTTTCCTGCTCCGAAATGTTCCGGTTCAAGCTGCAAGCTTGAACCAGCAAGGGAGATTAAACGGCTTATAGGTTACCGGCAAGTCTCTCTCTCACCCACATCCTGACGAGTGTGGACATACCAAGACCTTTACTATTCGCAACTTCTTTGAGTTCAGCAATAGTTGGTTCGTCGAGGCGCAATGTTAAGACTCGTTCCTTTCGGAATGATAAACCATGCGGTCCTGGCAGGAAGTCTTTCACGATCTTTCCTGGTTTCATAGGTTCATCGGTGTATGTTATTTTCTTTTTCATAAATCTTCTTCCCCTTTCTCCAGTAACCGGCTCCAATGATCCTGATGATGCCTTCTCTCATGGTAAAACGGACTGTCATAATGTACGGTAATCTCTAAGGAAGGCATCAGTTCTTCTAATGATCACGGTTGAGATCCTTCATGAGTGCATCAAGATTATCAAAGTCACTAAATTTTCCATTAGCCAGGTCCTCATCGGCCTGACGTTCTTTTTCCTGCCATTTTTTTGTCCAGAACCAGGACTGCTCTCGGGGTACTTTTATTGTTGTGATGGGCACTAAGCTGGCAATGCCATTTTCTATACGAACGTCGACCTCATCGCCTGGCTTAAGCTTAAGCGGTCATAACGCTCTTAGGAATAGCTATTTGTCTTTTACTACTAATACGCATGGTTTTACCTCTTTACTTTTTTACTTAAGGTAATAAAATTCCTCTCTCTTGTCAAGTTGAAAACTGGGGAAAAAACAGGGGACACCAGACGGGTTAATAGGCTGAAGGGAAAAAACCATTCAACGTTCTACGTTCAGTGTTCGAGGTTGAAAAGCAGTTGAAGTCGCCGTTGTTAGAAATTCTGTCGCCGTTGCATGCTTCGGCAATATCCTTAAGCAGCGCTGATTTTGACCGGTGTGTCGAACTTGCGCGCTGTCATGGCGTGGAAATGCTTTTCTATTTCCTGCTGAAGAAACATTACGAGGGATCGAATGCCCGGATCGATGAATATCTTGAACAGCAAAAAAATGCATACCTGATGGCGGTGGCCAGATCGATGCGACAGGAAGCCGCGGAAAAAGACGTGATTGCAAAACTTTCCCAGGCGGATATTCCTGCCTGCATCATCAAGGGCAATGTGATTGCCCGGACGATTTATGGTGATCCCAACTGCCGTAGTTCGTCCGATATTGATCTGCTCATTCAGACAGGCAGCCTGGCGGAAGCGGACAGAATTCTTGAATCAATGGGGTTTAGGCGCCATGATTCACTGCCGCTGAAATTCGTGAAAGGAAGGCTTCATCACCTGGTTTACTGCAACGAGGGGAAAGACATCCTGCTGGAGATGCACTGGGATTTTGGTTATCCCCTGTATTTCAATATGACGCCCGATGAAATATGGGAAGGTGTCACGGGAGACTACAGACAGGGCTATTCTCTGACACCGGAAAACATGGTGCTTATGTTACTGATGCATCATTTCCGGCATGGATTCCGGGAGTTCAAAATTCTGGTTGATATTCTTTGGAGTTTTAACAAATATGACAAGGTCATCGACTGGCGGGGTTTCTCCGGCACGCTCAGAAAATTCGGATTGGTTAAAACCACGTTGATTGTTCTTCAACAACTGGATGATCTCTGGGACCTCGCCGATGGACGGCTCGAATCATTTACTATTCTCCGGCAACAGCTTGCGACCTTGCCTGAAAGACCGGCTAAATTTTTGTTTCGTTACTTCAAGATAAATCTTGAGAGAAAAGAAACAGGCGCCCTGGACATGCAAGTATCTAAGCTGGCGCTTGATAAGAAAACAAACGTCTTGTATGCGTTCGCGAAGATATTTTTCCCGAAGCCTCAGGAGATTGAAGCATTTTACCCGGGAACGGGAAAATGGATGCTGCCGGTTAATTATCTGCGGTTTATCCTCTGGCGTGTCAAACGAGGGGAGAGATAGTGGCTGGTTTATAGTTTATGGTGAATAGAAAAACACCTCTGTCATCTGGCGTGGGCCTAGCCGGAATCCAGCACCGCTGTCATTCGCAATCTTTTGGCGGGAATCTAAAAAAACGGATGCCCGACAGAAACACTCGGGCATGACAAGGTGGGTGGACCTACCCAGAGGGCGCCATGGCCCGACAAGCCCATTCGGGGATGACAAATTGCAGCGCGATCGGGGAGCGCACCCTACAGTTACTTTTTTGTTCCACCGCCGTAATTTCAGGCGGCCCTTTTTGTTTTTCCAGTATCAGCATGGAGCTTTAGGCCAAGGGCTTTAATAACTTTAAGAATTGTGCCAAATTCTGGATTGCCATCAGCGGAAAGCGCTTTGTATAAATTTTCCCTTGCCAGTCCTGTGTCGCGAGCAAGTTGTGTCATTCCACGAGTTCGGGCAATCACACCTAACGCATTTGCTATAAAGGCTGGGTCGTCACCCGCTTCTTCCAGACAGGCATCAAGGTAAGCAGCCATATCATCAGTCGTTTTGAGATATTTCGCTGTATCGTATTTGGTAAATTTTTCAGACATAATTTAATCCTTCCATTCCTTAGCGATTATTTTAGCTTTTTTAATATCGCGGGGCTGAGAAGACTTATCACCACCGCATAACATCACGACTCGCATGCCGCGTTGAATATAATACAATCGATAACCTGGCCCATAGTGAATACGCAATTCGGAAAGGCCTTCCCCGATTGGCCCTGCATCACCAAAATTTCCCAAGCTCAACCGATCAAGCCGTACGTAAACGCGCATTCGTGCCTGTCGGTCCTTCAGTCCACTTAACCATTTGGAAAATGTGGCACTCTCGATCATCCCAAACATGGTTGAATTGTATTTTATAAATTACAATATGTCAAGGGGAAAGAAAACGACTGTTCATGGTTCAAGGTTAAAAAAGGTTATGGGTCATGGGTTATGGGCGCCATACGGCAGGTAAGGGGTTATGGGTAATGGGGAAAGATCGGAGGACTGAGGACGGAGGGCTGAAGGAAAGACAGGTTCAGCGGTTCCTTCTCCCCTGGCGGGAGAAGGTTAGGATGAGGGGGAATAAGAAAGACCATGTGGCTGGAGCAGGGATGTTTCCTGCTCCGAAATGTTCCGGTTCAAGCTGCAAGCTTGAACCAGTAAGAGAACCAGCAAGAGTTCTAAGCATCAGGCAGGTTATGAAAGTTTTTTATAAATGTCTTTTCTGTGGCCGATTTTTACGACCAGTATAACAAGAACATCATCATGTATTTCATACACGATTCTGTAATCCCCGACTCTTACTTTATGAAAATTATTATTCCCTTTCATCTTTGTTGCAGCACGATCCGGCAGATTTTCAGCAAGAGATTCGATTTTTCTTTTTATTCGTATGAGTTCTTTTGGGAGGAGATGGCCGATATCTTTTTCTACCGCAGGTCTGAACTTTATGGCGTATTTCATTTTAGAGGCCTAGTTTTTTCCAAAATTGATCTGTAGGTATATCCTTCCCAGGTTCTTTAATGGCTTTGATCGCATCTTCAATATCTATACGATCTTCAATTTCCTGTAGCAATCGGAGTTCGTCCATTCCGACCAGCGCGGCGATTTCTTCGCCTCTTCTGGTTAAAATAATCGGTTCCTTTCCAAAGGATACACGGTTAACAATATTAGAAAAATTTTTTCTGGCGTCAGCCGTGGATATTTTTGTGGGCATTGTTTTATCTCCTGTGTACATTTTGTACAAATGGTACAACAGGATTTATAACGTGTCAAGCGGCAAATGGTGAAGGGAAAGACAGTGGCTGGGGAATTGTGAAATGTGAAGGGTGAAGAGTAAAAAAAACAGTTCTACGTTCCAGGTTCAATGTTTAATTCCTTACGCGCTCCGATTGTAAATTGTATTGACAATATGTACGATTACGCATAAAGTCTACCCATGATAACGAGAACAGCACAAAAAACCCTTCTCCGTCTGGCAAAAGGCTTCCCCATTGTTGCCGTTACCGGTCCGCGTCAATCCGGCAAGACCACTCTGGCCAAGCTGACCTTTCCTTCGAAACCATATCTGTCGCTGGAAGATCCGGATGTTAGATTCACTGCTGAAAGCGACCCACGCGGTCTCCTGGCCGGTTTTCCCGACGGCGCGATATTGGATGAAGTTCAGCGTGCGCCGAAACTTTTCTCTTATCTTCAGACAAAAGTTGATGAGAAAATCATCCCCGGTATGTTTGTGTTAACAGGTTCTCAGCAATTCGGCCTTCTATCAGGTATTAGTCAATCGCTGGCTGGTCGCGTCGGGTTGATCCACTTGCTCCCTTTTGACACAACTGAACTTTTATCCGTCCGTAAGCTTCCAAAATCTCTCGAAGCGCTGCTTGTAAGGGGACTCTACCCTCCTCTTTACAACCGCAATATCCTTCCCGGCGACTGGTTTTCCGGATATATTGCAACCTATGTCGAACGGGATGCGCGACAATTGATCAACGTTCGCGACCTCTCCGCGTTCCAACGCTTCGTCAAGATGTGTGCCGCTCGCACCGGTCAAATTCTTAATTTGTCATCACTCGCCTTTGATTGTGGCATTACGCATAATACCGCGGCGGCGTGGATATCGGTAATGGAGGCAAGTTATCTTATTTATTTGCTCCGCCCGCATCATAGAAACTTCAATAAAAGATTGATTAAGGCGCCCAAATTATATTTCCTGGACGTCGGTTTGGCGGCCTGGCTGTTGGGAATTCACACACCGGCACAGCTTCGATTTCATGCGCAGCGCGGCGCGATATTTGAGACTTTTGTGGTGACCGAATTTTTAAAAAGTCGATTCAACCAGGGGTTGCCGTCAAATCTTTTTTATTGGAGAGATAGTAAAGGTCTAGAAATTGATCTGATCCTGGAAGCTGGAGACAGACTCAATGCAATTGAAATTAAGTCCGGACAGACCATTGCGCCGGACTTCTTTTCCTCACTAAAGATTTGGGGCAAGCTGGCCGGACAGGCGGACTTGCCGTCATGGCTTATTTATGGCGGAGATAAAGCGCTGACCAACGAAAACATTTCGATTGTGCCATGGAAGAATATTTCCAAACTCAGAATTTGAAAACCGGGGACTCCACAATGGTTTTGTGGTAATGTAAATTATGTCGATGATTACTACATTGATATTGCTGTTCGTGATCGCTTTGAGTCTGTCGATTTTTTTTACGCCGGTGGTGCGGTTTCTGGGCATACGGTGGGGCGCGCTTGATATGCCGATGGAGCGCAAAGTTCATACGGAACCGATCCCGCGCATCGGAGGTCTGGCAGTCTTTTTATCTTTTGTCATTACGTCATTGCTGGCCATTACTCTGATTCCGAATGTATCGCATTTGTATAAATTCAGCTTTAATGAGTCGCTGGGATATATCGGCGCGTGCGTGGTGTTGTCTTGCGGCCTGTGGGATGATTTCCGCCGTCTCAATCCGTGGGTGAAGCTGTTTTTTCAAATTGTCGCGGCGACGCTGGCTTTTGTCGGGGGCGCTAAAATATCGGCTCTTTCTATCGGCATCACCGGTGTGCATTTTGCGTTGCTTACCAGTTATGTCGTGACGGTCTTCTGGTTCCTCCTGCTGATTAACGCGATTAATCTGATTGATGGTCTGGACGGCCTGGCGGCCGGGATCGTTTTCTTCACGAGCGCGGCGATGGTCGTGTCCTCGACAATCAAGGGAGAATATCTTGTCGCGGCCTATTTCGTTATCCTGGGCGGCGCCGTCCTGGGTTTCCTGAAGTATAATTTTAATCCCGCCACAGTTTTTCTGGGTGACGGCGGCAGTTATTTTCTCGGTTATCTCATTGCCCTTCTGGCGATACGCGGTTCGGTCAAAAGCCACGTCGGTGTTTTGATGCTGATCCCGCTGCTCGCGCTGGGCGTGCCCATTTTCGATTCCCTTCTTTCCCCGATCCGCCGGTTCATCACGGGGCGATCCATGTTCAAGGCGGACAGAGAGCATATCCATCACATGTTCCTTAATCTGGGGCTGTCGTCCGGAAAAGTCGTGCTGATCATCTACGGCATCACGATGCTGCTGTGTGTTTTGGGTATCCTGATGATCACCATCCGCGGCAGGGCGTTGTTCGGCCCGATGCTGGCGGTGCTGCTGGTCGCCATGATTTTCCTGGTCCGCAAGCTCGGTTATCTGGAGTATCTGGCCTTTGACAAGTTCTACGGATGGTTTCAGGACGTGACGGACATAACGGGCATCAGCCAGAAGCGCCGCTCTTTTCTGTCCATGCAAATAGAGGTGAGCAAGACACAGAACATGGATGATTTATGGGAGAATGTGGTTGAAGCACTAAAAATGCTTCATTTTGATCAGGCCCTGTTGTGTGTGAATGGCGGGCAGGAATGGCAATGGCAAAGCGAAGAAGGGCAGGATTTTCTAAATCCGGAGAAGTCTGATTCAGGGAATGCGAATTGTGTATCTTATGATGATTTGCTGAAAATGGAAATCCCCCTGAAGGATAACGGGGATCC
>JBATES010000205.1:0-1631 GCA_049664145.1 Smithella sp.
AAATCCAGCGGTCGAATTAATCAGAAAATAGGCATAACAACCGCATCCGCACTCGCCCGATTAGTTCGACCACGCGCTGATTCGCGCGGTCGAACAAATCGTTCGAGCGCAAATCCCGTCGGCCTTGACATGCAAGCATGCCAGCCCGCCGTGATTTTGTTCAACTCGCCGTTAAGCCAAAAAATGATATTGACATAAGGCACACATTGGCGTAGCTTATATATATGAATATATTCAGATGGGACAATGAAAAGAATGAATTATTAAAGAACAGCAGGGGCATTTGCTTTGAACAAGTTGTCCTGCTAATGGAAAAAGGAGAAGTTCTCGATACCATTGAACATCCAAATCAAGAAAGGTATCCCGGACAAAAAATTGCTGTGGTTATAATTGATGCTTATGCATATCTTGTTCCTTATGTTGAACACAATGAAGAGATATTTCTTAAAACAATTATACCGAGCAGGAAAGCTACAAACAAGTATTTGAGGGGAAAGAAATGAAAAAAATAATTCTAGATGATGAGGAAAAAGATATCCTTGAATCATACGAACGCGGAGAATGGGTACCGGTTAAGAATGCGAAGAAGGAAATAAAGAAACTTCAGCAGTATGCAAAAAACACTCTACAAAAAGACAAGAGGATAAACATTCGCATGTCTTCAAAAGACTTGGATCAGGTACAGGTCATCGCGGTGCAAGAGGGTATTCCTTACCAGACTCTGGTATCCAGCATCATTCATAAGTATGTTTCTGGATATCTTATCGAGAGAAAAAAGGCTTAACAAATCAATACAGCGGACTCGCTACGTTCCCCGCTGATTTCGTCGTACGGCCGCGCTGCGCGCGCCCGTACGGCGAGTTGCGCATCCGCACTCGCCGTTGGGATGATAATATTATGAAACAACAACGATTGTTCCCAGAAGAAGCAGTCTATTCATTACGGAAAAATGAAGATAGGGAAGAGTTGTTAGCAAAAAATCCATACCTCGGTCCCAAAAGCAAATTAATTGGTTACAAGCAATATCTCCATTCTGCGGAATGGAAAAATAAAGCAAAATTTGCAAGACAATTGGCAGAATATAAATGTGAAGGTTGCTTTGAAAAAAAACCACTGGATGTTCACCATAGCAACTACGAATGTTTATACAATGAGAGATTCGACGACGTTTATGTGCTGTGTAGGGAGTGTCACGAAGAAGAAGACGAAAGTCGTAAAAAAAATGCAGCATACTGGACGTACTTGGAAACGAGATACGGCATAGATTGGCCGTCTTATCATGGAGAATACTCAAAGGCTGAGTTTGAAAGATGGTATGAAGAGAAAAAATTTCAAGAAGACAATGGGTGGTTTCAAAATGATGGCATTGATGATGATTATTATTAATAAGTATATTGATTGCCACCATAAATGAGCAATATCATAATGTATTTCCCAACCAGGCAATACAGCCGATCGCTACGCTCCGGCTGATCTTTTCGTTGGCCGAAAAAATCGATTTGACATAGTCTACAATGTGGATTAATATAGCTATAAAAAGCCACATTATAGAGGTGCGATATGAGAACCATTCAGATGACACTTGATGATGATCTTGTCACAGCGGTGGATCGCGTTTCAAAGGAACTCCA
>JBATES010000206.1:0-5451 GCA_049664145.1 Smithella sp.
TTACGGCACGGAGGCGGCATTAAACATGGTCATGCTGGCTTACAATCTGATGAGTTTGTTTCGTCAGAGCATTATTGGAACGAAAGTCCGGCAGAAGATGTCGACGTTGCGATACAAACTATTTGCCATGGGCGGCTATATGGTGAAGGATGGTAACCGTCGCATTCTGAAGTTATCACTGGCCATGAAACGCAGGGAGTGGTTTCTGGGGCTCTGGGACAAAACATCACGTTTCGCATTGCCCGTAAACCTTCCAACTTTAAACTCTATTGCGTAATCTGGGTTAATATAAGTTTATATTTAGGTTTTAATACAGAAAAACATAGACATTTGAAATCAACAGAGGCAGTCATGTCCGAATCAAAATTTTATCATATTTCTCAGAAAGGCAAGTTCACAAGCGCCGAAACTGTTGATAAAGCTATGGCTGCAACAAAGAATGGCGGCTTTATGTGGCTGGATTACTGTCAACCAGAGAAAGAGGAACTCTCGAAACTCATCTGTCTCTTGGATCTCCATCCACTTTCTATTGAGGATTGTTTAGACGAAAACCAGATTCCCAAGATTGAAGACTTTCCGCGAAATACTTTTATTATTTTCAACGCGTTTGACTATTCAAACAAAAAACTTTCGATTGGCGAGATCGATCTGTTTATCGGTGAAAACTTTCTGGTGACCGTCAGCCAGCGCAATTCCGACAATCGAAAAATATTGGACGGCATTGCGCACATCGTGGGGACAGATATCGAGAACGTCCGGCACGGACCAGCATTCCTGATGCACGTCATTTTGGATCACGTGGTGGATCAAAAGTTTTTGGCGATTGAAGCGCTGGAAGATGAACTGGATAACCAGGAAGAAACCATGCTGGCCGACGTTTCCAATTTCAACCCCGCCGAGATGATCCGATTGCGTCGTGACCTTTTGAGCATCCGTAAGAGTCTCTTCCATGAGCGGGAGATCCTCGTTAAGATCTGTCGTAAAGATTGTCCCTTCATATCAGAAAAAGCCATCTTCCACTATCGGGACATCTATGACCATCTTACAAAATTCTTCGAACTGACTGAGTCTTACCGTGAAATAGTCACCAGTCTCATGGAAATATACCTGTCGCTGCTCAACAACCAGATGACTAAAACTGCCAACCAGACAAACAAGATAGTCAGGCGGCTGACATTCATCACCACTATCTTTATGCCGCTCACACTCCTGGCTGGAATTGGCGGGATGTCAGAGTGGTCTATGATGACCGGACCTCATAACTGGAGAATTGCTTATCCGGCTTTTCTGTTAGCTATGGTTATAATCGGTTTTGCCAACTACTGGCTGCTCAAGTGGTTTGAAAGAAAAAAATGATATAGAAAACAAAAACACTTTCGATTGAAAATAAAAACTGATGTAAGCCAGTGACTGGGAAGGGATAATATGGCGGAAGATCGCGAACTTCAGGTTTTTTTGTTTTTAAGTGAAATACTGGGGAGAAACATTATTGGCGCCACAGGCGAGACACTGGGCCGCGTTTATGATTTGACCGCGGAATTCGTAGAGCCTTATCCAATCGTTACCGGTATAATCTTCAGCTCAGCTCAGAAAAAAAGTCCTCTTTTCCTGCCGTGGAAGGATGTTCTGGATATGGATTTGTCCATATCCGTCTCCGCAGAATCCATTGCGGAACTTTCTCCTCTTCATTTAAAAGAAGGGGAATTGTTGCTCAAAGACGCCCTTCTGGACAAGCAGATCGTAGATACATATGGAGCAAAAATCAGACGGGTAAACGATCTCCAGTTTTTAAAAGCAAGACAGCGATTGCATCTTGTGCACGTTGACGTTGGCTTCCGCGGCTTGATCCGTCGTGTTGGCTTAATCAAATTATTGGATGCAATTTTGCAAGGTCTATTTGATTACAAACTGACCAATAATTTTATTCCGTGGAAATTTACGCAGCCATTGAACTCTCCAGATCTATTGCAATTGAATATTGCCCAAAGCAGATTAAGCCAGATCCATCCGGCCGACCTTGCCGATATTCTTGAAGAACTTGATATTAAACAGCGTACCGCTGTTTTTCAGGCTCTTGATGTTGAAACCGCAGCGGAAGCGCTAGAGGAAACAGACCCGAAAGTTCAGGTTAGTCTGATTAAAGATCTCAACTCGGAAAAGGCATCAGACATTATCGAAGAGATGTCTTTATCGGAAGCCGCTGATCTTTTGGCTGATTTGCCCAAAGCCAAGGCCGAAGGAATTTTGAATGAAATGGAAAAGGATATTGCCGATGATGTGAAAGAATTGTTGACTCATCCTGAGCGGGAAGCCGGCGGTATGATGACGACGTCCTACTTGAGTTTCAGCCCTTCAACCACGGTCAAAGAAGCTCTAGAAAAATTCCGTTTGGAAGCGGCCAATGTCGATCTTGTTTATTATGTTTATGTCATTAATGAAGACGAACGTCTGCTGGGTGTTATCAGTCTGCGTGATTTGATTCTGGCCACCGAAGATCAGAAACTAGAAGACATCATGGATGACAGGGTTATCTCGGTGAAACTTGATGATAAAGACGATACCATTGCCGAACAATTTGCCAAATACGCGGTTACGGCTATTCCAGTTGTGGATGAAGACGAAAAAATGCAAGGCACCATCATTTTTAAAAATCTCCTGGAAATTGTGGCTCCCGAACTGGGAAAATAAGCGAATCTATTAAGATGAAATAATGGAAAAAATAAAAGCGCATTGGATAAAATTGTGGCAGGCCGGTTGGCTGAAAGCGGGACTCTTTTTCGCTCTCATCGGTCCCGGAATCATTACATCCAATGTGGATAATGATGCTGGCGGGATAACGACTTATTCGCTAGCCGGCGCCCATTATGGATTAAGTCTGATCTGGATTCTGATTCCCGTTACGGTGGCTTTGGTTATCATTCAGGAAATATGCGCCAGAATGGGGGTTGTTTCCGGCAAAGGGCTTTCCGATTTAATCAGAGAGCGATTCGGCGCAAAAATCACGTTCTATCTGATGATCATTTTACTTTTAGCCAACCTGGGAAATACACTGTGCGAATTTGCCGGTATTGCCGCCAGCATGGAAATATTCGGTGTCAGCAAATATGTTTCCGTTCCGGTGGGCGCTTTTTTCGTCTGGTGGCTTGTGGTCAAGGGAAATTATAAATCGGTGGAAAAAGCGTTTCTACTGGCCTGCCTTTTTTATCTTTCCTATATTATATCGGGATTTCTGATTAATCCCAACTGGCCAGCTATAGGGGTTGCCTCCGTTACACCAAGCCTGCATTTCGATTCCGGCATGCTGACGATGGCCGTTGGTATTATCGGAACAACCATCGCTCCCTGGATGCAGTTTTATTTGCAGTCGTCCATCGTTGATAAAGGATTAAAGGCTGAAAGTTATAAATACGCGCGAATGGACGTTGTTTTTGGTTCAATCACCGTCAATGTCGTAGCGTTTTTTATCATTATGCTTTGCGCTGTTACTTTATTTCAAAATGGACTGAAAATTGAAACAGCCAAGGATGCGGCACTCGCGCTGGCACCGCTCGCCGGTTCCTATGCCGCTTTGCTGTTTGCCTTTGGCTTGCTCAACGCTTCGCTGTTTGCCGCTTCTATCCTGCCACTTTCAACCGCTTATACCGTTTGTGAAGCTTTTGGTTGGGAATCGAGTCTGAATAGTAAATTTATTGAAGCGCCGCAGTTCTATGGACTTTATTCTTTGATGATTGCTTTTGGCTCCGGAATTATTCTTTTGCCCGATGTGCCTTTGATAAAGATAATGTTTTATTCTCAGGTCATTAACGGAATCCTCCTGCCTTTCGTCTTAATTTTCATGCTGCTTTTGATCAACGATAAACGAATTATGGGAGATTACGTCAACGGCCGTCTGATGAACATTGCATCCTGGACAACTGTAATTATACTTATAGGCCTATCAGTCGCGATGGTGGTATCGGCCTTCTTTTAATCCGAACCGGTTCATGCTTTAGTGTAGTAAATATTCGTGGGAATAAGATGATTGAAAGTCGGCGGCAGAAGACCTTTAAAGAAAGACATGAAGATCAACAAAAAACAAAGGGGAATACTGGCTTCCGTTATAGGGATTATCGGGGTTATGGTTCTTTTCCCACCGTTTAGAGATACGAGCTTCCCCTTTCTTTGGAATAACGTAGATAAAGGGTATGTTGGTTATTGCTTCATATTAGACGATAACGAGTTTCTGAAAGTTGACCTAGTGTAGTGCGTCACAAATAGCTTGACATATAAACTTGGATATGTAATATGATTCTCCATGAGCCGAACAACAAAACCCATCATCCTCGAAAGTGCGGAGCAGGCGACATTGGAAACATGGTCACGAAGTCGTTCATTACCCTTGAGGCAGGTTCAGCGAGGCAAAATCATCCTTATGGCCGCAGGCGGCGTAAGCAATCAGGATATAGCCGCCACGTTGGGTCTGTCGCGTCCGACCATACAGCTCTGGCGAGAAAGATTTCTGGCATTGCGTTTGGCTGGTCTCGAAAAGGATGCTCCCCGTCCGGGCCGCAGGCATCGTATCGCGCCAGCCAAAATCAAGGCCGTTGTCGAAGCCACCTTGCATACGAAACCTCAGAATGCCACGCATTGGAGCACGCGCAGCATGGCCAAGGCACAGCATTTGTCAGAGGCCAGTATTCGTCGCATCTGGCGAATGCACAACCTCAAACCCCATTTAATAGAAACTTTCAAACTCAGCCGAGACAAAAACTTTGTCGAGAAGCTGACCGATGTCGTGGGCCTGTATCTGAACCCGCCGGAGAAGGCTTTGGTTCTGTACGTGGGCGAAAAGAGCCAAATACAGGCACTGGAGCGCACGCAACCGCTTATTCCCCTCAGATCGGGAATTCCAGCACGACAAACTCACGATTACAAGCGCAACGGCACAACGACTTTGTTTGCGGCTCTGAGCATGCTCGACGGCAAGGTCATTGGCGATTGTATGCCGCGCCATCGGCACCAGGAGTTTATCCGGTTCCTCAAGAAGATCGATACGCAAACACCAACAGATCAGGATCTTCATCTGATCGTGGACAATTATGCCACGCACAAGCACCCGCGTGTCAAGGCATGGTTCAAGCGCCATCCGCGGTTTCATCTACATTTTACGCCGACCTCCAGTTCTTGGTTGAACATGGTCGAGCGCTGGTTCCGCGAAATCACCGACAAACGTATCCGGCGCGGGTCTTTCTCCAGCGTTCCGGAATTGATTTCCGCCATCAACGAATATTTGGAAAATCACAACCAAAACCCTCAAGTGTTCGTTTGGAGTGCGTCGGTGGAGAAAATATTAGGAAAGATCAACAAATGTAAAGAAGCGTTAGACGCACTACACTAGGGACTGCTCGCCGAGCAGTCCGCAAGACGGCGCGCTCAGTGATCGCGCCCTACATAAAAATAATATATCCCCCC